>NZ_JAOTID010000001.1:300000-600000 GCF_026163695.1 Shumkonia mesophila | reverse complement strand
AGGTGTTGGACTCTATATTTTGTTCTTGGTCCTATCACTCACCCGCCCCCGCAAAGAACCACCAGCCGCTTGCGCCAAGGCGCCTGGGCGGGCGATAAAGCCGGGCGAACCCCCAGGCGGAAAAGGAACGATGCCGATGCAGCTTCAGCAGAGCACCTGGCCGGAAGTGGAGCGCTATCTTGAGACATCCACGGGCGTCATCCTGCCCATCGGCGCCACCGAGCAGCACGGCCCCATCGGCGTCATCGGCACCGACGCCATCTGCGCCGAGGTCATCGCCAAGGGCGTCGGCGCGGCGGCGGGCGCACTCGTCGGCCCGACGATCGCCGTCGGCATGTCGGAACACCACATGCGCTTCCCCGGCTCGATGACGCTCCGGCCCTCGACGCTGATCGCGCTCCTTTCCGACTGCGTGGGCTCGCTCACCGCCCACGGGTTCCGGCGCTTCTTCTTCGTCAACGGCCACGGCGGCAACATCGCCTCGCTGCAGGCCGCGTTCTTCGAGATCTACAACGAGATGCGCCGCGCCGGTTTCGCGGACGCCCCGCAGGTGCGCTGCAAGGCCATGAACTGGTGGCAGCCCGAGCCGGTGGGGGCGCTGGCCCGGGAACTGTTCGGCGCCGCCGACGGCTCGCACGCCGCCGCGTCCGAGGTGGCACTCACCCAGTTCGTCGATGCCGCCAACATCAAGTCGGCACCCCTCGATCCGCCAGTGGCGCCGCGCGGCGGCTTTTACAATTCCGCCACCTTCCGCCAGCGCTACCCCGACGGGCGCATCGGTTCCAACTCCGGCTTGGCGACGCCCGAGGCCGGCCAGCGGCTGTACGACGCGGCGGTGGCCGCCGTCGCCGCCGACTATCAAGCCTTCCTGGCCGAGGCATGAGGCGCATCGGCGTCATCGGCGCCGGCGCCTGGGGCACGGCGCTGGCGGCGGCGGCGAGAAGGGCCGGGCGCGAGGTTTGCCTGTGGGCCTATGAGCCCGAGGTCGCGGCGGGCATCAACCGCGACCACGAGAATTCCCTCTACCTGCCGGGCGTGCGCCTCGACGCGTCGATCCGCGCCACCGTCGACATCGCCCAGGCGGCCGCCGCCGACGCCCTGCTGCTGGCGATGCCGGCGCAACGGGTGCGCCACCTGTGCGCGGCGCTGGCCCCCGCCACCGGCCACCGGCCACCGGTCGTCATCTGCGCCAAGGGCATCGAGCAGGGCAGCGGCGCCCTGATGACCGAGGTGGTGGGGGAAGCTCTGCCCGGCCTGCCGTTCGCCGTGCTGTCGGGGCCGACGTTCGCCGCCGAGGTGGCGCGCGAATTGCCGACCGCGGTGACGCTGGCCTGCGCCGAGCCCGGGCTGGCCGAGACGCTGGCCGCCGCTCTGCGTACGCCGCGCTTTCGCGTCTATCATTCCACCGACGTCGCCGGCGCCCAGGTGGGAGGCGCCGTCAAGAACGTGCTGGCCATCGCGTGCGGCATCGTCGAGGGGCGGGGGCTGGGCGACAACGCGCGGGCCGCGCTGATCACCCGCGGGCTGGCCGAGATCGTGCGCTTAGGTGTCGCCAAGGGGGCGGAGCCGGAAACCTTTCTCGGCCTGTGCGGCCTGGGCGACATCACGCTCACCTGCAATGCCACCCAGTCGCGCAACTTCTCGCTTGGTTTGGCCTTGGGCCGGGGCGAGACGCTGGGGGCCGTGCTGGCAGCCCGCCATTCGGTGGCCGAAGGCGTGTTCACCGCCTCCTCGGTGGTGGCGCTGGCCCGCCGTCTTGGCGTCGACATGCCCATATCCGAAGCGGTGGACGGCATTCTCAACGGCGGCGCCGACGTCGAGGCCACCATCGCCGGCCTGCTGGCCCGCCCCTTCAAGGCGGAAGCCCCGGCCGCCGGCTGAGCAGGGAAAGGGAAAAGCGACATGGCCCATTGGCTGGTGAAGTCGGAACCGAGTGCGTGGTCATGGGACGACCACGTGCGAAAAGGCGTCGAGCCGTGGAACGGCGTGCGCAACCACCAGGCCGCCAGCAACATGAAGGCGATGACGGTGGGCGACGCCGCCTTCTTCTACCATTCGGTCGACGAGAAACGTATCGTCGGCATCGTCGAGGTGGTCAAGACCTACTATCCCGACCCCACCGATCCCTCGGGCCGCTTCGGCATGGTCGACTTCAAGGCGGTCCGCCCGCTGGCCCGGCCGGTGACGCTGGCCGAGATCAAGGCCGAGCCGCGGCTTTCCCACCTGGCGCTGATCCGCCAGTCGCGCCTGTCGGTGGTGCCGATCGACGATGCCGCCTGGAAGCTCCTGTGCCAGATGGGCGGGATCAGGCCGTAGAAATTTCGGGGACACCATACTTAATTCACCCTCTTTCGCCCAGGCAACGGCGAAACCTCCCGTGAATTAAATATGGCGTCCCCGAAATTATGGAGAACCGCCGATGTTCAGGAACTGGCTGGCCGGACACCTCGAGGAGCGGGCGCTGAAAGGCAGCGCCAAGGAAGTCCGCCGCTTCGTCGGGGGGCTGCAGGGAACCGGCGATCGCGACCTCGGCGTCATCGTCGGCTGCGCCGCCGTGGTGCGCGTCAACATGGAAATCCACGGCGTCCTGCCCGCGGGGCTGTTCCAGCGCCGGGCCCTGGAGCCGTCCGAGGAACTGGGCGTGATGCAGCTGCGCATCAACCGGGCGGCCCGGCAGTTGGCCAAGATCCGCCAGCAGGCCGACGCCACCGGCGCCATGGTGTGGTCGTATTCGCTGCGCTGCCTCAACCTCCCTGAGCTCCGTCCCCTGGGTCGCGAGATGTGGGGCGAACTCAAGCGCGGCTTCGAGCACGCCGAAGAGGCGCTCCGCGAAGGCGAGACCCGCAACGGCAGGCCCTTCGATCGCCGGGTGTGGGCCGAATGGCGTCTCATTCCGCCGGGCCTCGATCCGGCGGACTGAAGCCGCGGCCGTCCCCGTTCAGGAGAAAGTCATTTTCCTTCGCAATTGAAGCCGGATAGGGCTTGGAGTCAGCCTCAATTTTTCCGTGTCGGACTTGTCTGGCGGGCGTTTTTCAGATAAGTCTTCGGGGTCGATTTTCAGGCGTTCCGTTTGATCCCGGACGTGTCTCGCACGCCAGTACGGCTTCCGTACCAATAAAAAAGACGCCCCCAAGCAACGGGCACCCTAACCAACAAAAGAGGCAACACATCCATGGCAGATCTATTTCCGGTTTCCGAAACCATCGCCAAGTCGGCCTGGGCCGACAGCGCCAAATACGAGGAAATGTACAAGCGCTCCGTCGCCGACCCCGAGGGGTTCTGGGCCGAGCAGGCCAAGCGTATCGATTGGATCAAGCCCTTCACCAAGGTGAAGGACGCCAGCTTCAACGCGCCCGACGTCCACATCAAGTGGTTCTATGACGGCACGCTGAACGCCTCCTACAACTGCCTCGACCGCCATCTCGCCAAGCGGGGCAACCAGACCGCCATCCTGTGGGAAGCCGACGACCCCAACAAGAGCGAGGCGATCACCTACAAGGACCTGCACGAGCGGGTGTGCCGCCTGGCCAACGCGCTGAAGGCCCAGGGCATCAACAAGGGCGACATCGTCACCATCTACCTGCCGATGATCCCCGAAGCGGCGGTGGCCATGCTGGCCTGCGCGCGCATCGGCGCCATCCATTCGGTGGTGTTCGGCGGTTTCTCGCCGGATTCGCTGGCCGGCCGCATCCAGGACGGCAAGTCGGTGGCGCTCATCACCTCCGACGAGGGCCTGCGCGGCGGTCGTCCGGTACCGTTGAAGGCCAATGCCGACAAGGCCGTGGCCCAATGCCCGACGGTGAAGACGGTGGTCGTGGTGAAGCACACCGGCGGCAACGTCCCGATGACCGCGGGACGCGATGTCTGGTATCACGAGATCTGCGCCAAGGTCTCGGCCGACTGCCCGCCGGCCGAGATGAGCGCCGAGGACCCGCTGTTCACCCTCTACACCTCGGGCTCGACCGGCAAGCCGAAGGGGGTGATGCACACCACCGGCGGCTACATGGTCTATACCTCGATGACCCATCAGTACGTCTTCGACTACAAGGACGGCGACGTCTTCTGGTGCACCGCCGACGTCGGCTGGGTGACCGGGCACAGCTACATCGTCTATGGGCCGCTCGCCAACGGGGCCATCTCGGTGATGTTCGAGGGCGTGCCGACCTACCCGGATGCCTCGCGCTTCTGGCAGGTCATCGACAAGCACAAGGTCAACATCTTCTACACCGCGCCGACCGCCATCCGCGCCCTGATGCGCGAAGGCGACGGACCGGTCAAGAAGACCAGCCGCAAATCCCTGCGCATCCTGGGCACGGTGGGCGAGCCGATCAACCCCGAGGCCTGGATGTGGTACCACAAGGTGGTCGGCGACGAGCGCTGCCCGATCGTCGACACTTGGTGGCAGACCGAGACCGGCGGCATCCTGATCACCCCGCTGCCGGGCGCCATCGCGACCAAGCCCGGCTCGGCGACCAAGCCGTTCTTCGGCATCGTCCCCCTGCTGGTCGACGCCGAAGGGCAGGAGATCAAGGGCGCCGGCGCCGGCAATCTGTGCATCGTCGACGCCTGGCCGGGCATGATGCGCACCGTCTATGGCGATCATAACCGCTTCGTGCAGACCTACTTCACCACCTATCCCGGCAAGTACTTCACCGGCGACGGCTGCCGGCGCGACGAGGACGGCTATTACTGGATCACCGGGCGCGTCGACGACGTCATCAACGTGTCGGGGCATCGCATGGGCACCGCCGAGGTGGAAAGCGCGCTGGTCGCCCATCCGAAGGTGGCCGAGGCCGCCGTGGTGGGCTGCCCGCACGACATCAAGGGCCAGGGCATCTACGCCTACGTGACCCTCAACGCCGGCGAGCCGGCGACCGAGGAGCTGCGCAAGGAGCTGGTCCAGTGGGTGCGCAAGGAGATCGGACCCATCGCGTCGCCCGATTTCCTGCAATGGGCGCCGAGCCTGCCCAAGACCCGTTCCGGCAAGATCATGCGCCGCATCCTGCGCAAGATCGCCGAGAACGACTTCGGCACGCTGGGCGACACCTCGACGCTGGCCGATCCCACCGTGGTCGAGGACCTGATCGAGAACCGCCAGAACCGCCAGTAGGGTTCGGCGCTATGAAGACGGACGGCGGGGCCCGGGGTCCCGCCGTTTCCGTTTCACCTCTCCTTGTGCGTCATCCCCGGATCCGCAGGAAAGAATGACGTGAATGGCCGCAACAAGTGCGGCCATGACGATTAGGAAAAACGCCCAAGCTATCCGCGCGGGCGGGGGGAGCGGCGGGGGGAATGGCCGCCGCCCTTGCCGCCCTTGCTCAGGCGTTCGCGCACCCGGGCCAGGTTCTTCTCGATGACGGCGACCACCTTGGGCTGGCGGTATTTCAGGTAGATCTCGCGCGCCCCCTCGAAGCAGCGCACCGCCTCGTCGAGCAGGCCGGGCACCGTCTTGCGGCGCGAGAGCGCGAACGAGGCGGCGCCCAGGTTGTTGGCGGTCTGCGCCCACAACAGCGGCGCGGCGTCGCGGCGGCGCACGCCCAGGGCCTCGCGGAAGCATGCCACCGAGCGCTCCAAGGCGTCGGTGCCGGTGACCTGGCTGCCCAGGGCCAGCAGCGCCACCCCCATCTGGTTGGTGACCTCGGCCCAGCGGTCGGGCGATTCGTCGCGATCGAGCACCTCGCGCGCCGCCTCGAAAGCTTTCACCGAGGCCTGCATGCGGGTGGCGTCGCTGTCGCGCCGGAGCGCCAGGCGATAGAGCACCAGCCCGAGGCGGGTCTGGGCGAAGGCCCAGTCGCCCGGATGCTCCCCGGGGCCGAGGGCGGCGGCCACCGCGTGATAGGCCTTGGCCGCCTCTTCCAGGTGGGCGGGGTCGGCGTCGCCGGCGGCCTTGGCCTCGTGCACCGCCGCCAAGTGGTTCTGGATCATGGCCCGCGTCAGGCGCAGCTCGGGGCTGGCGCAGGAATGCAGCGCCAGGCCATAGATGCGCTGGGCGCGCTCCAGGTGGGCGTCCTTGGCGTTGACCCGCCACAGGGCGGCGAAGCAGTTGCCGAGGCAGGCCAGCATGGCCGCGCTCTGCGCCGCCGTCAGGCCCATGGGCGGGGATTCGACGAAACCGTTGACCCGGGCGATGGCGTTGGACAGCACGGAACCCAGCGATTCCTCGCGGCCCAGCTTGATGGGAACGGCGGCGGCCACCGTCGCCGCCCCCAGAATCTCGCCGAATTCGCTGCCGAAGTTGGCCGGCAGTTCCAGCGCGTCCGCCAAACCAAAAGTGCCGGTCTTGCCCTCGGCATCCAGCAGGGCCGGGACGAAGCGCAGCACCGCGCCCCCCGAAAGACCGGTCGTCTCGCCCCAGATCATCACATCGGCGCCTTCCTGGGCCAGCCAGGCGCGCCCGGTGGCGCCGGCCGCCGCCAAGCGCTCGATGAGGTTGCCGTCGGACGGCAGCCGAAGGCGCTTGTTGGCAAGGCGGACCTCGATGCCGGGGCAGGGATCGAGGGCGGCGGCGACGCGCGCCGTCAGCTCGCGGCCGCCCGGCCCCTCGATCTCGGCCACGAGCGCGATGGCGGCCACCGGCCCGACGCGCTTCATCGGCAGCTCCGAGGAGGCCTCCTCGGCCCCCGAAGCGGGCCGCAGCAATTTTCCGAGAAGATCCCTCACCATGGGGGCTTCGATTCTCCACCGTTGGCCGGCCAGCGGGCGGCTGGACGCGCCCCGAAACCGGCCGGCCCTGCAAAATGCCCCGAACGGCGGCCCCAGGCAACGGCAAATCGGCGGCCGAGGGGCGCCCGATCTTCGCCGGCGCGATCGCACCGGGTTGGCAAAGCCGCCGCGGCGCGATAAAGGATGCCCCGAGAGGCCGACGCGGCGGGGTCCGCGAGGGAGGCTGCCTTGAACCGGACCATTCACGACATCACGCTGACCTTCACGCCCGATATCCCGCGCTTTCCCAACACCCCGGAGCCGACGCTGGAGCGCCTGCGCAAGATGGAGGAGGGCGCCGCCAACAACCTGTCCCGCCTCGACACCCACGTCCATTTCGCCACCCACGTCGACGCGCCCAGGCACTTCATCGCCGACGGCCATGGCATCGACGCCATCCCGCTCGACGTCCTGCTGGGGCCGTGCGTGGTGGTCGACTTTCCCGATCTTGCCGAGATCGGGCCCGAGGATCTTCAGGCCAAGGCCATCCCGCCCGGCACCACGCGGCTCATCCTCAAGACCCGCAATTCGGAGCTGTGGAACGATTACACCCAGGGCTTCCGCACAGACTTCGTGGCCCTGACGCCGGCCGCCGCCGAGTGGGTGATCGGGCGCGGCATCCGACTGATCGGCATCGACTACCTGTCGATCGAGCGCTATCAGGAACCCGGCCGGGTGACGCACCGCTCACTCCTGGGCGCCCAAGTGGTGCTGGTCGAGGGGCTGGATTTGCGGGGAATCAAGGCCGGCCCCTACGAGCTGATCTGCATGCCGCTCAAGCTCAAGGGCTGCGACGGCGCGCCGGCCCGCGTCGCCCTGATCGAACCCGAGCCCGTGAAGGAAGGCCCCCGTTGACGACCAAGCCCCCCGACCGCCGGCCGCGCCCGGCGCAAAAGAAACGCCCCGAGCCCCGCCCGCCGGCCGATCCGCGCGCCGTGGCGCTGGACGTGCTGACCGCCGTGCTCCGGCGCGGCCACGGCCTCGACGAGGCCCTGGACGGGCACACCGACCTCGCCCACATGGAGGGGCGCGACCGCGGCTTCGTGCGCAACCTGACCGCCACCGCGCTGCGCCGCAAGGGCCAGATCGACGCCCTGCTGGGAAGCTTCCTGGAACGGTCGCTGCCCCCCAAGGCGGCCGCCGTCACCGATATCCTGCGCCTGGGCGCCGCCCAGATCCTGTTCTTCGAGACCCCGGCGCATGCCGCCGTCGACACCGCCGTCAGCCTGACCCGGGCCCGCCGCCAGCCGACCTACGCCGGCCTCGTCAACGCCGTGCTTCGCCGCCTGGCACAGGGCGGCCTGGCCCTGCGCGACGCCCAGGACGCGGCGCGCCTCAACACCCCCGACTGGCTGTGGAACTCATGGTCGGCGGCCTATGGCGAGGCGACCTGCCGGCGCATCGCCGAGGCCCATCTGGCGGAACCGCCGCTCGATGTCTCGGTGAAGGGCGACGCCGAACATTGGGCGGGCGCGCTGGGCGGCACCGTGCTTCCCACCGGCAGCCTGCGGCTCCACCCGCACGGCCCGATTCCGGCGCTGCCGGGCTTCGCCGAGGGCGCCTGGTGGGTGCAGGACGCCGCCGCCGCGCTGCCCGCCCGCCTGCTTGGGCCGGTGGCCGGCAAGACGGTGCTCGACCTCTGCGCGGCGCCAGGCGGCAAGTCCGCCCAGCTGGCCGCCGCCGGCGCCCGGGTGATCGCGGTGGATCGCGCCCAGGGCCGGGTTTCCCGCCTGCGCGCCAACCTGGCCCGCCTCGAACTCGCCGTCGAAACGGTGGTCGCCGACGCCATCGCCTGGCGGCCGGCGGAACCGGCCGACGCCCTCCTGCTCGACGTGCCGTGCTCGGCCACCGGCACGCTGCGCCGCCACCCCGACGCCGCCTGGCTGCGCACGGAAGACGACGTCAAGGCCCTGGGCCCGCTACAGCAAGCCCTGCTGGAAGCCGCCGTCGCCATGGTGCGGCCGGGCGGCCTGATCGTCTATTGCGCCTGCTCGCTGCAACCCGAGGAAGGGGCCCAGCGCATCGACGCCCTGATCGGCGCCGGCGCGCCGGTGGCGCGCCAGCCGGTCGGTGCCGAGGAGGTGGGCGGCATGGCCGAACTGGTGACGGAGGCCGGCGATCTGAGGACGTTCCCCTTCCACCTGGACCACGTAGGCGGCATGGACGGCTTCTTCGCGGCCCGCCTGCGCCGCCTGTAAGGGGCGCCGACGATCGGCCTTTACTCCCCCCGGCCGAAAGACGGCAACACACGCCCCGATCCTTTTCATTCAAGGAACGCGGCCCGCAGGCGCGACTACCGGACCGCCTTCGAGGGGGATTGACCCCCTTCCGCGGGCAATCCTGCCGGCGCCCCTTGCCGAGCCTTGGCGATTGGGGCACCATCCGCAGCGCCTGGGAACACGACCGCCCGTACCGCTTGCGGAATGGAGCAGATGGCAATCAAGGACAGCGCATGGGTCGGCGGCGGATCGCGCCGCGCCCGGTGGATCGGCACCCCGAGGCGGGGCGTCGCCGAGTGGCTGTTCTCGCTGCCGCTCTATCCCCTGACCCTCGGCGGGCGCGCCCCGCGGGCGCTCCGGATGGTGCCGCCCGATCTGTGGTCGGGCGATCGCGAGAAGGGGGCACGGATCGCCGGTGGCCGCTTCCCCTTCGCGGGCAAGACCCTCGCCATTCCCGGGTTCGAGGCGCTGCCGCCTGAACTGTCGGGGACGGCCAGCGATTTCCTGCATGGCTTCGTCTGGCTGCGGGACCTTCGCGCCTACGGCGGAGAGGATGCGGCTCCCCGCGCCCGCGCCCTCATCGACGGCTGGCTCGCGCACTATGGCCACTGGCGGGCCGGGGCTTGGGCCCCGCACGTGTTGGCCGACCGCCTGGTCGCCTGGCTCAGCCATTTCCGCTTCCTCGCCGCCGACGCCGACGCCGCCTTCACGGCGCGCCTGCTGGGCTCGCTGGCCGTCCAGACCCGCCACCTGCGGCGCACGGTCAAGCGCCGGCCGCCCAACGCCCGCAGCCTGCGCGCGCTGAAGGGGCTTTGCTATGCGGCGCTCAGCCTGCCCGGCTTCGAGCGGCACTTCGAGACCACGATGCGGGGCCTGGAACAGGAGATCGCCCGCCAGGTCTGGCCCGACGGCGGCCATATCGAGCGCTGCCCGGCCATCCAGGCCGACGTTCTGGGCGACTGCCTGGATCTTCGGGCCCTGCTGCTGGCCGGCGACCAGGACGTCCCCGACTGGCTGCAAGGGGCGATCGACCGCATGCCGCCCTTGTTGCGCGCGCTGCGCCACGGCGACGGCGGCCTGGCCCTCTTCAACGGCGGCAACGAGGGCGAGCGCGAACGCCTGGATGCCCTGTTCGCCCAGGCCAGGGCCCGGGGCAAACCGTTGTCCAGCGCGCCGCACACCGGCTTTCACCGGTTGGCGGCCGGGCGCGCCGTCGTCATCGTCGACGCCGGTCCGCCGCCGCCGCCGGGCGCCGACCGCAAGGCCCACGCCGGTACGCTCAGCTTCGAGTTCAGCGTCGGGCGCGAGCGCATCGTCGTCAACTGCGGCGCCCATCCCGAGGCCGAGGCCCATTGGCAGGGCGCGCTTCGGGCCACCGCCGCCCACTCGGCGCTGGTCGTCGACGACGTCAACTCGGCCGATCTTGTCCCCGGCGGCGGCCTCGGCCGACGGCCGGTCGACGTCAGCACCGGGCGCCGGGAATTCGACGGCAGCCTGTTGATCGAAGCCAGCCACGACGGCTATCGCAGGCCGTTCGGCCTGATCCACCGCCGCGCCGTCTTTCTGGCCGCCGACGGCGAGGACGTGCGCGGCGAGGACGAACTGACGGGGCCGGGCGGCAAGACCTTCGCCATCCGCTTCCACCTGCATCCGCGAATCCAGGCCTCCCTGCTGGCGGAAGGCACGGGCGTCCTGTTGCGCACCGCGGCCGGTCACGGCTGGAAATTCCGCGCCGAGGGCGGCGCCGTTTCGCTCGAGGACAGCGTCTATCTGGGCGACGGAACGCCCCGCCGGACCCGGCAGATCATGGTGACAGGCGGCCTTGACGGCCAGGGCGCGCTGGTCAAGTGGCGGCTGAACCGCGCCTGACCGGCATCCGACCCCTTACAGCTGCCAGCGATGAAGCCCCTGGGGCATGGGGAGGTCGCGCCACAGGCCCTTGACGTCGGCGACGAGCCCGCCCGGACGCACCAGCCGGCCCAGGACGTCGGGCGTGTACGCCAAATAGGCGCGATGGCGCACCGCACCCACCACGCAGGCGCAATCCTTGACGCCGTCGAGCGAGGTCAGCAGGTCGAGGCCATAGTACTCCCTTGCCTCCTCGGGGTCGGCCATGGGGTCGTGGACACGCACGGTGTGCCCGCGGCCGGTCAGCCCCCTGACGATGTCGACGATCCTGGAGTTGCGCAGGTCGGGCACGTCTTCCTTGAAGGTCAGGCCGAGAATCAGGATCTCGCCGGCCTTGCCGTTCGGGAACAGCTTGGCCAAGCGCTCGTCGATGCGCTCCGCCACGAAGTCGCCCATGCCGTCGTTGAGCCGTCGCCCGGCCAGGATGATCTCGGGGTTGTGCCCCAGGTCCTGTGCCCAGCGCGCCAGGTAGAAGGGATCGATGCCGATGCAGTGTCCGCCGACCAGGCCGGGCTTGAAATCGAGGAAGTTCCACTTGGTGTTGGCCGCCGCCAGCACGTCGAAGACGGAAAGCCCGGCCTTCTGGAAGATCTGCGTCACCTCGTTGATGAAGGCGATGTTGATGTCGCGCTGGGCGTTCTCGATCACCTTGGCCGCCTCCGCCGTGCGGATGTCGCGGGCCCGGAACACGCCGCCCTCGGTGATGGCGCCGTAGACGGCGGCCAAACGCTCGGTCACGTCCGGGGTCTGCCCCGACACCACCTTGGTGATGCGCTCGACCGTATGCGTGCGATCGCCCGGATTGACCCGTTCCGGCGAATAGCCGAGGAAGAAATCGCGACCGCACTTAAGCCCCGAGGCCTTCTCCAGGATCGGCCCGCAGATCTCCTCGGTCACCCCTGGGTAGACGGTGCTTTCCAGCACGACGATCGCCCCTTGGCCCAGCACGCTTCCCACCGTCTCGCAGGCCGAGCGGACGGCGCCGAGGTCGGGCCGGTTGTCGGCGTCGACCGGCGTCGGCACGGTGACGATGAGGACGTCGCAGCCGGCCATGTCAGCGGCGCGGTCGGTGAGCATGAGCGACGACGCCCGCAGCACCGGGGAATCGACCTCGCCGGTACGGTCGATGCCGCCCTTGAGTTCAGCCACTCGCCGGGACTTGATGTCGTAGCCGACGACCGGAAAATGACGGGCCAGGGCGACCGCCAGGGGAATGCCGACGTAACCGAGGCCGATGACGGCGATGCGGGGTTTGGTCATTGTTGTTTCTTTCGTTGCGGACCGCGAAAGCTCTATCGGCCCCGCCGACGCCTGTCAACCGGCGCCGTCCCGGGGTGCATTTTCCCCGTGGCGGAGCGTCGGCTTCGCGCTACAGTCCGGCCCATGTCGCCGTTCGCCCTTGCCGCCCTTTGCCTTGCCGTGCTGACCGCCGTTCTGGCGGGGACCCGGCTGGTCCTCGCCACCCTGCGCCGGCGCGCCATCCTCGACCATCCCAACGAGCGCAGCAGCCACCGGGTGCCGACGCCGCGCGGCGGCGGCCTCGCGGTGGTGCCTGTGCTGGTGGCGGCATGGATCGGAGCGGCGGCATGGGGCGTCGCGCCGCCGGCGCCGGTGTTCGTGCTTGGCGGCCTCGCGCTGGCTCTCGGCGCCCTCTCCTGGGTTGACGACCTCAAGAGCCTGCCGCCGGTGTGGCGCCTGCTTGGACAGGCCGCCGCCGTCGCCGTCGCCCTCATTGCCGTCCCGCCGCCCGGGCCCTATTTCGGCGGCCTGCTGCCGGGGCCGCTCGACACCGCGGCCGCCGGCCTGCTGTGGATCTGGTACATCAACCTCTTCAACTTCATGGACGGCATCGATGGCCTGAGCGGCGTCGAGGCGGCCACCACCGGAGCCGGCGTCGCCGTGGTGGCGACGCTGGTCGGGCTCGGCCCGGCGCTGCCGGCCTTCGGCCTGACCCTGGCGGCGGCGGCCGTCGGCTTCCTGTGGTGGAATTGGCAGCCGGCCCGCATCTTCCTGGGCGACGTCGGCAGCGTGCCGCTGGGTTTCGCGATCGGCTGGCTGCTGCTGACCATGGCCGCCCACGGGCAGGCCGCCGCCGCCCTCATCTTGGCGCTCTACTATCTGACCGATGCCACCCTGACCCTGGGGCGCCGCGTGCTGCGCCGCGAAAGGATCTGGCGGCCGCACCGCGAGCATTTCTATCAGCGGGCGGTGGGCGAGGGCGCCAGCCACGCCCGGGTGTCGGTCTCGGTCCTTGTCGTCGACGGCCTGCTCGTCGGCCTGGCGGCGGCGGCCGCGCTGGGGTGGGAGGGCTTGGCGCTGGCAGGGGCCGTTCCTGTCGTCGCCGCCCTGCTGGTCTTCCTTAAGCGGGGCGCCGGCGCCGCGCGCGGACCGGCGTCCTGATCCCTCCGGGCGTCGTTTCCGTTCGGCTTGCCGCGCCGCGAAATCGCCAAAATCGCACGTGGCATCCGCCTTTCTCCGTGGTAGAAGGTCTGCGCGAAACGGCAGCCGGCAGCGGCCGCCGTCCCGCCCTTGAGGAGCTCGACAAGTTCGCCCGATGCTGACCAGGATCATCTCCCGGGCCACGATCGCGTATGCCCACGACCTCGTGATGGCGGCGGTGGCGTTCGTCGTCTCGCTCTATCTGCGGGCCAGCGACATTCTGCTTTATTACCCGACCGACTTGCTGATCCAGGGGGTGGTGACCTTCACCCTGATCGCGGCCGTCGTTTTCCGGTTGATGGGGCTCTATCGCGGCGTCTGGCGCTACGCCTCGCTGAACGAGCTTCTGGCCGTCACCCGGGCGGCCACCCTGGTGATCCTGGTCTTCCTGGCGGTGATGTTCATGTGGACGCGCCTGGACGGCCTGCCGCGTTCGCTGCCCTTCATCAACTGGTTCGTCCTCATCGCGCTGCTGGGCGGGCCGCGCTTTCTTTATCGCCTCTATAAGGACGGCCGCATCGAACTGCGCCGCGACCAGCAGGGGTTGCAGCGCATCCCGGTCCTGCTGGTCGGCTCCGGCGACGGCGCCGAATTGTTCATCCGCGCCGTTTCCCGGCAACGCAACGGCGCCTACCAGGTGGTCGGCATCCTCGCCGAGCGCAACTTCACGCGGGTCGGGCGCGTCATCCATGGCATCGAGGTGATCGGCACCACCGACGAGTTGACCGCCGTGGTCGGCCGGCTGGCCGAACGGGGGCGGCGCCCACAGCGCCTGGTGCTGACCGACGAGCGGACGGACGGCGCCCGGGTGCGCCGGCTTTTGGATGAGTCACACGCGCTGGGCATGACGCTGGCCCGCATCCCCCGCCTCACCGATTTCAAGGCCGGTGTCGAGGACAGGGTCGAGATCAAGCCGATCGCGGTGGAGGATCTGCTGGGCCGCCCCCAGATGCCGCTCGACCGCGACGCCATGGGCGGCCTGATCGCCGGCCGGCGCGTCCTGGTCACCGGCGCCGGCGGCAGCATCGGCAGCGAACTGGTGCGCCAGGTCTGCGGCTTCGGGCCGGCCCAGGTGGTGCTGCTCGACAGCTCCGAATACCATCTCTACCAGATCGATCTGGAGGTTGGGGAGAAACACCCCACCTTGGCCCGGCGTGCCGTCATCGCCGACGTGCGCGATCGTGCCCGCCTGGACTCGCTCATGGCCGAAACCCGGCCCGAGCTGGTGTTCCACGCCGCCGCGCTGAAGCACGTGCCGCTGGTCGAGATCAACCCCTTCGAAGGACTGATGACCAACGTCGTCGGCACCGCCAACGTCGCCGAGGCCTGCCGCGCCGCCGGGGTGGCCGTCATGGTGCTGATTTCCAGCGACAAGGCGGTGAACCCCACCAACGTCATGGGCGCCACCAAGCGCATCGCCGAGCAGGTGTGCCAATCCCTCGATCTCCGGCGAGGTGCCGACGGCGACACCCGGTTCGTCACCGTGCGCTTCGGTAACGTGCTGGGCTCGACCGGCTCGGTGGTGCCGCTGTTCCAGCGCCAGCTGGCCGGCGGCGGCCCGCTGACCATCACCGACCCCGAGATGACGCGCTATTTCATGACCATCCGCGAGGCCGTCGAGCTGGTGCTCGAAGCCTCCGCCCTGGGGGCGGCGCGTGCCGAACACGCGGGACGCATCTTCGTGCTCGAGATGGGCCAGCCGGTGAAGATCCTGGATTTGGCGCGCCAGATGATCCGCCTGGCCGGGCTAAGGCCCGACGTCGACGTCAAGATCGAGGTCGTCGGCCTGCGCCCAGGCGAGAAACTGTACGAGGAGCTGTTCCACTCCGGCGAGGCCCTGGTCGCGACCGAATACGCCGGCGTCATGGCCGCCGCGCCCCGCACCGCCGATGCCGACGAGATCCGCCGGGCGCTCAAGGTGTTGGGCGAGGCCTGCGCACGGGCCGATGCCGACGCCGTGGGCGCCGTCGTGCACACCCTGGTTCCCGAATACCGCGGGTCCGCCGTGTCCGAGAAGGCGGCGGCCCAATGACCCGCCCCGCCCGCCAAGATCATTGAGAACATTCCGGAGGAATTCCCATGTCGAGCCCCATCCGCCGCGCCCTGATTTCCGTTTCCGACAAGACCGGGCTCATCGAGTTCGGGAAATTCCTGGCCGCAAGCGGCGTCGAGATCCTGTCGACCGGCGGCTCGGCCAAGGCGCTTGCCGACGCCGGCGTGCCGGTGACCGAGGTGTCGGCGCACACCGGGTTCCCCGAGATCATGGACGGCCGGGTCAAGACCCTGCACCCCAAGATCCACGGCGGCCTGCTGGCCATTCGCGGCAACGCCAAGCACGAGGCGGCGATGAAGGAGCACGGCATCGCCCCCATCGACCTGGTGGCGGTCAACCTCTATCCGTTCGAGGCCACCGTGGCCAAGGGCGCCGACTACGAGACCTGCATCGAGAACATCGACATCGGCGGCCCCGGCATGATCCGCGCCGCCGCCAAGAACCACGCCTTCGTCACCGTCGTCGTCGATGCCGCCGATTACGCCGCCGTCATGGAAGAGATGAAGGCCAACGGAGGCGCCACCACGCTGGAATTCCGCAAGAAGCTGGCCGCCACCGCCTATGCCCGCACCGCCGTTTACGACGCCGCCATCTCGGGCTGGTTCGCGCGTGTCTTGAACGAGCCCTTCCCGAAGCGCGCCGCCTTCGCCGGCGAACTCAAGCAGACACTGCGCTACGGCGAGAACCCGCACCAGCAGGCCGCCTTCTATGTCAGTGGCGAGGCGCGGCCGGGGGTCGCCACCGCCCGGCAGTTGCAGGGCAAGGAATTGAGCTTCAACAACTACAACGACACCGACGCCGCCTTCGAACTGGTGGCCGAGTTCCAAGAAACCGCCTGCGCCATCATCAAGCACGCCAACCCCTGCGGCTGCGCCCACGGGGCCAGCGTCAAGGAAGCCTACCTCAAGGCCCTGGCCTGCGACCCGGTCAGCGCGTTCGGCGGCATCGTCGCGCTGAACCGGCCGCTCGACGGCGCCACTGCGGAAGAAATCGCCAAGCTGTTCGCCGAGGTGGTGATCGCGCCGGAGATCAGCGCCGAGGCCCGCACCGTGCTGGCCTCCAAGAAGAACCTGCGGGTGCTCGAGACCGGCGGGCTGCCCGACCCCAAGGCGCCCGGCATGACGCTGCGCTCGCTCTCCGGCGGCTATCTGCTGCAGACCCGCGACGACGCCGTGACCTCGGCCGAACTCAAGGTCGTCACCAAGCGGGCGCCAAGCGCCCAGGAGATGAAGGACCTGCTGTTCGCCTTCGCCATCTGCAAGCACGTCAAGTCCAACGCCATCGTCTACGTCAAGGACGGCGCCCTGGTCGGCGGCGGCGCCGGGCAGATGAGCCGGGTCGATTCGGCGCGCATCGCCGCCTGGAAGTCGAAGGAGGCCTCGGCCGCGGCGGGAGAATCGCAACCGCGCACCATCGGCTCGGTGGTGGCTTCGGATGCCTTCTTCCCCTTCGCCGACGGCCTGCTGGCCGCCGCCGAGGCGGGGGCCACCGCGGTGATCCAGCCGGGTGGCTCGATGCGCGACGAAGAGGTCATCAAGGCGGCCGACGAGAAAGGCCTTGCCATGGTGTTCACCGGCATGCGCCACTTCCGCCACTAGGCCGTCTGCGCCGGAGACTCCGGCCGGCGTCTGTGCTACCAAAAGGTGCGCCTGGGTTGCTCGCCGGGCGACGGTGGAGTAGGGACGCCATGCGGTCTCGACAGGTCTACGCCATTGGTGGATTGATCGTCCTGACGGTGTTCGCCGTTGCCGGCCTTTGGGAGTTCCTGCTGGAAGACCGCGTTCTGGCCCGGCTTAACCCCGGCTACGTCGCGGAAACCGCCGACGAACACTGGCGCTACGTCGCCGTCGCGGTGGGCGCGTCGGTCGTCTCCCTGATCGCGCCGCTCTGGCTTTTCAACCACCTCGGAGCCCGCCAGGCCCGCGCCGAGGAGGCCTTGGCCGAATCCCGTGAGCGGCTGAAAGCCTTCGCCGAGAATCCCGACTGGGTGTGGGAAATCGACGAGACCGGCGTCTATACCTATGCCAGCTCGAGGGTCCACGATTTCCTGGGCTACACGCCCGAGGAGGTGATCGGCAAGGCCCCGTTCGACCTGATGCCGCCCGATGAGGCCGCCCGCATGGCCAAGGAGTTCGCCGCCATCACGTCGGAACGCCGCTCGTTCTCGCTGCTTGAGAACGTCACCCTGCACAGGGACGGCCACCGCGTGTTCATGGAAACCAGCGGCGTGCCGATCTTCGACAAACGGGGCGCCTTCCGCGGATACCGGGGGATCGACCGCGACATCACCGCCCGCAAGCAAGCCGAAGCGGCGGTGCGCGAAAGCGAGGCTCGCTTTGCCAAGGCCTTCCAGGCCAGCCCCGCCGCCATGGCCATTTCCGAGATCGACGACGGCCGGCTTCTCGACGCCAACGCCATGTGGCTGTCGCTGTGGGGGTTCACGCGCGGCGAGGCCATCGGCAAGACCGCCGTCGAACTGCACAACTGGGCCGACCTGGAGCAGCGGGCGATCTTCGTCGAACGCCTGAAGCGGGACGGCTCTATCCGCGATTTCGAGGCCATCTTTTTGACCAAAGGCGGGCAGGAGCGTACCGTCCTTCTGGCTGGCGAGACCATCGAGATCGGCGGCGAGCCCCGCCTTCTGCTGGTCTTCCACGACATCACCGAGCGCCAGTCGATGGAGCGCCGGCTGCGCCATGTCCAGAAGATGGAGGTGGTCGGCCAGTTGGCCGGCGGCACCGCGCACGATTTCAACAACCTGCTGCAAATCATCCAGAGCAGCATCGACTTGGCGCAAAGCCAGCTCGACAAGGACGACCGCATCCACATCTACCTGGAGAATGCGATGGAGGCCGCGAGGAGGGGCGGGCGCCTGACCCACCAGCTGCTGTCGTTCTCGCGCAAGGAAACCCTCAATCCCGAAATCGTCCGGCCGGCCGCCCTGATCGAGGGTCTGCTCGACCTGATCCGCCGCTCCTTAGGCGAGACCATCGAGGTCGAGACCCGGCTGGAAAGGGACCTTCCCACCGTCAGGATCGATCCCCACGGCCTGGAGAACGCCCTTGTCAACATCGCCTTCAACGCCAAGGCGGCGATGCCGGACGGCGGCCGACTGACCATCGCGGCCGGCCGCCGGCACGTCGAGCAGGAAATCGCGGGGGCGGGGGGGGCTGACAGCCCGCCGGCGGGCGATTATGTGGAAATAAACCTGACCGATACCGGCTGCGGAATGACCCCGGACGTCCTGGAGCACGCCTTCGAGCCATTCTTCACCACCCGCGAGGTGGGCGAGGGCAGCGGTTTAGGGCTCAGCATGGTCTACGGTTTCGCCCGCCAGTCTGGCGGAATCGTCACGCTTGAGAGCGAACCGGGGCGGGGAACCCGCGTCTGCCTGATGCTTCCAACGGCGGCCAAGGAACCGAGCGATGCGTAATCGAGAGCGAGAGAACGCCGGAAGTCCGGCGAAAGCCACCATCCTGGTGGTCGAGGACGACCCCGCCGTCCGCCAGGCCGCCGTGTGGGTCCTGCGGCTGTTCGGCTATGACATCCGGGAAGCCGAGGACGGGCCGAGCGCACTCGACGCCCTCGAGAAGGAGGCGGGAATCGACCTCATGTTCAGCGATCTGGTGATGCCGCGCGCGATGAATGGGGTCGAACTGGCCCGCGAGGCGCGCCGCCGCCGTCCCGGCCTGAAAGTCCTGCTGACCACCGGTTACTCGCAGGCCTACATCGACCCTTCGCTGTTGAACCAGGACGGCATCGGATTGATCACCAAGCCCTACTCCAACAACGAACTTAAGGAAAAGCTCCTGGCGATCCTTGCGGGGTAACCGGATCGCGCCGGTTCGCCGGCTCTTTTACCGCCAGCAGCAGCAGGCCGCCGATGACGAAGAAGCCGAGGATGGTGGCCATGCCCCAGCGCTGGCTGCCGGAAGCCGCCGTCACCCAGGCCAGCAGAGCCGGACCGACGAAGGCGGTGGCCTTGCCCGCCAGCGCGTAGAGGCCGAACATCTCGGCCCTGAGATGGGGCGGCGCCAGGCGCGCCATGAACGAGCGGCTGGCCGCCTGGGCCGGGCCGACGAAAACGCCGAGCCCCAGCCCGAAAATCCAGAACAGCGTCACGGAGTCGATCAGCACCAGCACGGCGCCGAAGCCGGCCAGCCCGGCCACCGCGACCAGGATGGTGCGCTTCGGCCCCACCGCGTCGTCCGCCCAGGCGAAGAGGGCGGCCCCCAGCCCGGCGGTGACGTTGAGCCCGATGCCGAAGACGATGATGTCGGCGAATTCCATGCCGAAGGTGCCGGCCGCGTAGATGCCGCCGAAGGCGAACAGGGTGTTGAGGCCGTCGGCATAGATCATGTGGGCGAGCAGGAAGCGGGCGACCATGCGGTATTCGCCGACGCGCCTGAGCGTGCCGGCCAGGGTGGCGACGCCCCGCCTGGCCGCCTCGATAAGGCCGACCCCGGTAGCCGGAACGTCCGGCGTCCACAGGAAGAGGGGAAGCGAGAAGAGGGCGAACCACAGCGCCACCAGCGGCGCCGTCGCCCGCACGTGCTCGGCAGCGTCGCGATCGAGGCCGAACAGGGGATTTTCGGCCTGCACGAAGCCGACCAGCGCCACCACCAGACAGGCCAGCCCGCCGGCGTAGCCGACCCCCCAGGCCCAGCCGGAAAGCCGCCCCAGGCGGCCCTCGGCCGCCAGGCCGGGCAGCATGGCGTTATAGAAGACACCGCCCATCTCGAAGGCGAAGTTGGCAGAGGCCACCAGCACCAGGGTGTAGAGGGCGAAGGAGGGGTCGGGGCGGGCGAACCACAAGAGCGCGGTGAGCGCCACGCACAGCGCGGTGAAGGCGGCGATCCACGGCTTGCGCCGCCCGCCGCGATCGGCGATGGCCCCCAGCACCGGCCCGGCCAGCGCGATGGCCAAGCCCGACAGGCTCATGGCGGCGCCCCACTGCGAGGTGCCGGCGACCTCGTCGGCGGCCACCGCCCGGGTGAAGTAGGCGGCAAAGACGAAGGTAGTGATCACCGTCGGAAAGGCGGAGTTGGCCCAGTCGTAGAGGCACCAGGAAAGCAGGGCGCGGGGGGATGCCCCGCGCCCGTCTTCCTGGGGAACGGCGTCCGCCACGCCGTATCCGCTACGCGCCGGCCGGGGCGGCGAGCGCCCGGAGCTGGCGGCTGGCGACCTGGATCATCGCCAGGTCGTCGACCTCGGCGGCCCACAGCTCGGCCAGCATCTGTTCGGTGCGGGCGAACACCTCGGGGTTGCGCCTGGACCACTTCTCGATGGCCTTTTCGGGGTCCTTCTCCTTGGCGGCGACGTCGAGCACCTGGGCGGCCAGCGCCTTCTGGTGGGCGAACAGTTCGTCGACGACGGCGCGGATGGCCAGCTTCTGCCAGTGGGTTTGCGAGGCCAGCCCCCCGGCCGCCCGCCGGAGGTCGCCCAGCCGGAAGCGGCCGCCGACCGAGAAGTAGAGCCGGGACGCGGCGACGACGTCCATCTTGCGGGCGGTGGCCAGCGAGACGATGTCGAGCGCCGAGAGCAGGTTGACCTGGGCCGCCACCTCGACCGCCACCTCCTTGGGCACGCCCTGGCCGATCAACGGCTTGGCCCGGGCCATCAGGCCCTTCATGTGAGCCTCGGGCAGGGCCTGGTCAATACGCTCCATCAACCGCGCCACGCCGCCGCGGAAGGCGTCGACCTGGGTGTTGATGTCGAGCGGCCGGGCGCCGTTGTGCAGGAACCACAGGGTGGCCGATTCGAGCAGCCGGTTGATGTCGTGCAGCATGGCGATCTGCACGGCCGCCGGCACCTTGTTGTCCAGCGCCTCGATGCGCGTCCACAGGTCGCGCATCAGGAACACCTTGCGCACGATGGTGTAGGCCCGGGCCACCTCGGCCGGCGGCATGCCAGTTTCCTCCATGATCCGCATCATGAAGGTGCCCCCCACCCGGTTCACCATGCTGTTGGTGATGCTGGTGGCGATGATCTCGCGCCGCAGGCGATGGCTTTCGATGGCCTTGCGATAGGGCCCCTGCGCGGGTTCCGGGAAATAGCGCACCAGATCGTTCAAGAGCCGGGGATCGTCCGGCAGGTCGGAGGCCAGCAGCACGTCGTAGAGCCACATCTTGGCGTGTGCCATCAGCACCGCCGTCTCCGGCCGGGTCAACCCCTGCTTGGCGGCGAAGCGCTCCTTGAGCGCCTCCTCGTCGGGCAGGAACTCGACGGCGCGGTCCAGCCGGCCCTCGCGTTCGAGACGGCGCATCAGGCGGGCCTGGTCGTCCAGGTACTCGGTGCCCTGGCTGGTCGCCCGCGAGATCGCCTGCGTCTGCAGATAGTTGTCGCGCAGCACCAGCAGCGCCACCTCGCCGGTCATGCTGGCCAGCAGCGCGTCGCGCTGCTTCAAGGTCATGTCGCCGGCGTCGACCACGGCGCCCAGCAGGACCTTGATGTTAACCTCGTGGTCAGAGGTGTCGACGCCGGCCGAGTTGTCGATGGCGTCGGTGTTGAGCCGCCCGCCCCGAAGCGCGAACTCGACGCGGCCGCGCTGGGTGATGGCCAGGTTCGCCCCCTCGCCGATCACCTTGCAGCGCAGTTCGGGAGCGCTGACCCGGACCGCGTCGTTGGCGCGGTCCCCGGCGTCGAGCGAGGATTCGGTGGACGCCTTGACATAGGTGCCGATGCCGCCGAACCACAAGAGGTCGATCTCGGCCTTGAGCATGGCGTTGATCAGCTGGTTCGGCGTCACCGTGTCGCCCGGGAGGCCGAAGCGGGCCTGCGCCTCCTTCGACAGCTTGACCGTCTTGGCGCTGCGCTCGTAGACGGCGCCGCCCTTCGACAGCAGCCTGGCGTCGTAATCGCCCCACGACGAGCGGGGCAGGTCGTAGAGCCGCTGGCGCTCGGCCAGGCTCTTGGCCGGGTCGGGATTGGGGTCGACCAGGACGTGCAGGTGGTTGAAGGCGCCGATCAGCTTGATGTGGGGCGACAGCAGCATGCCGTTGCCGAACACGTCGCCCGACATGTCGCCGACGCCGACCACGGTAAAGTCCTGCTCCTGGGTGTTGACGCCGATCTCGCGGAAGTGGCGTTTGACCGCTTCCCAGGCGCCGCGCGCCGTGATGCCCATGTTCTTGTGGTCATAGCCCTGGCTGCCGCCCGAGGCGAAGGCGTCGCCCAGCCAGAAGCCGTAGTCGGCCGACACCCCGTTGGCGATGTCGGAGAACTTGGCCGTCCCCTTGTCGGCGGCCACCACCAGGTAGGGATCGTCGGGATCAAGCCGCACCACGTCCACGGGCGGCACCACGGCGCTGCCCTTGAGGTTGTCGGTGATGTCCAAGAGCCCGCGCATCAGGATCTTGTAGCACTCGATCCCCTCGGCCAGGGTGGCCTCGCGGTTGCCCGGCGCCGGCGGCTGCTTCAAGACGAAGCCGCCCTTCGAGCCGACCGGCACGATCACCGCGTTCTTGGCCATCTGCGCCTTCATCAGGCCGAGGATCTCGGTGCGGAAGTCCTCGCGGCGGTCCGACCAGCGGATGCCGCCGCGCGCCACCTTGCCGCCCCTCAGATGAATGGCCTCGGTGCGTGGCGAATAGACCCACACCTCGACGAGCGGCCGGGGCAGCGGCAGTTCCTCGATGGCCCGGCTGTCCAGCTTGAACGACAGGTAGGGCTTGGGCCCGCCGTCGGGGGCCTTCTGGAAGTAGTTGGTGCGCAGCGTCACCTGCACCAGGTTGACGAAGCGCCACAGGATGCGGTCCTGGTCGGCGTTGGTCACCGTCTCCAGCCCGGCGTTGAGCTCGCCCAGGATGGCCGCCTCCCGCTTGCCGGCACCGGCCCCGCCCTTGGGGTCGAAGCGGGCCAGGAACAGGCGCACGACGAGCGCCGCCAGGCGCGGATTCTCGAGCAGCGTCTGCTCCATGTAGGCCTGCGAGTAGGCGATGCCGGTCTGGCGCAGGTATTTGCAGTAGGCGCGAAGAATGACCACCTCGCGCCACGACAGCCCGGCCCGCACCACCAGGCCGTTGAAGCCGTCGCTTTCCACCTCGCCCCGCCACACCCTCAGGAAAGCCTCCTGGAAGTTCTCGCGGATGGCCTCGAGGTCGATCGGCCGGCCGTCGCGCGTGGTCAGCCCGAAGTCGTGCATCATGACGCCCGTGGTGCCGGCCGGGCGGATGGCGTAGGGCAGTTCGTCGATCACGCGCAGGCCCATGTGTTCCAGCATCGGCAGGGCGTCGGACAGCGGAATCGGGCTGTCCGGATGGTAAAGATTGAAGCGCATCTCGCACTCGGCGGCTTCCAGCGGCCGGCGCAGGCTCATGCCGATGTCGCCGTCCTTCAGCGTGGCCTCGACCAGGCGGATGTCGGCGATGGCCGAGTCGGCGTTGAAGCGCTCGCGATAGCCGGGGCTGAAGGCGTGCTGGTAGCGCCGGTAAAGGGCCAGCCCCGTCTCCTCGCCATGGGCGGCGATCAGCGCCTCCTGCAACAGGTCGGCCCACGAGCGCGAGGCCGCCGCCAGGCGCCGCTCCAGGGCGTCGGCGTCGTAGTCGGGAATGGCGCCGGGCCGGGTGCGGATGAACATATGGACGCGGGCCAGCGGCGTCACGTCGAGCTGGGTGTACCAGTCGCCGGCGGTGCCGGCGAAGGCCTCCTCCAGGATCGCCTGGATGCGCCGGCGCAGATCGGTGTCGTAGCGGTCGCGCGGCACGTAGACCAGGCACGACATGAAGCGATCCAGGTCGTCGCGGCGCAGGAACAGCGCCACCCGCTGGCGCTCCTGGAGGTTGAGCACGCTGAGGCTGGTGGAGAACAGGTGGTCCTCGGTGACCTGGAACAGTTCGTCGCGCGGGAAGGTCTCCAGGATGTTGAGCAGCGCCTTGCCGTCATGGCTGGCCGGCGGCAGGTCGGCCCGTTCGATCACCCGCTGGAGCTTGTGGCGCAGCAGCGGAATCGAGCGCGGGCTGCGGTTGTAGGCGGCGGCCGAGAACAGGCCGACGAACAGGTGCTGGCCGATCACCCGGCCCTTCGGCCCGAAGCGGCGCACCGTGATCGAATCCATGAACACCGGCCGGTGCACGGTGGAAACGCGGTCGGTCTTGTTGATGATGAGGGCCTGCGGCCGGCTGACGAAGGCGCGAATCTCGGGGCGCAGGCCGTCGAGGTCGGCGAACTCGTCGAACACCCTGAAGGCGGTGTCGCGCAGGATGCCGAGGCCGGAGTCGGGAACGATGGCGATGCGCGTCGAGGCGCCGCCGCCGGTGACGGTGAACTCGCGATAGCCCAACAGCGCGAAGTTGTGGTCGTGGACCCAGCGCAGGAAGTCGCGGGCCTCGGCGGCCTCCTCGGCCGCCAGCGGGCCCGGCTTGCGGTCCAGTTCGTCGGCCGCGGCGGCCACCCGGTCCAGCATCGGGTGCCAGTCGGCCACCGCGACCCGCACGTCGGCCAGCACCGCCTCGAGGCCGGCCTGGATGTCCTTCAGCGTCGCCGAAGCCTGGCGGCTGATCTCCACATGCATGAAGGATTCCAGCGCCGCGTCGGCGGCGGCCTTGCCGGGCGCGACGACGGCCGCCAGCGCGCCGCCCTTGCGCTTGACCGTCAGGATCGGATGGACGATCAGCAGCACGCCGATGTCGCGCCGGCGCAACTCCGCCGTCACCGAATCGACCAGGAACGGCATGTCGTCGTTGACGATCTCGATCACCGTGTGGTCGGACTTCCAGCCGTGGTCCTCGAGCGTCGGGTTGTAGACCCGGACCTTGGCCTGGCCGCGGGCCCGCTTCGCCCCGAACTTCCAATGGGCCAGGGCCGCCCCGAACAGGCTGGCCCGGCTGCGCTCGGCGATATCGGAGGGGGGCACGCGATCGTAATAGCGGCGAATGAAGCCGGCGACGGCAGCCCCTTCCGCCGCGCCAAGTCGTTCCGTCGCCTCGGCTACCAGTCCGTTGATCAGATCCGTTTTTTGTTCGTCGGCACCGCGAGACATGTGGACGCATCCTCTATGTGTCAGGGGGAAAAAGGCCGCCGGCGCGCGGTCCCGGCGCCCGATCGACGGGCGCCGAAGGGACGGCGCGAGGCGGGTCGGAGGGACCCCCGGTTGGCACCTCCGACGGGAAAATGGGAGTCAACAAACGGCAGGCCCGGGAGTAGGATGGGCCCGCGCATGGAGGAGTACCGGTCATGGAAACGCAAGCTTCCGCCGGCGGTATCGGTTTCCTGGAGCCCGATGACAATTGGCTGGTTTCCCGCCTGCCGGAGCGGGTGGCCGGCAGCCTGACAGCCGAACAACGCCACGCCCTTCATGATGCCGTCACCGTCCCGCCCGGCCGGGCGCCGGTCAATCTGCGCTTCAGCATCGGCCCGGCGAGATGGCGGGTGTACGTGGCGCTGATGGCCGGCATCGAGCGCCGCAGCGCCGAACGCCTGGCGGTCGAGCGCACCCGCCACCCGCTGCATACCCTGGGCAACGTCGTTTTCGCGTTGGGTCTGGCTGTGCTGTTCCTGCTGGCCGCCTTCCTGGCCATCGCGCTGCAAAGCGCCATCCTGGAAATCTGACACGGATCGGCCGGCGCCGTGCGCCCCGCCACCAGGCGGTTGTCGTCAATCCATTCGGGGTACGTGCGATCAGCCATGCCCATGAACGTCTTCGTCCCGTGCACCGAAGGGTTGGGGGCGAGGCTCCCGAGCCTATTCCGAAGCCTGCCGGGACGCAATGGCGTTCCGCCCGCCGAACGCTCGGCTATTCCTTCCTGTCGCGCACCAGGGGCTGCCAGGCCGGGGCAGCCTCGTCCGCCCTGCGGTCGCGGCGCAGCTCTTCCCAGCGCAGATCGCCGCCCTTCTTCTTCGGCGGTTCGATGGCTTCCCAGCGGGCTTCCCGTTTTTTCGGCGTGTAGGCGAGCGACGACCATTCGGCCGGCCGGTCCCTTCCCCCCGGCACCGCCGCCCATTGGCCGCCGTCGACCCGGCCGGCCTCGCTGAAGCGCACCCAGGCCGGTTCCTCGGGGGCCGCCGGCTGCGGCGGCAGCGCGCGGGCGGCGGCAAACGCGGCGTCGATGCGGGCCGGATCGATGTCGCCGTCTACGCCGACGAGATCGCCGATGCCGACGGCGGCGAGCATGGCCTTGAAGCGGCCGGACTTGACGAAGTGCTCGCCCAGCAGCTTGCTGCCGATGTCCTCGACGATGGCGGCGGCCCGCATCAGCGACCGGCGGTCGTCGCGGCCGCCGAAGCGGAAGACGTAGCGGTCGTCGCCGACCCTGGCGAAGCCGTCGCCGGGGCCGATGTGTTTGTCGAAGACGGTGTCGCAGATGACGAAGAGCGAGTCGGCCAAACGCCCGCCCCGCCCGCCGATGGCGTCAAAGAACTCGACCAGGCTCAGGATATAGACCTTGCCGAACAGGCCCGCGTCTTCGCTCAGCACCCCGGCCTGCTCGACGGCCCGGACCGGCGCGTAGGCGGGAACGGCGGATTCCAGCGAGGCGCTTTCCCGCCCCGTCCGGCCGCCGCCGAACAGGGAGCGCAAGACCCCCGACAGTCGCCCCTTGGCCATGCCTTACCCCACCCGGCAACCCCATGCCCATCTTGCCCTTTGGCTGCCGGTCCCGGCAAGCGGATTAGGGGCGCAGCAAAGGCCCCGCCACGCCCAGGCACGGCATCGCCGACGCAGACGGTCATCGATGAATTGGGTTGGGAAGGACTGGAGCGGGCGAGGAGATTCGAACTCCCGACTTCAACCTTGGCAAGGTTGCACTCTACCGCTGAGTTACGCCCGCGCTCCGGTCGTCATGGGCGCGCGATCATACGCAAAAAGGACCCGTTTGCAAGCCCCAACTTTGCTTTCGCCGGCAAATCGGGTAACCCTCTCGGCGGCCCGTCGATCCACGCCCGCGCAGGAGGTCCCGCCATGCCCGCCCGCCCCGAAGACCTGTTCGCCCGCCTGGCCGAGCTGGGCATCGCCACCGAGACCCACCGCCACCCGCCGGTGTTCACGGTGGAAGAAGCCAAGCGGCTGCGCGGCGACATCGCCGGCGCCCATTGCAAGAACCTGCTGCTGATCGACCACAAGGGCCTGCTGTGGCTGGTGGTGGCCCGCGAGGACACGCCGCTTGACATGAAGGCGCTGCGCGGCCGGCTCGGCTCGGGGCGGCTGTCCTTCGCCAAGCCCGAACGCCTGCGCGAGGCGCTGGGCGTCGGCCCCGGCGAGGTGACGCCGTTCGCGCTGATCAACGACGGTGCGCGGGCGGTACGCGTCGCCCTCGAACGGGGGATGATGGAGGGGACGGGGCCGCTCAATTTCCATCCGCTGACCAATGCCGCCACCACGTCCATCGCCGCCGACGGCCTCTTGGCCTTCATCCGCGCCGGCGGCCACGAGCCCTTGGTCGTCGACCTCTGAAAGAGCGGCGCGGGGGGCGCCGACGGGGCTTGCGGGACCCCGCCGAAACGGCCATTTAATAGCCGGTTCCAAAAAAAGCGGGGTAGAAACGACCATGGCCTTCATCCTTGACCCCAGCGCGCCGACGCCGGCCGCGGGCACGACGGGCGGCAACGGCGATCTCGTCAAGGAGGGCAGCACCGCCACCTTCGTCGCCGACGTCATCGAGGCGTCGATGGAGGCGCCTGTCATCGTCGACTTCTGGGCACCGTGGTGCGGCCCCTGCAAGACCCTGGGCCCGGCCCTGGAAAAGGCGGTGCGCCTGGCCGGCGGGCTGGTGCGCCTGGTCAAGATCAACGTCGACGAGAACCAGGACCTGGCGGCGCAGATGAACGTCCGCTCGGTCCCCTCGGTGTTCGGCTTCCGCCAGGGCCGCCCGGTGGACGGCTTCGCCGGCGCCGTGCCGGAAAGCCAGATCAAAAGCTTCATCGACCGCCTGACCGGCGGTGCCAAGCCGCCCCTCGAGGAGGCCCTGGAGATGGCCCGCGCCGCCCTGGATTCCGGCGACCCGGCCGGCGCCAGCCAGGTGTTCGCCCAGGTCCTGGCGCACGACCCGACCCACCCCGGGGCCGTCGCCGGGATGATCCGCTGCCTGGTCGCCACCGGCGACCTCAAGGAGGCCCGCCAGGCCGTCGGCCGCCTGCCCGCCGAACTGGCCGCGAACAACGAGGTGGCGGCGGCGGTTTCGGCGCTCGATCTGGCCGAGCAGGCCGGCGGCGCCGGGAACGTCGACACCTTCAAGCGGCGCCTGGAGGCCGAGCCCAACGATCATCAGGCCCGCCTCGACCTGGCGATGGCGCTTTACGCCGGCGGCCAGGCGGAGGCGGCGATCGAGGAGCTGCTGGAACTGATCCGGCGCGACCGCGCCTGGAACGAAGACGCCGGGCGCAAGCAGCTGGTCAAGCTTTTCGACGCGCTGGGGCCGGCCCATCCGCTGACGGCGACGGGCCGTCGGCGCCTGTCATCGATCCTCTTCTCATGACCGCCGGCATTCCCGACAGCAGCGGTCCGGCGCTGCCCGAAAACCTTCCCATCTTCCCGCTGGGCGGCGCGCTGTTGCTGCCGCGCGCCAAGCTGCCGCTCAACATCTTCGAGCCGCGCTACCTCACCATGGTCGAGGACGCGCTGGCCGGCTTGCGCACCATCGGCATGGTCCAGCCGCGCGGCGCCTTCGAACATCCGGTGCCCGACGACGCCCCCATTTACGATATCGGCTGCGCCGGGCGCATCACGTCCTTTTCCGAAACCGACGACGGGCGTTACCTGATCACGCTCTCCGGGATCAGCCGGTTCGTCGTCACCCGCGAGCTCGCGATGGTGCGCGGCTATCGCCGGGCGGCCGTCGACTACCGGCGGTTCGCCGACGATCTTGCCGAGGAGACCGGCCATGTGGCGGGGCGCGAGCGCCTGCTGGCCACGGTGCGCGCCTTCTTCGCCAAGAACGGCATGGAGGCGGACTGGCCGGCCCTGGAGGCGATCGCCGACGACACCCTGGTCAGCGCGCTGGCCATGGTCTGCCCGCTGGAGCCGACCGAGAAGCAGGCCCTGCTCGAATGCCGGGGCCTGGCGGAACGCGGAGAGTTCCTGTTGAATCTGCTTGAAATCGTGACGCGCGCGGGCGATGAGGAGACATCCAAGCTTCGCCATTGAATCCGCCCGCGGTCGGAGTGGAAAGGTTTCCATGAGCCAGAGAACCGTCGACCCCAAACTGCTTGAAATCCTGGTCTGCCCGCTGACCAAGGGGCCGCTGCGCTATGACGCCGAGGCCCAGGAGCTGATCAGCGACCAGGCCCAGCTGGCCTATCCGATCCGCGACGGCATCCCGATCATGCTGGTCGACGAGGCGCGGCCGCTCGACGGCAATCCCGTGGGCGTCCGGAGCAAGGCCCCATGAGCGGCTTCGGCATGCGCCACAGGCCGGCCGAGATCCGCCTCAAGAAGGAGGAGCGGGCGCTCGAAGTCGACTTCGAGGACGGCCAGCGCTTCCGCTATCCGGCCGAATATCTTCGGGTCGAAAGCCCGTCGGCCGAGGTGCAGGGCCACGGCCAGGACAAGCGCATCGTCCCCGGCCGCAAGCTGGTGGCGATCACCCGGCTGGAGCCGGTCGGCAACTACGCCATCCGCATCGCCTTCGACGACCTGCACGACACCGGCATCTATTCGTGGGACACCCTTTACGACCTCGGGGCGCGCCACGACGAGATCTGGCAGACCTATCTCGACGCCCTGGCCGCCCTCGGCCTCAGCCGCGACCCGTAACCGTTCGGCGAGGGCCCCTGCCCGGACTTCGCCGGGCGATGGCGGCCGAAGAAGGGCGTCTCCCCGTCAGTCGAAATCGGTGGCCGCGCTGGGGCCGCGCCAGCGCTCGATTTCTTCGAGCAGCGCCTTCAGCTTTTCGGTGGCCCGCGCCATGGCGGGATTGCCCAGCACCAGGTGGAACGGCGGCGCCGGCGCGTCGATGGCGTCGATGATCACGCGGGCCGCCTTGTCGGGGTCGCCCTGCTGGGCGCCGTGCTTGCCGCGCAGCTCGGCCCGCCGTTCGCCGGCCGTCCCGGCATAGGCCTCCAGGACGACGGCGGAATCGACGAGCGAGCGACCGGAGAAATCGGTGCGGAAGGGCCCCGGCTCGACCACCGTCACGCCGATGCCGAGCGGCTTCAGCTCCTGGTGCAGGGCCTCGCTGATGCCCTCGACCGCGAACTTGGTCGCCGCATAGACGCCGATGCCCGAGCGGGCCAGCAGGCCGCCGACCGAGCCGATGTTGACGACGGTGCCCCGGCCGGCCCGGCGCATCGCCGGCAGCGCGGCGCGCAGCACGTTGAGAAGGCCGAAGACGTTGGTGTCGAAGACCGCCCGGGCCTCGGCGTCGCTGACCTCCTCGACGGCACCGACCAAGCCGTAGCCGGCATTGTTGACCAGCACGTCGATGCGCCCCCAGGCCGTGAGCGTCGCCGCCACCGCGTCGCGGCACTCACCGGCGGCGGTGACGTCGAGGGTGAGGCCGAGCACGCGATCGCTTGCCTTCAGGGCCGCATCGAGCCGCCCGGGATCGCGCGCCGTCGCCGCCACCCGGCCGCCGCGGGCCAGGGCTTCCCGCGCCAGCGAACGGCCGAAGCCGGTGGTGGCCCCGGTGATGAGCCAGACCCGATCCTGGTTATCCGCCATCGTTCCTCCTCTGTATCGTCGCTACAACGCCTCGCCGCGCAGCAGGCGCGGCAGCTCGCCCAGGGTGCCCATGTGGTGTCGCATGATGAGGCGCTTGAGGGGCGCGATGCGCCCGACCACGGCCAGCCCGAGGTCGCGGGCCGCTTTCAGCGGCCGGATGTCGTTGGCGAAAACGCGGGTCAGGCCGTCGGTGGCCACCAGCATCATGAAGTTGTCGAAGCGCCGCCAGCGGTCGTAGCGGGCCAGCGCCGCGCCGTCGCCCAGATCGAGGCCGAGGCGGCGGGCGTCGGTCAGCACCTCGGCCAGGGTGGCGGCGTCGCGCAGCCCCATGTTGAGCCCCTGGCCGGCGATCGGGTGCATGGCGTGCAGCGCATCGCCAACCAGGGCCAGGCGGCGGTCGTGCGCGCGTTCGGCGAACTGCAGGCCGAGGGGATAGGACCAGCGCGGGCCGACCACCTCGAGATGACCCAGGAAATCGCCGATGCGCCGCGCCGCCTCGGCGGCGAAGTCGGCCTCGGGGAGGCCCATCAGGTGGGGCGCCAGATCGCTGCGCTCGGTCCACACCAGCGAGCAGCGGTTGCCGGTCAAAGGCAGGATGGCGAACGGGCCGGAGGGCAGGAAATGCTCGTGCGCCACGTTGCCGTGCCCCCGTTCGTGGGCCACCGTGCAGACGATGCCGTGCTGGCCGTAGGGCCAGCCGGTGGTGCGGATGCCGGCCTCGGCGCGCAGGCGCGAGCCGCGGCCGTCGGCGGCCACGGCCAGCGCGGCCCGAAGCCGCCTGCCATCGGCCAGCACCGCCTCGACGCCGCCGGGTTGGCGGGCCAGCGACACCACCCGGGCCGGGGCGATGAGGCGGATCGCCGGCCATTCGGCCATGCGGGCGTGGATGGCGCGGCGCATGGTGCGCGCCTCGACCATATGGCCGAAGGGCTCGTCCCCGCCCTCGCCGTGGGCGAAGTGCAGGAAGAAGGGGGACCCCCCCTCCGACACCCGGATGTCGAGGATGGGCGAGGCCTCGGGCGCGATGCGTTGCCACAGGCCGAGGGCTTCGAGCATGCGCCGGGTGGCGTAGGCGGTGGCGAACGCGCGGCCGTCGAAGGCCGCCGTGAGGTGGTTGGCCGGGTCGTCCTTCTCGATCACCGCCGAGGCGATGCCGGCCGAGGCCAGCGCGCAGGCCAGCGCGCCGCCGACGAGCCCGCCGCCGACGATCAGCACGTCGGTTTCGAGGGGGGCGGGGGAGGCGGGCGAGGCGGTCATGACGCCATCATGTCTGTGCTTATGGGGCGTTTGTCCAGCCCCGCCATGCCGCAGGCGGCCGACGGTGCCCTGAAATGACGAGATTCCTGCCCCTGGCCGATTCCGGCTTGCCGTGTGCAACGGCTTGATAAGAAAGGCCTTTCGACCGGCTGGGCGGGGCTGTTACGGAAAAAAACATCGTCATTTCTCGTCATTTTGCCCTTTTCTTCTTTCGTTTCAAGGGCTTGATGGCTGCCGACCCCGCCAGCCCGCCGTTTCCATCCCCCGAACGCCCGATAGATCGTCAGAGGGTCGGGTGTAAATGCCTTTGAACAGACTATAGTCCTATGTCGGTCGTTTGTCAATCCCCCTACCGGCAAGCCCTCGTTTCGGCCTTGCGGCGCGTTATCCATATGGATATACCGCCGCGATGAAGCCGGTGGAGTTTATCGGAGACTCCCTGTCGCGCCTGCAGGATTTTCCGGCATTAGGTAGCAAACGCACCAAGCAGCCTGTCGGCCTACCCTGCCTTCCTTGCTACCGTTCTCCCACACAACGGGAGAATCACCATGACCGATTACGTGCTTACCGGCCTTGTGAAGCGCCGTGCGGACATCGCGGGCGAGATCGAAGCCACACACGACAAGTTGCGCCAGCTTCTAGCCGACCTTGAGCATATCGACGCGACCATTCTGCAATTCGGTCCGTCCCATCAGGTCGAGGCCATCAGGCCCAAGGCGTTTCGCCCGCCCAAGGATTGGGCCAACCGAGGCCAGATGTCCCGCATCATCCTGCCATACTCAGGCAAGCGGCGGAACCGCTCACGACGCGGGATATCGCACTGAAACTGCTAGTGTCCCGCACGCTGGACAAGGACGATCAGCGGCTATTGCGGTTGATGACGAAGCGCGTAGGCGTGGCGCTCAGGATGCAGCGCGACAAGGGCGCGGTTAGGTCGGATCAGGGGCCGGGGCAGTATCAGATTTGGGAGATTTTCCGTCACGCGTGACGGAAAATTTGCGCGTTACGTCCTAAACTCACGACTTGGTTCTATCATCTGGCTTCACAAGTCGAATGGGTTGAATCTTGAGTGCCATAAGTCTCTTGCGCTCGGCCTCGTATCTCTCCCGTAACTCGTCATCTTTTCCGATCTTGAGATTGATGAACGCACGCACTGCATCCCGGATTAGGCCAATTTCCGTGACGCCCATTCCCATTGCTTCACGAAAGGCGGCGACGTCAGTTGCTAGCGGCTCAAGGAATCGCGTTCGGCTGTCTTTCGATTTTGGCGCCATAATGCGCCAGATGGTATCTCTTGGTACATGATTGTACAATCATGTTGACTTCCCAACCAATTTGATTAAACTCTCAAAGATTAAAAAAAGGACGGCCCCAAAGGGGCCGCCGAGTTTCAGAGATGGTTTGAGGTGGTCCTAGCCCGGCCACCTCCGGAAGTGGGAGCTTACACGCTCCCTTTTTCTGTACCTAACCCTGAAGTACGACCGTACATAGACGGCGCGCCCCCAGGGCAAACGGGACATGGCTGCCATAATGGCCTCCTATGCCAAGGCGATAGGCTGGTCCTATCCCCCGAAGCGCCCCATACGCCCCGCCGGTACAAGGCTTCAGGAGCGTCCAGGGTCTCGGCATGAAGTGCCGTGTCCACGAAAATCAAAAGATCACTCATGGCTGTAAGAGTCAAGAAAAATACCGGATATGGACAGTTTTGTGGGCGAGGCCACAACACGTAGTTGCTATTCTTAGTTGGCCGTCCGCTGCCAATAGCCCTTCCACTCCCGCGACACCGGATGCCCGAGCGCGGCACTCGCCACCATGGCGTATTGCGTCCCGCTCGGCTGCCGCCGGTTATCCTCGCGCCACGCCATTTCGCGAGCGTAGGAGTGAAGATACCGGCCGCTGATGTGGTGGTGCGTGCCGATCTCAGCCCGCCGCAGCCGGGAGAAGTAGCTTTCCGCCTGATTGGTGCAAGCCTCTTCGTCCTTGAACGCCACCGAGTGGTTGATGCGATGGGCCATGAACCGGGCGTGTAGGTCATCCCAGCAACTAGCCTCATCGGCATAAACCGTCGTGCCGAGCTTGACGCGCGCCTGGATCGTGGGAAGTGAAGCCGCCTCACTGTCGAACACGAACGGCAACGAACGGCCCTTGCGCTCGCGCATGATGACAACGATGCGGCGCTTACCGGATTGGTTCTCGGAAAGGCGACGGTCCTTGCGATCTTCCTTGCGGTTCTCAGGCTTCACGTAACCGCCGAAATAGGCCCCGTCGATTTCGACATGACCACCAACCGTCCGAGGCATGCCAGCGCCCATCGCTTCCCGCAGCTTGTGGGCCAGCACGAAAGCCGTCTTGTACTGGCAATCCAGGTCACGGCTCAGTTGCAATGCGCTGATACCCTTGGCCCCGTTCACGAAGATGGCAATAGCCGCCAGCAGGTCGCGCATCGGCAGCTTGCGGCTGGCGAAGATTGTTGCCGTCGTCACGCTGAATTGCGCCTCGCACGCTTCGCATTTGAAGACGCGCCGGGTCCGGTAGTGGTAGACGGCCACGCAACCGCAACGCGGGCAAATCGGCTCGCCGTCGTTCGCGGACCAACGGATTTGCTTGAACGTCTCGTAAGCCTCTTTCTCGGAAAGGCGCATCACCTTAGCCAGGCTAAGGGTGCGGGCCTTGGAGGATAGGAGGAAGTGTTGTGCCCTTTGTCATCATCCTTAGTGCTTAAACACCAAAACTAATGACATACTATCATCTTGTCAATAGCAAAAGCATCGCATATGATGACGCTATCATCATGGAGCATGACATATGCCGGAACGCACAGATTGGGAATCCAAGGCACGCGGAATAGTCCGGGGCGAGATGGCCCGGCAAGGCGTAGGCTACGCCCAGCTAGTCGAGAAACTGGACACCATCGGCGTGAAAGAGGATGAACGAAACCTGAGAAACAAGGTGAGCCGGGGGAAATTCACGGCTGCGTTTTTTCTTCAAGCACTTGCGGCGCTGGAAGTTCAAGAGGTTCGGCTAGGGTGAGCCTCATTAGGCGGGTTCGCGTTTCCATGTAACACGGAGGTGGCCTGCACGGGAGAATCCTTGGCCTGTAGATTTGAGCCGCGGCGTTGTGGAGCGCCCTCCTCCATCGCGAATTTTTTTAACGACGGTTTCTGGCGCTTGGAATGCTGACGAATAGTCCATGACAGACGCCCCATCGCTATCAGACTTCGTTACGCTTGCGCCTTTATCAATCAGCGACTCAGCAACGTCCCACTTGCTTCGTGCTATGGCCGCCATGAGCGGAGTTATGTTCCCGTGGTCAGGCGAGTCGATGTCGGCCCCCTCGCTCAGCAAGAGATTAACCATGTCGATTCGGCCATGAGCGGCGGCAATGAATAGAGCTGAGCAACCGTGATTTGCCGACTTTCCATTTAGAGCACAATCGTGCCCCAACAAAGAGCTAACAACCCTTGTATGGCCCTCTATTGCTGCCGACATTAACGGCGTCAGGCCCTCTTTGTCTGGTCTCTTCGCGTCGCCACCATGCCGGATGATGCCATCGGCTATTGCCGCATGTCCTTTTTCACAAGCCATATGAAGATCAGATCGGCCCTGGCTGTCGGTTATGTTGACAAAACCGGCGAGCCAGAAGCGATTCGCAATAGCAAAGTTGCCATCTCGCACATATTGAAAATATACATCCCTGTAGGGCGGTATTCCATCCTGTAGAAGTTTTCTGGCGTGCTCGTTGCCCCACAAGTCTCCAAATTCGTGGAGCAAATACTCATGCCTAAACAGCGTGGTCACACCGAAAATAACAAGCAAGGCTATACCCACGCGTAGCCAGTCACCCGGTGATAGCGACCAGAAAGATGTCCCGCCGGAGATGTCTGCAATTAATCCAAACACGACGGCTAACGCCCCCAGGCCAACGCCCATAAGGCGGCCCCAAGTGAGCGCTGGTCGTAGCCACGTCTTAACGCTAGCCATGCCTGGCAGAATGCCCTTAGCTGTTTTCCTTGTGGAGTCATTTTTAAGAAGCTCCTCGGCATTAGGTGCGTTTGCTACCTAATGCCGGGATTTTCCCGACGGGGCCCGCGCAGAAGCGGGGCATGCGATCTTTGCCGTCCAGTGCGGCGAAGATCCGAGCGACTGGAAACCGATGACGGCCGACCTGGCCGCGACGCGGTATCGTCAGGTGCGCAAAGGAAATTCGCGATGACCGAGGCAAGCGAGGAAAAGAAGCGTTTCGAGAGCGTGTGGGAAGCCCTTGAGGACAGCCCCGAGCAGGCCGCCGGCATGCGCCGGCGCTCCGAGGTGATGCTGGCGCTCAGCCGTCACATCGAGAGTTGGGGCTGCACCCAGGCCGATGCCGCCAAGCGCCTGGGCGTGACGCAGCCGCGGCTCAACGACCTCCTGCGCGGCCGCATCCATCGCTTCAACCTCGAGGCCCTGATCCTGCTGGCGGAACGGGCCGGCTTCGACGTACGGATCGACCTGCAACGGGCCGCGTAAGCCAACCGCCGGTGTCGGCCGCGCGGTTTGCCCGACTTAACGCCGGTCCTCCCAAGCGTTTCGGTTGATGGCGGCGGGGTGGCGTGATTACATGGCGCCCGCCCGGGTCGGTCCGGGCGCCTTCGTCCCCGCTGCCGGCCGGTATCATGCTCAATCCCTCGCTTGAAAGCTTCACCGATTTTCCGTTCGACCGCCTGCGCGCCCTGCTGGGCCCCGTCGAGCCGCCAAAGGACATGGAGCCGCTGGTGCTGTCCATCGGCGAGCCGCAGCATGCGGCGCCGCCGATGGTGGCCAAGGTGCTGGCCGCCAACGCCCATTTGTGGGGCAAGTACCCGCCGGTCGACGGCAGCCCGGCCTTCCGCCGCGCCGTGGCCGGCTGGCTGACCCGCCGCTACGCCCTGCCGGAAGGCTGGATCGACCCCGACACCCAGATCCTGCCCATCGCCGGCAGCCGCGAGGCCCTTTTCATGATCGGCCACCTGGCGGTGCCGCAAAGCAAGAAGGGCGCGCGCCCGGTGGTGCTGGTGCCCAACCCCTACTATCACGTCTATTCGGCGGTGCCCCAGATGATGGGCGCCGAGGCGGTGTTCGTGCCGGCCACCGCCGAAAGCGGTTTCCTGCCCGACTACGCGGCGCTCGATCCGGCCATCCTCGATCGCACCGCGCTGGCCTTCCTCTGCACGCCCTCCAACCCGCAGGGGGCAGTGGCCGATCTGGCGACGCTGAAGCGGGCGGTGGCGCTGGCCGTCAAGCACGATTTCATCCTTGCGGTCGACGAGTGTTATACCGAGATCTACACCGACGGGCCGCCGGCCGGGGCGTTGCAGGCGTGCGCCGAGATGGGCGAAGGGCTGGATCACGTGGTGGTCTTTCATTCGCTGTCGAAGCGATCGAGCGTTCCCGGCCTGCGCTCGGGCTTCGTCGCCGGGGCGCCCGGCACCATGGCGCTGTTCCGCCGCCTGCGCTCCTATGGCGGGGCGGGGGTGCCGGGGCCGGTGATCGAGGCCTCGATCGCGTTGTGGGGCGAGGAGGGCCACGTCGAGGCCAACCGGGCGCTCTATCGCGCCAAGTTCGCGGCGGCCGAGCGGCTGCTGGGGCCGCGCTTCGGCAAGGTGACGCCGGCCGGCGGCTTTTTCCTGTGGCTCGACGTCGGCGACGGAGAGAAGGCGGCCCGGGCGTTGTGGCGGGAAGCCGCCATTCGCGTGCTGCCCGGCGCCTACATGGCGCGGCCCGACGCGGCCGGGAAAAACCCCGCGAGCCGCTATATCCGGGTCGCCCTGGTGCACGACCTGGCGACCACGACGCGGGCCCTGGAGCGGCTTGTTAAGGTCTTGGTAACCATAATGCCGTAAAGGGACGAGCATGGCCCGTTCAGTGTCTTCAAGAAGCCACGGCGCCGTCCTGCCGCGCGGTGCCGTCGACTTCTTCAAGCGACGGCTGGCCGAGGCGGGCGGGATTGCGCTGTTCGCCGTCGCCGCCGCCCTGATGACGGCGGTCGTCAGCTATGCCCCGGGCGATCCCTCGTTCAACAGCGCTTCCGACGGCCCCGTGCGCAACCTGCTGGGATTGCCCGGCGCCTATACCGCCGACCTGCTGGTCCAGACCCTGGGCCTGGCCGCCATCCTGCCGACCCTGGTCGCCGCCGCGTGGGGCTGGCGGCTGCTCAGCAAGCAGGCGGTGTCGCGGCCCCTCTTGCGGCTCCTCGCCCTGGTGGCGGCGGCGGCGCTGCTGGCCGCGGCGCTGGGCGTCGTGCCGGCCCCGGAATTCTGGCCGCTGAACATCGGCCTGGGCGGCGTTGCCGGCGCCCTGGTGTTCGGGCCGCTGGCCGCATTGGCCGCCCCCATCCGCCTCGCCGGATGGATGGTCGCCGCCGTCTGCGGCGCCGTCGGCGCGGTGGCCCTGGTGGCCGCCCTCGGGCTGGCCTGGAGCGACGGCCTTCGCCTGGCCCGTGGCATCGCCGGCGCGTTCGGCACCCTCGGCCGGGCCTTCCAGTGGAGCCGCAAGGCGGCCGGCCGGCTGGCCCCGACGCGCAGCGAACCGGTGCTCGAGGACCCCGACGGGCCGGCGCCCCGGCTGCGCGAGGAGGCCGTGGCGGAAGCCGCCGAACCGGCCGAGCCGGCCGGGCTGGCCCTGGTCGAGCCGCGGGTGCGGCGCACGCCGCCCGGGCGCAAGGCCCAGGCGGCCCGCCAGGGATCGCTGGCCCTGGAGCCGGGCAGCACCTATCAGTTTCCGCCGCTCGACCTGTTGGCCGACCCGCCGCGCGACCGCGCCGCCGCCGCGGTCAGCCAGCAGGCCCTGGCGCAGAACGCGAGGCTTCTGGAATCGGTGCTCGAGGACTTCGGGGTGCGCGGCGAGATCGTCAAGGTCCGGCCCGGCCCGGTGGTGACGCTTTACGAACTGGAGCCGGCGCCGGGCACCAAGACATCCCGCGTCATCGGCCTGGCCGACGACATCGCCCGCTCGATGAGCGCCGTTTCCGTGCGCGCCGCCGTCATCCCGGGGCGCAACGTGATCGGCATCGAACTGCCGAACGTGCGCCGCGAGATGGTGCATCTGCGCGAGCTGCTGGCCTCCGACAGCTTCGAGCGCAAGGGCGGCAAGCTGAGCCTGGCGCTGGGCAAGGACATCGGCGGCGCGCCGGTGATGGTCGATCTGACCCGCATGCCGCATCTTTTGATCGCCGGCACCACCGGCTCGGGCAAGTCGGTGGCCATCAACACCATGATCCTGTCGCTGCTCTACCAACTGCCGCCGGACGCCTGCAAGTTCATCATGATCGACCCCAAGATGCTGGAGCTTTCGGTCTACGAGGGCATCCCGCACCTGCTGGCCCCGGTGGTGACCGAGCCGGGCAAGGCGGTGGTGGCCCTGAAATGGGCGGTGCGCGAAATGGAAGAGCGCTACCGCGCCATGTCGCAGCTGGGGGTGCGCAACATCGCCGGCTACAACGCCCGCCTGGCCGAGGCCCGCAAGAAGGGCGAGAACCTGACCCGCCGGGTGCAGACCGGCTTCGACCCCGACAGCGGCCATCCGCTGTTCGAGGAACAGCCGCTCAACATGGACCCGCTGCCCTTCATCGTCGTCGTCGTCGACGAGATGGCCGACCTCATGCTGGTCGCCGGCAAGGACATCGAGGCCGCCGTACAGCGCCTGGCCCAGATGGCCCGGGCCGCCGGCATCCACCTGATCATGGCCACCCAGCGGCCGTCGGTGGACGTCATCACCGGCACCATCAAGGCCAACTTCCCGACCCGCGTCAGCTTCCAGGTGACCAGCAAGATCGACAGCCGCACCATCCTGGGCGAGCAGGGGGCCGAGCAGCTGCTGGGCCAGGGCGACATGCTGTACATGGCGGGCGGCGGGCGCATCTCCCGGGTGCACGGCCCGTTCGTTTCCGACCAGGAGGTCGAAGACGTGGTGCGCTTCCTGATGACCCAGGGCGAGCCCGACTACGTCGAGGCGGTCACCGAGGAGGAGGACGACGACTTCGTCGACGCGGTTGCCGGCGGCGGCTCGGGGGACGATCTCTACGACCAGGCGGTGGCGCTGGTGGCCCGCGAAGGCAAGGCCTCGACGAGTTTCGTGCAAAGGCACCTGCAGATCGGCTATAACCGCGCCGCCCGCATGATCGAGCGCATGGAGGCCGAGGGAGTTGTCAGCAAAGCCGACCGCGTCGGTCGCCGTGAGGTGCTGGTGGGCGCCGCCGACCGTGCCTGATCCGCGCCGCGAAACCGCCACGATGCCCAGCCGGTTCCGGCAATGCCGGGCTTGGCTTTGGCTGGCCCTGGCCGGTGCCCTGTTGGCCGCCCTGCCGGCCGTCGCCCAGCAACCCCGGCCGGCCCCGCTGACGGCCGAGGACAAGGCCGAGATCGGCCGCGTCGAGGACTATTTGAACGGCCTCAAGACCCTGCAAACCCGATTCCTTCAGGTGACCTCGACCGGCGAGTATTCGGAAGGCAAGCTCTATCTGCACCGTCCGGGCCGCCTGCGCATCGAATACGACCCGCCGGTGCCGGTGCTGATCGTCGCCAACCGCGGATGGCTGACCTATTTCGACAAGGAGCTGGAGCAGGTGAGCCGGGTCACCCTCGACTCGACGCCGGCCGGCATCCTGGTGCGCGAGAAGATCTCGCTTCTGTCCGGCGAGTTCGTGATCACCGGCTTCGAGCGCGAATCGCAGGCCCTGCGCATCAGCCTGGTGCGCGCGTCCGACCCGCAGGAGGGCAGCCTGGCCCTGGTGCTGGCCGATCGGCCGCTCGAGCTCAAGAAATGGATGGTCACCGACGCCCAGGGCGTGACCACAACGGTTTCGCTGCTCGACGCCCGCACCGGCGTCGCCATCGATTCCAAGCTCTTCGAGTTCGAAGACCCGACCTTCTTCAAGCCGCGCCAGGAATAGGAACGGCCGCGGCCGCGGCCGCGTCGCTCCGCCATGTGTCCGTTGCATGGCAGGAGGGATGCATCAGCAGTTGTTTTTCCTGGCGGGAATAACTACCTTTTGGATACGAGAGCCGCGGGTTCCCATGCGAACCCAAAAAAAGGACGGGGCCAAAACCCGTTTTTCCGGCTTTTGCAATGAGCCCCGAAGCGCCCGGTCTCCCCCCCCCTTGACCGGGCGCTTTTTTTGCCCGCGCGGCGGGGGTCATTTCGCGATCCGGCGGAAGCGCGCCGCGAGGCCAGCTACCCTCCCCCACGAAGGGGCTACCGGATTCACACATCTCGGCTGGTAGCGAAAGTCGCATAAATTAGCCCTCTCCGCCGCACGGCGGGGGAGAGGGAGGGGACCCGTCGCGCCAGCGATGGGGAGGGTGAGGTGGGGGTGCCGCCGTCGTGTTCGCGGGGGAAATGCCCGAAATCCCCACCTCACCTCCCTTGATCCGGCTCCGCTGGACCGACCCTCTCCGCCCCCAAGGGGCGAAGAGGGAGATGAGCACGGTGTCCGAGATGTGTGCAGCACGAAGGGAGGGATATTTTCGTCTCGCTTCGCACTTCTTCCCCCTCCCCCTTGGTGTCGGGGTGGGGGTGCGCCGTCGTGTCAATGGGCCCGCAAACCGCGCTATTCGGCGACCTGGGCGACCAGGCGGTAGCCGCCCGGTTCGGTGACCAGGATGCGGGCGTTGGCTGGATCGCGCTCGATCTTCTGGCGCAGCCGGTAGACGTGGGTTTCCAGCGTGTGGGTGGTGACGCCGGCGTTGTAGCCCCACACCTCGTCCAACAGCACCTCGCGGCTAACCACCCGATCGCCGGTGCGATAGAGATATTTGAGGATCGCCGTCTCCTTGTCGGTGAGGCGGATCTTCTTGCGCCGGGGCTCGTCGACCAGCAGCTTGTTGCCGGGCTGGAAGGTGTAGGGCCCGATGGCGAAGACGGCATCGTCGCTGCGTTCGTGCTGGCGGATGTGGGCGCGCAGCCGGGCCAGCAGGACGCCCAGGCGGAACGGCTTGGTGATGTAGTCGTTGGCCCCGGAATCGAGGCCCAGGATGGTGTCGGCGTCGGTGTCGGCGCCGGTCAGCATGATGATCGGCGAGGTGACGCCCCCCCGCCGCATCAGCCGGCAGACCTCGCGCCCGTCGATGTCGGCGAGCCCGACGTCGAGGATGATGACGTCGAAATAGTCGGCCTTGACCCGCTCCAGGGCCTCGGTCCCGCGGGTGACGCAGTCGGTGGCGAATTCCTCGTGCAATTGCAGCTGCTCGGCCAGCATCTGCAGGAGGGCTTCGTCGTCGTCGACGATCAGGATTCGTTTGCCGCTGCTCATGATCACTCCCCCTCGGGCGGCGGATCGCACGATCGGCGGGGCTCTGCCTTGGCCGGGCCCGTCCGCCCCCCTATATTTCCGGGAGAAAGCGCGCCATTTCAAGGGCCAACCGGCAACGGCCGAATCCCGCCTTCCCAGGAGGGGGCTTTGGCGGTATGGTCCGCAGCCCCGGGCGGGCGCCGCCCCAAGCTTCGGGGGAGCGCCGCCGGCGCCCCGACGCCCGGCGGAAAATCGAGCTCAGACGACGAAGGCCGAATGCCCCACCGCCATCCCACCGTTCCCATGCCCGCCTCGCGGGAGCCGGTCTCGCTGCTGGCGGTCGACCGCGCGGTTTCCGAATTCCGGCGCGGCCGGCCGGTGGCCCTGCGCGGGGCCGGCGGCGACGCCGCGCTGACGCTGGCCAGCGAGGCGGCGACGGCGGACGGTTTGGCGGAGCTGGCCCGGCTGGCCCGGTCGGCCCCAGCCATCGTGCTGACCGCCCGGCGCGCCCAGGTGCTGGGCCTCGCCGCCGAGGGCGCCGCCGCCGTGGCGCTCAAGCCCCTCGATCCGCTTTCCGCCGAGACGGTGCGCGACCTCGCCGACCCGCTGTCGGGCGTCGCCCGCCTGGACGCCGCCCGCTTCACGGTCGAGGCGGCGGCCGCGCACGGGTGCGAGAGCGCGGCGGTGGGCCTGGCCAAGGTGGCCCGCCTGCTGCCGGCGGCGCTGGTGGCGCGCATCGCCGATCCCGACGCCGACGACCTAGCGGCGTGGGCGGTGCGCCACGACCTGCTGCTGATCGATGGCGGCGACGTCTTTCAATACGAGTACACCTCGGCCCGCCGCCTGCGCCGGGTCAGCGAGGCCCGGGTGCCGCTGATGGGTGCCGAGAACACGCGCATCCTGGCCTTCCGCCCGGTCGACGGCGGCCTCGAACACCTGGCCGTGGTGGTCGGCGAACCCGATGCCGCCCAACCGGTGCTGACCCGTCTGCATTCCGAATGCTTCACCGGCGACCTTCTGGGCAGCCTGCGCTGCGACTGCGGCGAGCAGCTGCGCGCCGCCATCGTGGCGATCGGGCAGGCCGGCAGCGGAATTCTGCTCTACCTCGCCCAGGAGGGCCGCGGCATCGGCCTGGTCAACAAGCTGCGCGCCTACGAGCTGCAGGACCGCGGGCTGGATACCATCGAGGCCAACGAGCAGCTGGGCTTCGACGCCGACGAGCGGGTCTACATCCCGGCCGCCGAGATGCTTCACCAGCTGGGGATTTCCCGCGTCCGCCTGCTCACCAACAACCCCGAGAAGGTGTCGGCGCTGGCCCGTTGCGGCGTCGAGGTGGTGGAGCGGGTGCCGCACAGCTTCCCGTCCAATCAGCACAACGAGGCGTACCTGCGCACCAAGCGGGCGCGCAGCGGCCACCTGTTCTAGGCGGCCCGCCCGGCAGGATGGGCCGGGCAGGCGGAACAAATTGCCGCAACCGGGTGCCCGAACTTCGGCACCCTATCCGCATCCTCTTGAAAACAGGGCCGTTTTTTCGTGGCCCGGGATTTGCGAGGGAAGTCCCGGACAGTCAGAAGCGGATTGCGGAACCATGGTCACCACCGACCTTCGTGCGGCCCCGACGGCGCCGCCGCCGGCCCTCGCCCCGCCCGCCGGGCAAAGCGACGCCGCGACGGCGGACGGCGAGACGCCGTTCGCGCTGTTCGGCGAAGATGGTTTCACCTTCGCCGACCTGCTGGACATCGTGAACCCGCTGCAACACATCCCCGTCATCGGCACCATTTATCGCCGGATCACCGGCGACACCCTGGATCCCGGCGCCCGCCTGGCCGGCGGCGCGCTTTTCGGCGGCGTCATCGGCGTCGCCGTCGCCGGGGTCAATGCCGCGCTGGAGGACGCCACCGGCAAGGACGCCGGCGAGCACGTCCTGGCCTGGTTCGAAGACGGCTCCGCCGCGCAGCCCGGCACCGCCGTCGCGGAAACGACGGGCGGAGCCGCCGTGCCCGACCTCGCCCTGCTCGGACCGCTGCCGGCGCCGGCCGCCGACACCGCGCCTTCTCCCGCCTCCCGCCCGGCGGCGCCCATCGATCTGGCGGCGTTGGCCCCCCTGGCCCCACCTTCTTCCGCCGTTCTCGTGGCGGCGATGCCCGATGCCGGACGGGCCGCCGACCCCGCCGCCGCGCCGCCCGCCCGCCGCACCGCATCTTCCGCCGCCATCCCGCCGGGCGCCCTGGCCGGAGAAGGCGGCTGGTTCACCCAGACCATGCTGGCGGCCATGGAGAGGTATCAGGACGCCCAGCGGCTGCAGGCCAAAACCGACGGGACGATGGCGGCGGCCACGAATTGACGGCCTAGGCGGCGGCTCCCGCGGCGCGCTAAAACCCTTCCATGGACATCAAGGTCTTTGCCGACGGAACCCTGGCCTGGGGTGGCCGGACGATGCGTTGCGCGGTGGGGCGCGGCGGCGTCGCCACGGCCAAGCGCGAGGGCGACGGCGCCACGCCGGCCGGCCGCTTCGCGCTGCGCCAAGTCCTCTACCGGCCCGACCGCCTGGCGCCGCCGGCCGTCCACCTGCCGGCGCGCCCGCTCGAGGCCGCCGACGGCTGGTGCGACGATACCGCCGATCCCGCCTACAATTGCGCCATCCGCCGGCCGTTCGCCGCCCGCCACGAAACCCTGTGGCGCGAGGATGGCCTTTACGACCTGCTGGCAGTGATCGGCCACAACGACGCCCCGCCGGTCGCCGGCCGGGGCAGCGCCATCTTCCTGCACGTGGCGGCGCCCGGCTACGCCCCGACCGAGGGCTGCGTCGCCCTGGCGCTTCCCGATCTCAAGGACATCCTGGCGGCCTGGCGGCCCGACTGGCGGCTGGTCGTCATCCCGCCTGGGGGTCAAGCGGCGGGCGGCCGCCGAAAAGGGCGGTGCCGACCCTGACGTGGGTGGCGCCGAAGCGCACGGCGACCTCGAAATCGTCGCTCATCCCCATGCTGAGCTGAGCAAGGCCGTTGCGGCGGGCCATTTCGGCCAGCAGAGCGAAATGGAGCGACGGCTCCTCGTCGACCGGCGGGATGCACATGAGACCCCTGACGTCGAGGCCGAAGCGGTTCCGGCAGGCCGCCACGAAGGCGTCGACCTCGGTGGGCAGGACGCCCGCCTTCTGCGGCTCCTCGCCGGTGTTGACCTGAACGAAGCAGCCGAGCCGCCGGCCGCTTGCGGCCATTTCCTCGGCCAGTGCGGCGGCCAGTTTCTCGCGGTCGACGGACTGGATGACGTCGAAGAGGGCGACGGCGCGGCGCAGCTTGTTGCGCTGCAAGGGTCCGACCAGGTGGAGCGACACCTCCGGGTGGGCGGCGCGGAGGACCGGCCACTTCTCCTCGGCCTCCTGGACGCGGTTCTCGCCGAAGACCCGCTGGCCGGCGGCGATGGCGGCGAGAATCGCCTCGGCCGGCTTGGTCTTGCTGATGGCCACCAGCTCGACCGTTTCGGGCGCCCGTCCGGCCGCCCGCGCGGCTTCGGCGATGCGGCCTTTGACGGCGGCGAGATTTGCGGCGATACCGTTGTCTTCAGTCATGTGCGATAACCGATTTGAAGCGGGCGGAGGCCCAGGGGAGGGAAGGAAACCGTGCGGGCGAACCTAGCAGAACGGCGGCGGCTTCTCAATTTGCACGATCCCCTTCCGGGGGCCGGCCGGCTTCCCCCGCTCATCCTGGTCACCGACGCAGCGCGCCTGCCCGATCCCGCCGCCACCATCCGCCGGCTGCCGCGAGGGGCGGCGGTCATCCTGCGCCATTACGACGCGCCGGGACGGGCCGCCCTGGCCCGCCGGCTGGCCGCCCTTTGCCGGCGCCGCGGCGTGCGGCTGCTGATCGCCGGCGACTGGCGGCTGGCCGCCGCCGTCGGCGCCGGCGGCGTCCACCTGCCGGAAGCGGCGGCCCGGCGCGGCCCGCCGGCCCGGGGCGGGGGCGGCCTTCGCCGGCCTGGCTTCCTGGTCACCGCTGCCGCCCATTCGCCGGCCGCCCTTTGGCGGGCGGCCAAGGCCGGCGCCGACGCCGCCCTGCTGTCCCCGGTGTTTCCCACCGCCAGCCACCCCGGCGCCGCCGGCATCGGGGCCATCCGCTTCGTCGCCTGGTGCCGCCGATCGCCGCTGCCGGTCTATGCGCTGGGCGGCATCGACCGGCACTCCGCCCGCCGCCTCAAGGGCACGGGAGCGGCCGGTTTCGCCGCCTTGGGCGCGCTGGCCGGGATTGCCGGCGCCCGGGCGGGCTGCTAGACAGAACCCGCCATCGATGAACGCATCCGAAGGACCCGAGGGATGAACCGCAGGGAGCGCCGCAAGCAGCGATCGGAAACCGGCATGGCGCCGGCCACGCCGGAAGCGCTGTTCCGGGCCGCCTTCGAACACCACCGGGCCGGGCGGCCCAAGGAGGCGCGGGCCCTCTATGCGCGAGCCCTGGCGGGCCAGCCGGACAACCCGGAACTGCTGCACATGGCCGGCGTCGCCGCTTATGAGGAGGACGATCTCGACGCCGCCCTGCGGCTGATCGGGAAAGCCCTGGAGCGCGGCCTGCGCCGCCCGGAGGTCCACAACAACCTGGCCAACGCGCTGCAAAAGAGCGGCCGCGCGGCGGAAGCGGAGGCGGCCTTCCGCGAGGCGCTCAACCTCGCCCCCGGTTACGCCGACGCCCACTACAACCTGGGCAACCTGCTGAAGGAGGCGGGGCGGCTGGAGGAGGCGATCGAGGAATACGAGCGGGCGCTGAGAACCCAGCCCAACGACGCGCAAATTTTTCACAGTCTCGGCTTGGCATATCAGGCCATGGGCCTGCCGGAGAAAGCCGCCGGGGCTTTTCGCCGGACCGTCGAGATCAAGCCGGACCATGAGGCGGCATTGCTTGGCTTCGCGCGCCTGCTGCGCCTGTTGGGCCAGCCGCGGGATGCCGTGGGGTGTTTCCGGCGGTTTATCGCCCTCATCCCGACGAACCTGCGAGTCCTAATGGGGTTCGCGGAAGTCTTGGAGCTAATGGGCAAGCGTGAGGAGACGCTGGAAGTCTTGCGAACGGTTCTGGCTATCGAGCCGTCCCATCCACAGGCCAACTGCGGCTATCTTAAGATGCTGGAACAGATTTGTGCCTGGGAGGAGGCCGGTCAATATAGGCGCCTGGTCCGACAAGCCGCCCTGGAAACACTGGAAAGGGGGGAATCGCCCGCCGAGGAATCGTTCGACGCTATGGGCCGGGACATGGACCCGATTTACCTCCTGCGGAATGCTCGCGCCCATAGTCAATCCGTCGTTGCGGCAACGAATGCGCTCCGTGAAAGCCTGCCGGCCGTTGCCACGCGGCCGGGGGATGGCCGGATCACCCTTGGCTACCTGTCGAGCGATTTTCGCAACCATCCCGTTGGCCATCTGGTTAGCGGTCTGTTCTCCCGGCACGACCGGAACCGATTCCGGGTGATCGCCTATTCGGCCGGCCCCGATGACGGTAGCGCGTACCGCCATCGGGTCGAGTCCGGATGCGACGCTTTCGTCGATCTCGTGGCCGCGGGAACGGCGGCGGCGGCGCAGCGAATCCGCGAGGACGGCGTTGACATCCTGATCGACCTGAACGGCCTTACGACCCGGAACCGGCTCGATGTCCTGGCCCTGAAACCGGCCGCCGTACAAGTTGGTTATTTGGGATATCCGGGGACAACGGGCGCGGATTTCATGGACTACGTTATCGGCGACAGCGTCGTTGCCCCAATGGAGCATGCCCGATTCTTCGCTGAAAAGCTCGTTCACCTGCCGGGTTGTTATATGGTCACCAGCCCTCATCCGCTTTCCGAAGAACGTCCGGCGAGGAGAGAATGCGGATTGCCCGACGACGCCGTCGCCTTCTGTTCGTTCTGCCGAAACGAGAAGATCGAGCCGATCATGTTTAGGGTATGGATGGACATCCTGCGCCGCGTTCCGAATTCCGTGCTTTGGCTGGCCGATGTCAGCCCAACGGGCAAGGAAAACCTGCGCCGCCATGCGGAAGCCCTGGGCGTTGCCGCCACCCGCCTTGTCTTCGCCGCCCGCCTTGCCGCGAAGGAAGATCACTTGGCGCGTAGCGGACTGGCGGATTTGGCGTTGGATACCCGGATTTTCGGCGGTCATACGACCACGAGCGACATGTTATGGGCCGGCGTTCCGGTGATATCGTTGCTGGGTGGGCATTTCGCCTCGCGCGTCGGAGCGAGCCTGCTCAAGGCAATTGGGCTGGAGCAACTGGTAACACACAGCCTGGACGATTACCGGGAGTTGGCTGTGCGGCTGGCCCGGGATCGGGGCGAACTCGCCGAGGTTCGACGGCTGTTGAACGAGAATCGCGAAAGGTCGCCGCTCTTCGACACCGTCCGCTTTGCCCGCAATCTCGAACGGGGGTTCGAACAAATGTGGGCGCGCCATCGAGCCGGCCTCGAGCCAGCATCCTTCGCGGTCGTCGAAGACTGACATTTCCACATATGCCGTGTGGCATTTTCGTTACGGTGTGGCCGAAAAAAATACGAACGCGAATCAAAGGCAATTGCCGCCGTTCGAAAATCTCCGTTAAGGTTCAGTCGTCGCCTTGGGGGAAGGTTGTGCGTTTCGGCGGGATGCCCGCAGAGGCAGCAGGGCGAATAAACGGAAACCCTGTGGCCGGGTCCGGTACGGACCCGGTGGCTCGTTGCGAAATGAGAGAGGACATTGTTATGAAAAGGAATTTGCTTTGCACAACCGCCATGGCCGCGGTTGCTGCGTCCTTCCTGGTCTCCGGTGCGGCGCTGGCGGCCGAAAAGCCTACCCTCGAGATGAGCGGCTACCTGCGCTTCCAGGCCTGGGGTTCGGATCAGGACGTCGCTCCGAACGGCAACAACCGCGGCACGGCGTTCGAAATGGACGACGTTCATGTCCATTTCGACGGCTCTGCCAAGGCCGACAACGGCCTCGAATACGGCTTCCACGTCGAGCTGGAGGAAGGCGGGTCCGACAGCAAGGTCGGCTATGACGTCGCCAACGTCTATCTTGCCGGCGGTTGGGGCCGCCTGGAGCTGGGCTCCGCCCCCGGTGCCGAGGACGTGTTCAAGGTGGGCGCCGTCTCCATCATGGCCGACTTGCACGCCGGCTGGGACGGCGATTTGATGTTCGATACCGTTGACAACGCCGCCTACATCGGCAGCAACATGGCCGGCAACACCGACGACGCCAACAAGGTCACCTACTACACCCCGGAGTTCTCCGGCTTCGGCGCCGCCGTCAGCTATACGCCGGATAGCACGGCCTTCTTCAATAGCGACTTCAAGGCGGAGACCGCCGATCCCGAGAACGTGGTCGAGGTCGCCCTGAAGTACGCCGCCACCTTCAGCGACATCGACGTCGAGGTGTCGGCGCGTGGCATCACCGGGCGCTACGGCCTCAACGATACCGGCGATCCCACCACCGAGCTCGAAGACGTTCGGGCGTGGGGCGCCGGCGTCAAAGTCGGCTACGCCGGCTTCGAGCTAGCCGGTTCCTACACCGACAACGGCGACACCGGCATCGCCAAGGCCAATACCGCCGACGGCGCCGATGCCGGCGGCTGGTGGGACGTCGGCCTCGCCTGCGGCACCGGCCCCTACAAGGTCTCGGTGGCCTACATGCGCTCGTGGGCGGCCCAGCCGGGCGGCGTACAGGACGACGAGGTCGACTTCCTGTCGGTCGGCGGCCTCTATGCCGCGGCGCCGGGGCTCGACCTCTACGCCGCCTACCAGTACGTCGGCCTCGACCGCGCCGGCAACGCCAGCGACAACGAGGCCAACCTGTTCATGGTTGGCACCCAGGTCAGCTTCTAGAACGGGGCGGGTTCCGTCGGATCGCATTTCGCTTTAGCGTTCTTCGTTCGAAGGACGGATTGGGAGGCCGCGGGAGACCGCGGCCTCCCGCGTTTCGGCTCCGCGGCGCCGCGCCGCGCTTGTTGCGGAAATAACACACCCTGGCAGAAAAGATACAGCCCGGGCCGCGGGGCCGTTGCAAAGCATCAAAAATAGCGGTTTTATGCTGTCGATTTCCTCGCGTATGCGACGTTCGCAGGGCCGACACGGTCGGTGGGTCGTGGGGCAAATCAGGGGTAAACAAGGGGGCTGAAATCAGCCTGAAACTGAAGGAATGAGGATGATGAAGAAGATTCTTCTGGGTACCAGCGCCATCGTCGGCGCCTCCGTCCTTCTCGCCGCTCCGGTGTGGGCAGCCGAGAAGCCGAAGCTCGAAATGGACGGCTACCTGCGCTTCGAGGCCTGGGGTTCGGATCAGGACATTGATCCGAACGACAACAGCCGCGGTGTCGGCTTCCAGATGGACGACGTCGAGATCCACTTCCGTGGGTCGGCGAAGGCCGATAACGGCCTCGAGTACGGCTTCTATGTCGAGTTGCAGGAAGGTGGCAGCGACAGCAAGGTCGGTTACGACGAGGCCAACGTGTTCCTCTCCGGCGGTTGGGGCCGCTTGGAAATGGGCTCGCAGGACGGCGTGCACAACACGTGGAAGCTGGGCGCTTGGTCGATCAGCGCCGACAAGGACGGCGCCTGGGATGGCGATAACGGCTCCACCATGATCGGCGGAATGAACAGCGCTTACATCGGCACCGACTTCCTCAATGGCGACGACGCCAACAAGATCAGCTACTACACGCCGAGCTTCAGCGGGTTTCAGTTGGCCGTCAGCTACACCCCGGACACCGGCGACCAGTTTAACAGCGACTTCAGCTCCGACGAGGGAAAGGGCGGCATCAAGGGCACTCAGAGCAACCAGATCGGCGTCGCTGGGCGGTATGCCGCGACCTTCAACGGTGTTGGCGTCGAGGCCAACGCCCGTTACGTTCGCGGCGATTACGAGGGCAACGGCACCATCGAATACGAAGACGCCGAAGCTTACGGCGGCGGTCTGAAGATCTCCTACGCCGGCTTCTCGGTCGCCGGTTCCTACCAGGACCAGGGTGACTCCGGCCTGACTACCACGAATAAGGACGCTGGCTACGATGCCGGTTCCTGGTGGGATGTTGGCGTCGCCTACAAGACCGGCCCCTACGGGGTGTCGGTCGTCTACATGCAGTCGGAAGCCAACGACGGCGGTGCGGATGACGATGAGGTCAGTTGGCTGCAGGTCGGCGCCGGCTATGCCGCCGCTCCCGGCCTCGATTTCTATGCCGCCTACCGTTATATCGATCTCGACGACGGTGGTACCGATGACAGCAAAGACAGCGAAGCCAACATGTTCCTGGTTGGCACGCAAGTCAGCTTCTAAGGTCTTTCGACCTTTTGAAGTTCGGGAGGGCCGCGGCGCAAGCCGCGGCTTTCTTGCGTATAGAATGCCCTGGAAACTTCACGAAATGTTGACCTATAATGCGCCGCATGATGTCGAAAACTAGATTTCTCGTGCCCTTGGCTGGGGCAGCGATCCTTTTGGGGATGGCCGCCTGTTCCGGCATCGAGACCACGACCCCCGCCGATCCACGGACGCAAAACCCCACCGATATCCGTAAGCAGGGGTCGATGGGAAGGATTTTCGGCGATGACGCCTTCATCCTAGGTGGCACCGATCATTCCAAGGAGGACCTCGAGGGGAGCGGCATCGGCGTCAATTCCTTCCTGTGGCGGGCCTCGCTGGACACCCTGCTGTTCTTGCCGGTCAGTTCCGCCGACCCCTTCGGCGGCGTCATCATCACCGACTGGCACACCCCGTCGGACAGCCCGCCGGACCAGCGCTTCAAGCTGAACGTCTATATCCTCGGCCGGGCGCTGCGCGCCGATGGCGTCAGGGTCGCCGTCTTCCGGCAGGTCCGGGAAGGCGAGGCGTGGCGCGACCAGCCGCTCGACATCAAGGTCGCCTCCAAGATCGAGGACGCGATCCTGACCAAGGCCCGCCAGCTTCGCAACGAGACGTTGAGGAAATAGAGGACGCCCGGCCGGCCGAACAATCCTCCACGCCGTCGCCGTGCTTGCCGCGGCCATCCACGACCTCCGGAAGGACGTGGATGCCCGGAACAAGTCCGGGCATGACAAAAGGCGACAACAAGCCGACATCGAAGAGACCATGGCTCGCTATAATTTCAAGAAAACCGAAGCCAAATGGCAGAAGATCTGGGCCGAGCGGCAATGCTTCGCGGCCACCGAGGACCCGGCCCGTCCAAAGTACTACGTGCTCGAGATGTTTCCCTACCCGTCGGGGCGCATCCATATGGGCCATGTGCGCAACTACGCGCTGGGCGACCTGGTCGCCCGCTATAAGCGGGCCCGCGGCTTCAATGTGCTGCATCCCATGGGCTGGGACGCCTTCGGGCTGCCGGCCGAGAACGCCGCCATCGAGAACAAAGTGCCGCCGGCCCAGTGGACGCGCCAGAACATCGACACCATGCGCCGGCAGCTCCAGAGCATGGGGCTTTCCTACGACTGGTCGCGCGAACTCGCCACCTGCGAGCCAGAATACTACCGCCACGAACAGAAGATGTTCCTCGACTTCCTCAAGGCGGGCCTGGCCTACCGGCGGGAATCCTGGGTCAACTGGGACCCCGTGGAACAGACGGTACTGGCCAACGAGCAGGTGATCGACGGCAAGGGCTGGCGCTCCGGCGCCGCGGTCGAAAAGCGCCAGTTGAGCCAGTGGTTCCTCAAGATCACCGCCTATGCCGACGATCTGCTGGAGACGCTGGCCACGCTGGAGCGCTGGCCCGAACGGGTGCGCCTGATGCAGGCCAACTGGATCGGCCGCTCCGAAGGCGCCTACATGATCTTCGATCTGGCCGGGCGCAAGGACAGGCTGCGGGTCTATACCACCCGGCCCGACACCATCTTCGGCGCCTCTTTCTGCGCCATCGCCGCCAACCATCCGCTGGCCCTGGAGGCCGCGCGTTCCAACGCCGGGCTCGCCGACTTCATCGCCGAGTGCAATCGCTTAGGGACCAGCGAGGCCGCCATCGAGACGGTGGAAAAGAAGGGCTTCGATACGGGACTTCGGGCCTTGCACCCCTTCGTGGCGGGCAAGGAACTGCCGGTTTACGTCGCCAACTTCGTGCTCATGGAATACGGCACCGGCGCCATCTTCGGCTGCCCGGCGCACGATCAGCGCGACCTCGATTTCGCCCGCAAATATGCCCTTCCCGTGGTGCCCGTGGTGGCGCCCGCCGACGTCGAGCCGGCCGCCTTTGCGGTCGGCGACGTCGCCTATACCGGCGACGGCCGGCTGATCAATTCTTCCTTCCTCGACGGCATGGCCGTCGAGGATGCCAAGGCCGAAGCCATCCGGCGGCTGGCCGCCCAGGGCTCCGGCGAGAAGGCCATCAATTACCGGCTGCGCGACTGGGGGGTGTCCCGCCAGCGCTATTGGGGCTGCCCGATCCCGGTCATCCATTGCGAACGTTGCGGCGCGGTGCCGGTTCCCGAGGCCGACCTGCCGGTGCGCCTGCCCGAAGACGTGACCTTCGACGGGCGGGGCAACCCGCTCGAGAACCACCCGACCTGGAAGCACGTCGCCTGCCCGCAGTGCGGCGGACCGGCCCGGCGCGAGACCGATACCTTCGATACCTTCTTCGAATCGTCGTGGTACTTCGCGCGGTTCTGCGCGCCGCACGAAACCGCGCAGGCCTTCGCGCGCGCCGCCGTCGACTATTGGCTGCCGGTCGATCAATACATCGGCGGCATCGAGCACGCGGTTCTCCATCTGCTGTATTCGCGCTTTTTCATCCGCGCGCTCAAGGACTGCGGCTACCTGGGCATCAAGGAACCGTTCGCCGGCCTGATGACCCAGGGCATGGTCTGCCATCGCACCTTCCGCGACGGGGCCACCGGCCGCTGGCTGTTCCCGACCGACGTCATCGAGGCCCCCGACGGCACGGCGGCGCACGCCAAGACCGGGGCGCCGGTGACGGTCGGCCGTTCCGAAAAGATGAGCAAGTCCAAACGCAACGTGGTCGACCCCGAGGCGACGCTGGCGGCCTATGGTGCCGACACCGCCCGGCTGTTCATGCTGTCCGACAGCCCGCCCGATCACGATCTCGACTGGACCGATGCCGGCATCGACGGCGCCTGGCGCTATGTCAACCGGCTGTGGCGGATGATCGAGGAGCCGGGGGTCGCGCTCGCCGAACCCGGAACGCCGGCGCCGGAAGCCATATCCCCGGCGGCCGACAAGCTCAACCGGGCCATTCACAAGACGGTCGCCGCGGTTTCCGACGATCTGGAGCGCTTCCATTTCAACAAGGCGGTGGCGCGTATTCGCGAGCTGACCAACCTGGTCGACGGCCTGGACCGCAGCGAGGCGGGCGCCGGATGGGTCCTGCGCGAAGCGCTCGACACCCTGGTCTGTCTCATCGGACCGATGATGCCGCATTTGGCCGAGGAATTGTGGCAGCGCCTGGGGCACGCCACCCTGCTGGTCGATACGCCTTGGCCGGCGATCGATGCCTCGCTGCTTCACGAGGACACCGTCGTCATCGCCGTGCAGGTCAACGGCAAGCTGCGCGGCACGATCGATCTGCCGAAGGACATGGACGGCGAGGAAGTCAAGGCGGCGGCGTTGTCGGTCGCCAATGTCGCCAAGGCGCTGGAGGGGCGGGCGCCGCGCAAGGTCATCGTGGTGCCAAACAGGATCGTCAATGTGGTGGTCTAGACTCTTAACCGCCGTCGTCGCGGCCAGCTTTCTGGCGGCCTGCGGGTTCCAGCCGCTGTACGGCGGCGGCAAGCGGGGCCCGACCGTAGCCGAGCTGGCGTCGATCCGCATCGAACCCATCGCCGATCGCAGCGGGCAGATTCTTCGCAACCACCTGTTGGACCGCCTGAATACTTACGGTCGGCCGGCCCATCCGGCCTATGTCCTGCGGATCAATTTGAGTGACAGTTCATCTGGCATCGCGGTGCGCAAAAGCGAGTTTCCGACCCGCACCAGCCTTCGCATTACAGCGGCCTACGCCCTGACCCGCGTCGATACCGGGGCAAGCGTCTTCTCCGCTTCGAGCGCGATCGAGGGCGGCTACAACATCCTCAACTCGGAATTCGCCACCCTCGCCGCCGAGCAGGACGTCCGCGAGCGAGTGCTGCGCGAGGTCGCCCTCGACATCGAGGCCAGGCTCGCCGCCTTTTTCCGGCTGCAGCAGGAACAGCCGGCCGCCCCGCGGACGCCGTGAAAGTCGCCGGCGCCCGCGCGGATGCCTTTGTCGGGCGGCCGGACCCCAAGATCGCCGCCGTCCTCGTCTACGGACCCGACCGCGGCCTGGTGCGGGAGCGTGCGGAAACGTTGGCGCGCGCCGTCGTCGACGATCCCGCCGATCCGTTCCGCGCCGTCGAATTGACCGCCGCCGACCTCAAGGGCGACCCGGCCCGGCTTGGCGACGAGGCCGCCGCTATTTCCCTGGGCGGCGGCCGCCGTCTGATCCGGGTGCGCGAGGCCAACGACGGCATGGCGGGGCTGTTCTCGGCCTTTTTCGCCACCGCCCATGCCGATGGCGCGCTGGTGGTGGCCGAGGCCGGCGATCTGGCGAAGCGCTCGGCCCTGCGCCGGGCCTTCGAGGACGCCGCCAACGCCGCCGCCGTTCCGTGCTATGCCGACGACGCGCGCAGCCTGGGCGCCGTGATTGCCGAAACCCTGGGCGCCCATGGGCTGAAGGCGGCCCCCGACGCGCTGGCCTTCCTGGCCAGCAACCTTGGTTCGGATCGTTCGGTGACGCGGGCCGAGCTGGAAAAGCTGGCCCTCTACATGGGCGGTCCCGGCACCGTCACCCTCGGGGACGCCGCCGCCTGCGTCGGCGACAGCGCGGCGACTTCGCTCGATGGCGCCGTCTTCGCCGCCGGCGCCGGCGATCTTGCCGCTCTCGAGAAGGCCTTGGGCCGCGCCTTCACGGAAGGCGTCGCGCCGATCGCCCTTCTGCGCGCCGCCAATCGGCATTTCCAGCGGCTGCACTGGTTGCGCGGCCAGATGGCGGCGGGCCGCAGCGTCGAGCAGGCGGTGTCCGCCCTGCGGCCGCCGGTGCTGTTCCTGCACGCCGACGCCCTCAAGGCCCAGGCCCGGCGGTGGCCGGCCGACCGGTTGGCCCGCGTGCTGTCGATCCTGTTGGAGGCCGAACTGGACTGCAAGACGACCGGCATGCCGGACGTGGCGGTATGCTCGCGGGCCCTCCTGCGCATCGCCCAGGCGGGCCGCGCCGGCCGCGATTAATCCTTCGGCTCTTTGGGGTCCTCGGAAGGGAAGGCCGGCGGCTCGTCCGACGCGGCATCGTCGGCCCCGGCGCCGTTCGCGCCATCGTCCGGGCCGAACCCGCCGAAACCCAGGGAGTCCAGGTCGTCGTCGCCCGGCATGAAGTCGGCCAGCGCCTCCATCGGATCGTCGGGCAGGGGTTCGATGGGGTCGTCGCGACGACCGGCGCCGCTCGGCAGCGAGCCCCGCGTGCCGGTGGCCCCGCGACTCAGACGATGGAGGATCTCGTCGAGCTGTTCGAGCGACTGGTACTCGATGGTCAGGCTGCCGGCGCCGCCGCGGAAGCGAATGCCGACCTTGAGCCCCAGCAGGTTCGAGAGATCGCGCTCCAGCGCGATGGTGTCGGGGTCGCGGGCGCCGCCGCTCCGCTGGGCGGCCGGTTTCGCCTTGGCCTGCGCCAGCTTTTCGGTCTGGCGCACGTTGAGGCCCCGCTTGGCGACGATGGCCGCCAACGCGGCCGGGTTCTCGGCGTTGAGCAGGGCCCGCGCGTGGCCCGCCGTCAGCACGCCGCCGTTGACCATGTCCTTGACCGCCGCCGGCAGGTTCAGCAGGCGCAGCGTGTTGGCCACGTGGCTGCGGCTCTTGCCGAGGGAGGCGGCCAGCTCCTCCTGGGTATAGGAAAACTCGTCCTTGAGGCGGCGATAGCCGTCGGCCTCGTCGAGCGGGGAGAGATCCTCGCGCTGCAGGTTCTCGATCAGCGCGATTTCCAGGGCCTCGCGGTCCTCCATCTCGCGGATGATGACCGGTACCTCGTGAACCTGGGCCAGCTGGGCGGCCCGCCAGCGCCTCTCGCCGCCGATGATCTCGTAGGAATCGGCCTGCCCGCTGTCGCGGCGCACCAGGAGGGGCTGGAGAATGCCCTTGTCGGCGATCGACTGCGCCAGCTCCTGCAACGACTCGTCGTTCATCCGGTGGCGCGGCTGGAACGGGCTGGGATGCAGGAATTCGATGGGCAGCGTGCGGATGCCGCCGGCGCCGCTTTCGCCCCCTGCCGGGGCCTCGTCGTCCTCGCCGAGCAGGGCCGACAGGCCGCGCCCCAGGTTGCGCCGATGCCCTTCCGCCGCCATCACGCCGCCTCCAGCCGCTCGCGCCGGATGACCTCGCTGGCCAGGCTGAGATACGCCTGGGCGCCCGGACAGCGCAGATCGTAAACCAGCACCGGCCGGCCGTGCGACGGGGCCTCGGAGACCCTTACGTTGCGAGGGATCATCGTCTTGTAGACCTTGTCGCCGAAGAACGCGCGCACGTCGCTGGCCACCATGTTCGACAGGTTGTTGCGGCGGTCGAACATGGTCAGCACGATGCCCTGGATTTCGAGCCCGGGATTGAAGGCCTTGCGGATTCGCTCGATGGTCTTGACCAGATGGCTGATTCCCTCCAGCGCGAAGAATTCGCATTGCAGCGGCACCAGCACCGCCTGCGCCGCCACCAGGGCGTTGATCGTGAGCAGCCCCAACGCCGGCGGACAGTCGATGAGGATGAAGTCGAAGTCGCCGGCTCCGGTGGCCAGCGCCTCGCGCAGCCGGTACTCGCGGCGCTCCTCGTTGACCAGCTCGATCTCGGCGCCGCTCAAGTCGACCCCGGCGGTGATCATGAAAAGACCGGGAATCTCGGTGGCGACGACAGCCTCGGCGGGAACCGCATCGCCGATCAGCAGGTGGTAGGAATTGACGCGCCGGGCGGTGCGGGCGATGCCCAGGCCGGTGCTGGCGTTGCCCTGGGGATCGAGATCGATGATCAGCACCCGCTGGCCGATGGCGGCCAGCGCGGTGGCCAGGTTGATCGCCGTCGTCGTCTTGCCGACACCGCCCTTCTGGTTGGCGATGGCGATGATGCGAGGCCCTGCGGCCGGCACGGGAGGCGGATTAGCGGACATGGCGACGGGAAATGTCCTCCAATTTCAGAATCGTCCCCTCGGGGTCGGTCACACTTTCGAACCGGCTGACCGTCATCATCCAGGTTTTTTGCGACACCGTCAATTCCTGTTCGGCGCCGCGTCCCTTGGGGAAAATACAAGCTGTATGGGGTCCGAGAAAGGGGGACGCTATATCCAGTAGATCGGAAAGAGGCGCCAGGGCGCGCGCCGTGATCGCATCGGCCTCTCGGGGCGCCAGGGCCTCGGCCCGCACGGCGTGAATTTCGACCGCGGCGCCGGTAATTCGCGCCGCTTCGCGCAGGAAGGCGCACTTGCGCCCGTCGCTTTCGACGAGATGGATGCCGCGGATTCCCAGGAGGGCAAGAACCAGACCGGGGAAGCCGGCGCCGCTGCCGAGGTCGATGACGGTCTCGGCCGTCACCGGCACCAGGGGCGCCAGCTGCGCCGAATCGAGGATATGGCGGCGCCAGATGTCGGCCACCGTCCCGCGGCCGATCAGGTTGATGCGCGCCTGCCATTTCAAAAGGACCGCGACCAGGGCTTCCAGTCGGGCCCGCGTGTCGTCCGATATTCCCGTGTGCGCCTGGAAGGCCGCCGGGGTCAGGGGAGGGGGCGTCGTCATGATCGACCCCTGGAGCGGCGGCGGTGTTTCACGTGAAACATGGGGCTCCTTAGGCGCCCTGGCGGGCATCCTGGCGACGGACATGGGCGAGCAGCAGGGTGAGCGCGGCTGGGGTGACGCCCGAGATGCGGGCGGCCTGGCCGAGCGTCGCCGGCTTGGCGCGGACCAGCTTGTCACGGACCTCGTTCGACAGGCCGGCGACGGCGCGGTAATCGAGATCGCGGTCGAGCGCCAACGCCTCGTCGCGGCGGAAGGCGCGGACGTCGGCCTCCTGGCGCTCAAGGTAATGGGCGTAGAGGGCTTCGATCTCCAGTTGCCGTCCGACGGGGGCGGGAAGGACGGCGAGGTCCGGCCAGACGCCCGTCAGCCGCTCGAGCGTGATGCCCGCATGGCCGAGGAGGTCGAAGGCCGAACGCGCCACCCCGTCGAGGTTGACCGTCAGGCCGTGGCGTTGCAGCAGGTTGGGCGTGGCCGTCAGGGCGCACAAGCGCCGCCGTTCGGTGTCGAGCTCGGCCATCTTGGCGGCGAAGACGCGGGCGCGACCGGTCGACACGCACCCAGCGGCCTCGCCCTTGGCGGTCAACCGCTGGTCGGCGTTGTCGGCGCGCAGGGCCAGCCGGTATTCGGCCCGCGAGGTGAACATCCGGTAAGGCTCGGTGGTGCCCAGCGTCACCAGGTCGTCGATCAGGACCCCGATGTAGGCCTCGGCCCGGTCCAGCACCAGGCCGTCGTCGCCGGCCACGGCGCGGGCGGCGTTGAGGCCGGCCATCAGTCCCTGGCCCGCCGCCTCCTCGTAGCCGGTGGTGCCGTTGATCTGGCCGGCGAAGAAAAGCCGCGCCACCCGCTTGGTTTCGAGCGTCGGGTAAAGTTCGCGCGGATCGACGAAGTCGTACTCGATGGCATAGCCCGGCCGCAGCATCACCGCGTCCTCGAGGCCGGGGATGGTCTTGAGCAAGGCGGCCTGGACGTCCTTGGGCAGCGAGGTGGAGATGCCGTTGGGGTAGACGGTATCGTCGTCCAACCCCTCGGGCTCGAGGAAGATCTGGTGTCGGTCGCGCCCGGCGAAGCGCACCACCTTGTCCTCGATGCTCGGGCAATAGCGCGGCCCGGTGCTGCGGATCTGCCCCGAGTAGAGGGGCGCCCGATCGAGGTTGGCGCGAATCAGGGCGTGGGTTTCCGGCGTGGTGCCAGTGATGTGGCAGACCACCTGCGGCGTCGCGATGCGCTCGCTCAGGTAGGAAAAGGGCTCGGGCGGATCGTCCCCCGGTTGCGCCTCCAGGCCGTCCCAGCGGATGGTGCGCCCGTCGAGGCGGGGCGGCGTTCCCGTCTTCAGCCGCCCCAAGGCGAAGCCGGCGCGGCGAAAGGTGTGGGACAGACCGACAGCAGGGGGGTCGCCAACGCGGCCGGCCGGGATCTGGTTCTCGCCGCAATGAATGATCCCGCGCAGGAAGGTGCCGGTGGTCACCACCACGGCGCCGGCCGCCACCCTTTCGCCCCCCGCGGTGATCACGCCCGAAACCGTGTCGTCGGCCGAAAAAGTCAGATCCTCCACCGCCGCCGCCCGCACCGTCAGCCCGGCCTGCTCGGCCAGCAGCTCGCCCATCACGCGCCGGTAAAGCTTGCGGTCGGCCTGCGCGCGCGGCCCCCATACGGCCGGCCCCTTGCTGCGGTTGAGCACCCGAAACTGGATGCCGGCGCGATCGATGGCCCGGCCCATCAGCCCATCCAGGGCATCGACCTCGCGCACCAGTTGCCCCTTGGCCAGGCCGCCGATGGCCGGATTGCAGGACATCTCGCCGATGCGATCCAGCCGGTGCGTCAGCAGCAGGGTGCGCGCGCCGACGCGGGCCGACGCGGCAGCCGCTTCGACGCCGGCATGGCCGGCTCCAATTACAATGACGTCATAGCGTTCCATGGGTCGCCAAACCTAGGGTCCGCCGATCGCGGAGTCAAAGTCTTCCGTCGCCGCCAGCCCCGAATGTTTCACGTGAATCATCGACTCCGGCGGACTTCCCAAAAATGTTTCACGTGAATCATCGCCGTCCCTCGTCCCGGCATGTTTCACGTGAAACATCATTTGCCGATGCAGAACTCGCGAAAGATGACGTCGAGCACGTCCTCGACATCCACCCGTCCGGTAATCCGCCCCAGGGCCCGGGTCGCCAGCCGCAGGTCCTCGGCGGCCAACTCCGGCGCCACGCCCTCTCCCGACAGGAACCGGTCCAGCGCCGCCACACACGCCTCCAGGGCCTCGCGATGGCGGGCCCGGGTCATGGCCGGCGCACCCGCCGCCGGACAGCATTCGGCCACCGCCGCCGCCAGCCGGGCCATCAGCCCGTCGATGCCAATACCGGTGCGCACCGAAACCGCCAGCCCCGCGACGCCGTTTACCGCGAGGGGTGGGGGCGGGGACGTTATATCGGACTTGTTGATCGCCACCACCGTCGCCCCATCGACCAGGGCGGCGGTGCGGCCGTCGGTCTCCGGCCAACGGGTGGCGTCGAACAACGCGATCCTGACATCGGCCTCGGCCGCCCGCGCCTGGGCCCGCCGCACGCCCTCGCACTCCACCGCATCGCCGCCGTCCCGCAGGCCGGCAGTGTCGGCCACCACCACCGGAATCCCGGCCAGGTCGAGATGGACCTCGATGACGTCGCGCGTCGTGCCGGCGGTCTCCGCCACGATGGCCGCCTCGCGGCGGGCCAGCAGGTTCAGCAGGCTCGACTTGCCGGCGTTGGGCGGCCCGACGATCGCCACCTGCACGCCGTCGCGCAGCCGCTCACCGCGCCGACCGTCGGCCAGGTGATCGGCCATCGCGGCGCGCACCGCCGCCGCCCGCCGCCGGACTTCCTCGATCAAGCCCTCCGGCAAATCTTCGTCGGCGAAGTCGATGGCCGCTTCCACATGGGCGAGGTCGCGCAGCAGATCCTCCCGCCATTCCTCGTAAAGCGCGCCCAGGGCACCCTGCATCTGGCGCAAGGCCTGACGGCGCTGCGCCGCCGTCTCGGCGGCCACCAGATCGGCCAGGCCCTCGGCGGCCGTCAAATCCATCCTGCCATTCTCGAAGGCCCGCCGCGTGAACTCCCCGGGCTCGGCCAGCCTAAGCCCGCCGATCCGCCCCAGCGCCGCCAGCGCGCCGGCGACCACCGCCCGACCGCCGTGCAGGTGAAACTCCACCACATCCTCGCCGGTAAAGCTGGCCGGCCCGGCGAACCACACGCCAAGCCCATCGTCGAGGACCTCACCGGTGTCGGGGTCAGTGAATCGCATCCGCACCAGGCGGCGAGGGGGCGGCAGGGGGATGCCGGTCAGGCGCCGCCACGCCTCGCCAGCCTCCGGCCCCGACAGCCGGATGACCGCCACGCCGGCCGGCCCGCTGGCGCTGGCCAGGGCGTAGATGGTGCCGCTTTTCATATCCCGCTTCCGCCGCTTCCTACCGTATCTGGTATTCTATTCTTCCCTCGGCCCCAACATGAGGCGCGCCACCGGCTGTCCCTCGCGCAGGTGGGAGGTCAGGATCTCGTCGATGTCCTGGCGGCTCTCGGCCCGATACCAGATGCCCTCCGGATAGACCACCATGGTCGGCCCCAGTTCGCAGCGGTCCAGGCAGCCCGCCGTGTTGATCCGAACGTCGTCAAGGCCCAGCTTCTGCGCCTGGCCCTTCATGTAGTTGCGCAACCCCATGGCGCCCTTGCGCGCGCAACAGCCCCGTGGATTGCCTTCCGGCCGCTCGTTGATGCAGCAGAACACGTGATGCCGATAATACAGGCCGCCCTCGGTTTCGTCGCTCGCCACCCCGGTCTCCTTCGCCAGATCTCCGGCCGCGCCGGCCGAACCCCGGTGAATCTGTGGTGCGCCGCCGCCGCCGTCAATCTCGGTTTCTGTTGCATCGCCGCCCGGGTGCCCCAACCTACCTGGGGAACCCCGCGTCGCGAAGGGCCCGACGACCGCATGAGCCAGAACCTCCTTTCCCGTGAAACGAGTCCCTATCTGCTCCAGCACAAGCTGAACCCCGTGCACTGGCGGGCCTGGGGTCCAGAGGCGCTGGCCGAAGCCAAGCGGCTCAACCGTCCGATCCTGTTGTCGGTCGGTTACGCCGCCTGCCACTGGTGCCATGTCATGGCCCATGAAAGTTTCGAAGACGATTCAACCGCCTCCGTCATGAACGCCCTTTTCGTCAACATCAAGGTCGACCGCGAGGAACGTCCCGACATCGACCTCATCTACCAGTCCGCGCTGGCCCTGATGGGCGAGCAGGGCGGCTGGCCGCTGACCATGTTCCTCACCCCCGAGGGCGAGCCTTTCTGGGGCGGCACCTATTTCCCCAACCAGCCCCGCTACGGCCGGCCGGCCTTTGCCGACGTCCTGCGCCGGGTCGCCGAGGTCCACGCCCGGGACGCCGATGCCATCCGGCACAATGTCGCCGCCCTCAGGGACGGCCTCGCCCGCCTGGCCCAGCCGGCCGCCGGCGGCAGCCTTGGCCGCGCCGCGCTGGACGCCGCGGCGCGCGCCGCATTGGCCGATGTCGACACCCATCACGGCGGCACCCATGGCGCGCCCAAGTTCCCGCAACCCGGCTTCTTCCGCTTCCTGTGGCGGGCCTATCGGCGCACCGGCGAGGCCGCCTTTCGCGACGCCGTCACCACCACGCTCGACGCCCTCTGCCAGGGCGGCATCTACGATCACCTGGGGGGCGGCTTCGCCCGCTATTCGACCGACGCCCGCTGGCTGGTCCCGCACTTCGAAAAGATGCTCTACGACAACGCCCAGCTTCTCGATCTGCTGGCCGAGGCCTGGCAGGCCACCGGCTCGCCCCTCTATGCCGTCCGCGCCCACGAAACCGTCGACTGGCTGCTCCGCGACATGCGGGTCGACGACGACGACGACGGCAGATTCGCCTTCGCTTCCGCCTACGACGCCGACAGCGAGGGCGTCGAGGGCAAATACTACGTCTGGAGCGAGGCCGAGATCGACGCCATCCTCGGGCTGGACTCCGCCCTCTTCAAGGCCGCCTACGGCGTTACCGCCCCCGGCAACTGGGAGGGGGTCACCATCCTCAACCGCAGCCACGCCGCCACCGCCATCGCCGACGATCCCCGCATCGGCGCCGCACGCGCGCGGCTGCTGGCGGCGCGGCGCGAGCGGGTGCCCCCGGCCTGGGACGACAAGGTGCTGGCCGACTGGAACGGCCTTGCCATCGCCGCCCTGGCGAACGCGGGAACAGTGTTCGGCCATCCCGCCTGGATCCATGCCGCCCGGGCCGCCTTCGCCTTCGTCGGCCGTCATATGGCCGACCCCGCGGCGCCGGATCGTCTGCTTCATTCCTGGCGGGCCGGCCAGGCCCGGCACGCCGCCGTGCTGGACGACTACGCCAACCTGGCGCGCGCCGCGCTCGCCCTGCACCAGGCGACCGGGGAGGGGGCCTTCCTGACCCTGGCCGAGGCGTGGACGGAAACCCTCGATCGCCACTACTGGGACAAGGCCGAGGGGGGCTATTTCCTGACCGCCGACGACGCCGCCGACCTCATCACGCGGCCCAAGACCATCGCCGACCACGCGGTGCCGCCCGGCAACGGCACCATGGTCGAAGTCCTGGGCCGCCTGTTCCTGCTGACCGGCAGGACCGCCTACCGCGAACGCGCCGAAGCCCTGGTAAAGCTGTTCTCGGCGGCGACGCCCGAGCACAACGCCCGCATGCCGACGCTGTGTATCGGGGCCGAAATCCTGGAGGCGCCGGTGCAGATCGTCGTCCTCGGCTCCGCCACCGATCCCGCCCGCGCCGAACTGCTGAAAGCCGCCCGCGAGGCGGCACCGGCCACCGCCGCCATCGCCGCCCTCGACCCCGCCGAGCCGCTTCCCGAGGGCCACCCGGCGGCCGGCAAGGGCCTGCGCGACGGGCGGCCGACCGCCTATGTGTGCGCTGGCGCCACCTGCGGCCTGCCCAAGACCGACGCCAGCATCTTGCGGCAGGAGCTTGCAGCCCTGTAATCTGCCGCCATGCCGTACCTGTCGCTCAGCAGCCCGCTCGGGCCCCTGACGGTCTTCGAGGACGAGGCCGCCGTCGTCGCCGTCGAATTCGGCCGCGCCCCGCCCGGCGAGGAAACGCCGCTGCTCGAAGAGGCCCGCCGCCAGCTCGACGCCTACTTCGACGGCCGGCTGCGCGACTTTTCGCTGCCGCTGGCGCCCGCCGGCTCGGCCTTCCAGCGGGCCGTGTGGGGAGCCATCTCGACCATTCCCTATGGCGAAACCCGCACCTACGGCGACCTCGCCAACGCCCTCGGCTCGGCCGCCCGGGCCATCGGCGGCGCCTGCGGGCGCAACCCCATCCCGATCATTGTTCCCTGCCATCGCGTCGTCGGCGCCGGCGGCCGCCTGACCGGCTATTCGGGTGGCGAGGGCACCGACACCAAGCGCGTCCTCCTCGTCCTGGAGGCCGCCCACGTTCCGTGACCGGCCGGCGTCATCGGCCATTGTCCTTGCTGGGGAGACGATCATGACCAAAGCCTTCCGCATCCACGAGTACGGCGGCCCCGAGGTCCTGAAGTGGGAGGACGTCACGGTCGGCGAGCCCGGGCCCGGCCAGGTCCGGCTGCGTCACACCGCCGTCGGCCTCAACTTCGTCGACACCTACATGCGCAGCGGCCTCTACAAGCTTCCCTCGCTGCCCTCCGGCCTCGGCCAGGAGGCGGCGGGCGTGATCGAGGCCGTCGGGCCGGGCGTGGCCGGCTTCAAGGTCGGCCAGCGCGTCGCCTACGGCGTCGGCCCCGCCGACGCCTATTCCGAAGCCCGCCTGTTCCCGGCCGAGCGCTTGGTGCCGCTGCCCGATGCCATCGCCGACCGCACCGCCGCGGCGATCATGCTCAAGGGCCTGACCGTCTGGTACCTGATCCGCCGAATCCATCCCGTGCAGAAAGGCGAAACCATTCTGCTGCACGCTGCCGCCGGCGGTGTCGGCTCCATCCTCAGCCAATGGGCGAAGCATCTTGGAGCCACCGTCATCGGCACCGTCGGCACCGATGAAAAAGCCAAGATCGCCAAGGCCCACGGCTGCGACCATGTCATCGTCTATACCCGCGAGGACTTCACTAAGAGGGTGCGCGAGATCACCGGCGGCGCCGGCGTCCCCGTGGTCTACGATTCGGTCGGCGCCGCGACCTTCGAAGGATCGCTGAATTGCCTGCGGCGGACCGGGTTGATGGTCACCTTCGGCAACGCCTCGGGACCGGTGCCGGCCTTCGAGCCGGCGACGCTCGCCGCCAAGGGCTCGCTGTTCCTGACGCGCCCCAGGCTCGGCGATTACGTGCCGACGCCGGAAGCCCTGAACGCGGCCGCCAGGGAGCTGTTCGACGTCGTCGCCGGCGGCCAGGTGAAAATCGAGATCGGCCAGACCCATCCGCTGGCCGAGGCGGCGCAGGCGCAACGCAACCTCGAGGCCCGCAAGACCACGGGATCGACCATCCTGCTGCCATAAGAGAAGGTACCAAAAAAGGCGGCGCGCCCCTTAAGGACGTGCCGCCTTCGCTTGGCGTGAAGCGTGGGTTCGCTCAGGTATTCATGGAATCGAAGAAATCGGGATTGTTCTTGGTTTCCTTGAGCTTCTTGAGCAGGAACTCCATGGCGTCGACGACGCCCATCGGCATCAGGATGCGGCGCAGCACCCACATCTTCGACAGCGTGCCCTTGTCGACCAGCAGCTCCTCCTTGCGGGTGCCCGAGCGCGTGATGTCGATCGAGGGCCAGGTGCGCTTGTCGGTGAGCTTGCGGTCGAGGATGATTTCCGAGTTGCCGGTGCCCTTGAACTCTTCGAAGATCACCTCGTCCATCCGCGAGCCGGTGTCGATCAGCGCGGTGGCGATGATGGTCAGGGAACCGCCTTCCTCGATGTTGCGCGCCGCGCCGAAGAAGCGCTTCGGCCGCTGGAGCGCATTGGAATCGACGCCGCCGGTCAAGACCTTGCCCGACGACGGCACCACGGTGTTATAGGCGCGCGCCAGGCGGGTGATGGAATCGAGCAGGATCACCACGTCGCGCTTGTGCTCGACGAGGCGCTTGGCCTTGGCAATCACCATCTCGGCCACCTGGACGTGGCGGGTCGCCGGCTCGTCGAAGGTGGAGCTCACCACCTCGCCCTTGACCGAGCGGGCCATGTCGGTCACTTCCTCGGGCCGCTCGTCGATGAGCAGCACGATCAGGTAGCATTCCGGGTGATTCTCGGCCACAGCGTGGGCGATGTTCTGCAGCATCACCGTCTTGCCGGTGCGCGGCGGCGCCACGATCAGCGCCCGCTGGCCCTTGCCGATCGGCGTAATCAGGTCGACGACGCGCAGCGTCGGGTCGGTGATCTTCGGGCTGTCGATTTCCATCGACAACCGCCGGTCCGGATATAGCGGCGTCAGGTTGTCGAAGTTGATGCGGTGCCGGACCGCCTGCGGGTCCTCGAAATTGATGTCGTTGACCTTGAGCAGCGCGAAATAGCGCTCGCCGTCCTTCGGCGCGCGGATCTCGCCCTCCACCGTATCGCCGGTGCGCAGCCCGAAGCGCCTGACCTGGCTGGGCGAGACGTAAATGTCGTCGGGACCGGGCAGGTAGTTGGCCTCCGGCGAGCGCAGGAAGCCGAAGCCGTCGGGCAGAACCTCCAGCACGCCGTCGCCGTAGATGGACACGTTGTTGGTCGCCAGTTGCTTGAGGATGGCGAACATCATGTCCTGCTTGCGCAGCGAACTGGCGTTCTCGATTTCCAGCTCCTCGGCAAAAGCGAGAAGCTCGGTCGGGGATTGGGATTTCAGTTCCTTGAGATTCATGGCTGGCCGTCAGCTCTGACCCTGAAGCGGGTCGGGATGGGGTGGAGAGGATTGGGGATCGGCATGCGGCGGAATGCCGCAATCGGTCGGTGATATCAACAACCGGGCCGATGGCCCGCCCACATTGCAACAAGTTGGGGAATGGAAAGGGTGTGCCTTACCCTCTGCGATTTCAAGAGCATTAACCAAACGCACCGACCCTGTCAAACGGAGAATGCGAAAGAGACCGTCCGGCGCTATCCCGCATGGCCGCACCGCCCGCGATCGCCGGGGCAGATCCGCCGGCCATCCTGCGAAATGGTGGCGCAGCCGCCAGCCCTAGCGGCGCGAACCAGACGGGCCAGGCCGTCGATGAAAAGGGGATGGGTGCCCACCGCCGGCACCCGTTCGTAGGCCGGCACGCCTGCCTTGTGGGCCAGTTCGCCGTACTCGATATCGAGTTCGACCAAAGTCTCGGAATGCTCGGAAACGAAGGCGATGGGCACCACCACCAGGGGTTTCCCCTCGTGCCCCGCCCGCTCGATCTCGGCATCGGTGGCCGGGCCGATCCATTCCAGCGGCCCCACCCGGCTCTGGAAGGACACCCGCCATTCGAAGTCGTCGCGGCCCATCGCGGCCACCACCGCCGCCGCCGACCGTTCGACCTGCCATTTGTAGGGATCGCCGCCCTCGATCACCCGCTTGGGCAACCCGTGGGCGGAAAACAGCACGCGCGGCCGCCCGGCCCGGGACGCCCGGTCCACAGCGGCAGCCACCAGTTCGGCCTCGGCGGCGACGAAACCGGGCTCCGTCGGGTAGCAGCAGACGGCCCGCGTCGGCACGTCGAGGCCGATCGCCCTGGCGGCGCGTTCCCAGTCCATGACCGAGGACGCCGTGGTGGTGGTCGAATACTGGGGATAGAGCGGCAGCAGGACGATCTCGTCGGGGGCGAAATCCTTGACCGCCAAGGCCGTTTCGTCGCTCATCGGGTGCCAATAGCGCATGGCGATGAACACCTTGACCTCGCCGTCGCCGGCCAGCGCGGCTTGAAGCGCCGCCGCCTGCTCGCGGGTCAGCGGCAGCAGCGGCGAGCCGCCGCCGATCTTGGCGTAGATGGCGCGCGCCACCGGGCCCCGCCGGCGGGAAATCAGCTTGGCCAGCAGCGGGCGAACCGGCCACGGCAGGCCGATGATGGCGGGATCGTTGAAGAGGTTGAACAGGAACGGCTCGACCGCTTCCGGCCGGTCCGGGCCGCCCAGATTGAACGCGACGACGGCAATCTTCGGCATGATCCTGACCATGGGGAGCGGAACGGCCCCCATTTTCCACGAGTGTTACGGCCGCCAGGCGCGAACGGTTGCGGCCAACTGAAGCACATTCTCGACCGGCGTCTCGGGAACGACGCCGTGGCCGAGGTTGAAAATGAAGGGTCCCCGGCCGAGGTTTTCAAGGATGGCGAGCGCGGCATCCCGCATTTCGCTGCCGCCACGAACCAGAACCTGGGGGTCGAGATTGCCCTGCAGGACGGTGTTGGGCTGCAGGGCCAGGCGCGCGAAGCCCAGGTCCACCGCGCTGTCCAGGCTGATACCGTCGACCCCGGTCTCCCGCACATAGTCGGCATAGAGGACGCCGGCGCCGCGCGGAAAGCCGATGATCGGAATCTCGGGACAGGCGGCGCGCACCTTCGCCACCAGGCGTCTCGTCGGCGCGATCGCCAGCCGGCGGAAACGCGCTTCGTCGAGCGCCCCAGCCCAGCTGTCGAAGATCTGAAGGGCCTCGGCGCCGTGCCGCACCTGCTCGATGAGGTAGGCGGCGGTCGCCTCGACCAGGAGATCGATCAGCATCGCGAAGCCCTCGGGATCTTCCCCGTCCCATCCGAGCGCGCGGCCGAAATCGGTGCCGCCGCGGCCCTCGACCATGTAGGTGGCGACCGTCCACGGCGCCCCGGCAAAGCCGATCAGCGCGGTTTCCGGCGGCAGCGCGCGCCGGATGCCGCGAAGGGCCGTAAAAACCGGCTCGAGGTGTCGAAGGACCCGCCCGGACTTGAGGACCTCGACGTCCCGGCGCGAGCGCAACGGCTCGAGAACCGGCCCCTCGCCCTCGCGGAAATCGACGGCCTGGCCCAGGGCATCGGGCACCACCAGGATGTCGCTGAACAGGATGGCGGCGTCCGGCCTGAAACGGCGCAGCGGCTGCAAGGTCGCTTCGACGGCCAACTCCGGCGTATAGCAGAAATCGAGAAAATTCCGCGCCCGCTCGCGCAGTTTCCGGTATTCCGGCAGATAGCGGCCGGCCTGGCGCATCAGCCACAGCGGCGGCGGCACCATCGATTGCCCCCGCAACGCCGCCAGGAATGGTTTGACGTCCTCGGCCATGCCGCTTCCTTCTTCGCCCGGTCGGTTGCCGAACTTATACCCAGGCCTCTTCTACAAGAATCTTTTTTATAAAAGGTTCTGTAGTGGTAGTTGTGCGGTGAGTCATGGGGATTAATGTTCTCCACAGCTTGTCCCCGCCGCCACGACGCATTTTTAAGGTCCGACCCGGCCAACGGTGCGCAACCTGTTGACGGCGCTTGCCCAAGGGCTCGTTTCCGGCTGTTTGGGTCGCCCGGACAAAGCCGGGGAAAGCGGGGAAAAAGCCCGGTCGTTCCAACGGTTATGCGCGCTGTCGGCGGGCGAAGGATAATGTTTTCAATTCGGATTCTGGCGGTGTAAGAAATAACGACGAACGAGGACGCTTTCCAACGCCAAGCGGTCGGAGGGGGTTTATCCCCAATTCATCGACATGACTACCCAAACAGGCCGGAAAAACAAAGCCGTGCACGTGCACTTGGTGTCGGATTCGACGGGCGAAACCGTCTCCACCGTTGCCAGGGCCTGCCTCGTGCAGTTCGACGACGTACAGCCGGTCGAACATGCCTGGACGATGGTCCGTTCCCCCGGCCAGGTCGGCACCATCCTCGAGTCCATCAGGAAGGACCGGGGAATCGTCATCTACACGGTGGTCGACCGCGACGTTCAGGATGCCCTGGAGGAAGGCTGCCGCCATTTGCAGGTGCCCTGCGTCGGCGTCCTCGACCCGGTGCTGGAAGCCCTGCATTCGTACGTGGGAGCGAAGGCGCGGGCGACGCCGGGGCGCCAGCATGAAATGGACGCCGAGTACTTCTCGCGCATCGAGGCCATCCATTTCGTGTTGGCTCACGACGACGGGCAGTCGCCAGCCGACCTGCGCGATGCCGACGTCATCCTGGCCGGGGTGTCGCGCACGCTCAAGACGCCGACCTGCATCTATCTCGCCAACCGCGGTGTCAAGGCGGCGAACATCCCGATCATGCCGGGGGTTCCCCTGCCGGCCGAGGTCCTGGAGCCGGGAGCGCCGCTGGTCGTCGGATTGACCAAGGACCCCAAGCGCCTGGTGCAGATCCGCCGCAACCGGCTTAAACTGCTCGACCGCGACGAAAACACCGACTACGCCGACATCGAAACCGTTTCGCAGGAAATCCGTATCGCCCGCGAAACCTTCGCCAAGCACAAGTGGCCATTCATCGACGTGTCCGAACGCTCGGTCGAGGAGGTGGCGGCCATCATCATGCAGCTTTACAAGGAACGGCAGGAGAGACAGCTCTGAGCGCATCCTTCCCCGGTCTGGTCCTGGCTTCGGCCAGCGCGGCGCGCTTGCGCCTGCTTCGCGCCGCTGGCGTGGTTTTCGAGTGCGAGCCGCCCAACCTCGACGAAACCCAGATCAAGGCCGACATGGCGGCCACCGGCGCCGACGCCACCGAACTGGCCGGCGCCCTGGCCCATGCCAAGGCCAGCTTGGTGGCGTCCCGGCGGCCAAGCTTGGCGGTCATCGGTGCCGACCAGGTGCTCGAATACGCCGGCCAGTGCTTCGACAAGCCGGGCAACCGCGACGAAGCGCGGCGCCACCTGAGGATGCTGGGCGGCCGTACGCATCGCCTGGTCAGCGGCGTCTGTGTGGTTTGCGACGGCAACCTGCTGTGGAGCCATGCCGAAACGGCCCGCCTGACCATGCGCCCGTTCAGCGAGGAGTTTCTCGAGACCTATCTCAACACCGCCGGTCCGGAAACGTGGGATTCGGTCGGCGGCTACCGGCTGGAGGGCCTGGGCGCCCAGCTGTTCGAGCGCATCGACGGCGATCACTTCACCATTCAGGGACTCCCCTTGCTGCCGCTCCTGCGGTTTCTTCGCCGCAAGGGCATGATCCTGGATTGACCGGCCACACGTCGGCCGCCGCGGACGGGGCAGCGGGAACCATGCAGCGATGATACCGAACGGTCAGGCCAAGCTTGCCGGCGTCATGGGGTGGCCGATCGGCCATTCCCTGTCGCCGCGCCTGCACGGCTACTGGCTCGACCGCTACGGCATCAACGGCGCCTACGTGCCCCTGGCGGTGCCTGCCGACGCCTTCGACGGCGCCTTTCGCGCCTTGCCGCTGCTGGGCTTCGCCGGGGTGAACGTGACCATCCCCTACAAGGAGGCGGCGCTGGCCGCCGTCGACGACGCCGACGAGACGGCCCGGCGCATCGGCGCCGCCAACACCATCTCCGTCCTTCCCGACGGCAGCCTGTACGGCCAGAACACCGATGCCTTCGGGTTCATCACCAACCTCAAGAACGGGCTGCCGGACTGGCGCCCCACCGAGGGGCCGGCCGTGGTGATCGGCGCCGGCGGCGCCGCCAGGGCGGTTTGCGTGGCCCTGCTGGATGCCGGCGTGCCCGAGATCCGGCTGGCCAACCGCACGGTGCGCCGCGCCGATTCCCTGGCTCGCGACATCGGCGGCCCGTTCGCCGTGACGCCCTGGTCCAAGCTTGCCGCCGCCATGGAGGGCGCCTGCCTGCTGGTCAATACCACCGGACTGGGCATGACCGGCGAGCCGCCGCTCGAGGTCGATCTTCGCCACCTGGCCCCCGAGGCGGTGGTCACCGACATCGTCTATTCGCCGCTCGAAACGCCGCTGCTGGCGGCGGCTCGTGCGCGCGGCAACCGCACCGTCGACGGCCTCGGCATGCTGCTGCACCAGGGCCGGCCGGGCTTCGCCCGCTGGTTCGGGGTCGAACCCGACGTCACCCCGGCGCTGCGCGAATTCGTGCTGGCCGGCTTGGCGCCGGCCGGGCGATGAGGACGGGCGGCCCATGGTGATCCTGGGCCTCACCGGTTCGATCGGCATGGGCAAGACCGTGGCCGCCGGCATGTTCCGGCGCTTGGGAATCCCGGTGCACGACGCCGACGCCGCCGTCCATCGGCTGCTGGGACGGCGGGGCGGGGCGGTCGCGGCCGTCGCCGCCGCCTTTCCCGGCGTGCTTCGCGAGGGCGCCATCGACCGCCGGGAACTCGGCCGGCGCGTCTTCGACGACGCGGCGGCCATCGGACGGCTCGAGGGCGTGCTTCATCCGGCGGTGCGGGCCGATCAGGCGGCCTTCCTTAGGCGTCAGGCGCGGCGGGGTTGCAAACTGGCGGTCCTCGACGTGCCGCTGCTGTTCGAAACGGGAGCGGATGGCAACTGCGACGCCGTGGCCGTGGTCATGGCGCCGCCGTTCGTCCAGGAGGCCCGGGTGCTGGCCCGTCCCGGCATGACGCGCCAAAGGCTGGAAGCCATCCGCGCCCGCCAGATGGCCGATGCCGAGAAGCGCCGGCGGGCCGATTTTTTGATACCCTCGGGCCTGGGGCGGCGCGAAACGCTGCGCGCCATCATGCGCATCGCCGCCCAGGCGCGAACCCTGCGCCCCTGCCGCTGGCCGTGGCCGGCGGCGGCCTGTCCCTGACGCCGGCGACGAAGGAGATTGCGCCCATGCGCGAGATCGTGCTGGATACCGAAACCACCGGGCTGGACCCGGCGGCCGGCCACCGTATCGTCGAGATCGGTGCCGTCGAGCTGATCAACCACCTGCCGACCGGCCACAGCCGGCAGATCTATATCAATCCCGAGCGCGACATGCCGGCCGAAGCCTTCGCGGTGCATGGCCTGTCGGCGGACTTCCTGGCCGACAAGCCGGTGTTCGCCGCCATCGCCGCCGACTTCCTGAACTTCATCGGCGACGCCACGCTGATCATCCACAACGCCGAGTTCGACCTCAAATTCCTCAACGCCGAGCTGGCCCGCCTGGAAAAGCCGGCGCTGCCGGCGGCGCGCGCCGTCGACACCGTCGGCATGGCGCGCCGCAAGTATCCGGGCGCCCAGGCCAGCCTCGACGCGCTGTGCCGTCGCTTCCAGATCGATCTTTCGGATCGCGCGCTGCACGGCGCGCTGAAGGACGCCAGACTGCTGGCCGAGGTCTACCTGGAACTGATTGGCGGCCGCCAGACCAAGCTCGCCTTGACCGCGGCCGCGGCGAGTGCGGCGGCAGGCATGCCGGCGGCGGCGCGTCCGCAACGCCCACCCAGGCCGCACGCACCGACGCCCGAGGAAGAGGCGGCCCATGCCCGCTTCCTCGAAAAGCTCAAAGACCCGCTGTGGGCGTCCTGAGGCGGCAGGCCCTCAGGCCGTCTGCGGCGCGCCCGCCGCGGCCTGCTCCAGACTGGCTATCTTGTTGCGGTACATGCCGGCGAAGTCGACCGGCGAGAGCATCAGCGGCGGGAACGCCCCATCGCGGGTGGCGTCGGCAATGATGTTGCGGGCGAACGGGAAAAGCAGGCGCGGGCACTCGATGAGCAGCATGGCCTGCAGATGTTCGCGCGGCACGACGATGGTGAACAGGCCGGCATAGGCCAGCTCGCAGACGAAGGCGACGGCCTCGCCCACCTTGCATTCGGCGACGATGTGCAGCGTCACCTCGAAAAGCGTCTCCTGCGCGGCCTTGGCCTGGACCTCGACGTTGACCGAGATCTGCGGTTCCTTGGTGGTCATCTCGCCGTAGATGCCGGGCGCTCCCGGTACCTCGAAGGACAGGTCCTTGATGTACTGGCCATTGACGATCAGGGGCGGAACGCCGGCACCGGTATCGGTCGGGGCGGCGTCGGTCGGGGTGGCGTCGGACGGGCCGTTGGAAGTCATCGCGGGTCTCCATGGATGGGTTGGCAGGGCTGGCTAGCACGGAATTCCGGCCGAGACAATCGCCAAAGCCGGCCGAACGGCCCCTAGCGGCCGCCGTGGCGCCAGGGGTTGGCGTCATCCTTGTCGGGCGGCGGCCGGCTGCTGTCGATTTCCTCGTATTCGCCTTCGATGACCGTCGGGCCGCTGGGCGAACGGGGGGGGTCGCGGCGCGGCGGCGGGCCCTCCGACACGGTGTGCACCCGCCCGGACGACAGCAGGTAGGCGGCAAGCCACCGGCGCACGGCGGCGCGCACCGGCGGCACGAACAGCAGGAAGCCGATGGTGTCGGTGACGAAACCGGGGGTCAGCAGCAGGGCGCCGGCCACCAGCAGGCACACGCCGTCGAATACCTCGGCCATGGGAAGGCGGCCCGCCGCCAGGCTTTCGCGCACCCTCATCAAGATGGCGAATCCCTGCTGGCGCAACAGCGCGGCGCCGAGCAGCGCGGTCAGCACCACCACGGCGATGGTCGGTCCCAAGCCGATCCAACCGCCGACCTGGATGAAGACGGCGATTTCGGCGATCGGCACCCCGATCAGGAGCAGGAGAATGACAAGAGCCATGCTTGCCCTTAGGCGAATATCGGATTATCTAGTTCAGCAGGCGTTCCCTCGTGTTGGCCGCCAGTCGCCGGCTATGTCTCGGGGTCGCCCGGCTGGAGCGGTCGGTCGTGTTTAACGCAGGGAACTCCGGCGGTCCAGCCGGAGATTACGCAGGAAGGCAATCATGGGCGACGGCTTCCAGTTCATCGACATCATCCTTTTCGCCCTGATCGCCGCCTTCCTGGTCCTGAGGTTGCGCGGCGTCCTCGGGCGGCGCGACGGCTTCAAGGGCCGGCCGCGCGATCCTTTCGCCCCGCCCGCCGGGGGCCAGGCCGACAACGAAAACGTAGTGGCGCTGCCCGACCGCGGCAACCCCGATGCCGTCGGGGATGCCGCCGAGACCGAGCCCACCGACCCCATCGAGGCGGGCCTGGCGCGGCTTCGTCGCTCCGATCCCGGCTTCGACATCGAAGAGTTCCTGGTCGGTGCCCGCACCGCCTTCGAAATGATCATCAGCGCCTTTGCCGCCGGCGACACCGAGGCCTTGAAGCCGCTGCTCAGCCGCGATGTCTTTGCCAACTTCGCCGAGGAGATCGCCAAGCGCGAGGAGTCGGGCGAAACGCTTGAAACCGTCGTCACCGCCATTCGGATTTCCGACATCGTCGAGGCCCGCGTCGACGGCCGCACGGCGCGCCTGACCGTCAAGTTCGTCAGCGACCAGACCAACCTGACCCGCGACCACGAGGGCCGCCTGATCGAAGGCGATCCCGAGGCCACCACCGAGGTCAGCGACTTTTGGACCTTCGAGCGCGCGCTCAAGTCCCGCGATCCCAACTGGACCCTGGTGGCGACGGGCACCCTTGATTAGCACCGGATTGCGTCTGGCGCTTCTGGGCGCCCTTCTCGTGACGGTCGCCGGCTGCGCCGGAGGCCCACCGCCGGCCCCGGTGGCGCCGCCCGGCGCCCCGGCCCGCCTTACCCTGACGCCGGTTTCCTTCGATCAGCTTCCCGGCTGGAAAGTAGATCACCAAGCGGCGGCGCTACCGGCCATCCGCCGGTCCTGCGCGCGCATCGCCAGCCTGCCGGCCGACAGGCCGATGGGCGGGGACGGCGGCATCGGCGGCCAGGCGGTCGATTGGCGGGCGGCCTGCGCCGCCATCGACAAAATCCCGGCCGGCAACGACGCCACCGCCCGCTACGCCATCGAAAAGTGGTTCGTTCCCCATCGCGCCACCGTCGGGGCCGACGATACCGGCCTCTTCACCGGCTACTACGAGGCCGAGCTGCGCGGCTCGCGCAAGCGGGGCGGCCGCTATCAGGCCCCCGTCTACGGTCCACCGCCCGATCTCGAGGCTGCCAAGGCCGGCAACGGCGGCAAGTACCGGACGCGCGCCGAGATCGCCGGCGGCGCGCTTGCCGGCAAGGGGCTGGAGCTGCTGTGGGCCGACGACCCGGTCGACGTCTTCTTCCTGCACGTGCAGGGCTCGGGCCGGGTGGTCATGGACGACGGCCGGGTGGTCCGCCTCGGCTATGCCGGGGACAACGGACATCCCTACGCCTCGCTCGGCCGGGCGCTGATGGACCACGGCTTCATGGCCGCCCCGCCGAGCATGCAGGAAATCCGCGCCTGGATCGCCGCCAACCCCGCCCAGGCCGGCCATATGATGGGGCAGAATCCGCGCTACATCTTTTTCGCCATCCGCAACTATTCCGACGACGGCCCGATCGGCGCCCAGGGCGTGGCGCTGACGCCGGGGCGCAGCCTGGCGGTCGACCCCGCCTTCGTGCCCTTGGGGGCGCCGATGTGGGTCGACACCGTCGAGCCGCTGGCCCCCAATACGCCGCTCCGGCGCCTGTTCGTCGCCCAGGACACCGGCAGCGCCATCAAGGGACCGATCCGGGCCGACCTCTTTTTCGGCTTCGGGGATCCGGCCGCCCGTCAGGCCGGTGTCATGAAGGCGCGCGGCCGCTACTTCGTCCTGCTGCCGCGCAAGGGCGTCCGGCCGACCTCCTGACCCTTGCCAAACGGCGCCTCTGCCCGCATTGTGCGGCCCATGCCCAGCACCGCCCCCCGTGTCGGTTTCTTCGTGACCTGCCTGGTCGACCTCATGCGGCCGTCGGTGGGTTTCGCCGCCGTCAAGCTGCTGGAAGACGCCGGCTGCCGGGTCGAGGTGCCTGCCGAACAGACCTGCTGCGGCCAGCCGGCCTACAATTCGGGCGACCGGGCCGACGCCATCGCCCTGGCCAAACAGGTGATCGCCGCCTTCGAGGGCTTCGATTACGTGGTGGCCCCCTCGGGTTCCTGCGCCGGCATGATCCGCGAGCACTATCCGCGCCTCTTTGCCGGCGACGCGGCGTGGGAGGGGCGGGCCCGCAGGCTTGCCGAACGCACCTACGAGCTCACGGCCTTCCTGGTCGACGTCCTGGACGTCGAGGGTGTGGCGGCCAGGCTCGCCGCCACCGTCACCTACCACGACGCCTGTTCCGGCCTGCGCGAACTGGGCGTCAAGGCGCAGCCGCGCCGCCTGCTTGCCGCCGTCGACGGGTTGACCGTGAAGGAATCGGCCATGGCCGAAACCTGCTGCGGCTTCGGCGGCACCTTCTGCGTCAAGTACCCCGAGATCTCGGAGCGCATGGTCGATACCAAGGCCGAGGATTTGATGGCCACCGGCGCCGACATGGTGCTGGCCGGCGACCTGGGCTGCCTGCTCAACATCGCCGGCAGGCTCAAGCGCAAGGGCTCTGCCATGCAGGCCCGCCACGTCGCCGAGGTGCTGGCCGGATCGCTCGACGCGCCCGCCATCGGCGAGCCCGGGCGGAAGCCCTAGGCCATGGACGCCACCAGCCAGCGCTTTCGCGACAACGCCAGGGGGGCGCTCGCCGACGGCCGGCTCAAGGAATCGCTGGCCAGTTTCACCAAGACGTTCCCCGAAAAGCGCCAGAAGGTGATCGACCGCCTGCCCGAATTCGACGCCCTGCGCGACGAGGGCGTCAGCATCAAGAACCACGTGCTGGCCAACCTCGATTTCTACCTCGAGCGCTTCGAGGCCAAGGCGGCGGCGGCGGGAACGAAGATCCACTGGTGCCGCGATGCCGCCGAGGCCCGCGAGACCATCCTTGCCATCTGCCGCTCCGCCGGTGCCAGGACGGTGACCAAGAGCAAGTCGATGATCGGCGAGGAGATCGCCATCAACGAATTCCTGGAAGCCAATGGCGTGCGGCCGGTGGAAACCGACCTCGGCGAATACATCATCCAGGTGCGCGGCGAATCGCCCAGCCACATCCTGGTGCCGGCCATCCACCTCAAGGGCCCGGACATCGCCGAAACCTTCCGCGAAAAACATACCGCGCTGCCGGCCGGCCGGGCGCTGGACCAGCCCGAGGCCATCCTGCGCGAGGCCCGCACCGTGCTCCGGGGCGAGTTCCTGGCCGCCGACGTCGGGCTGACCGGCGCCAACATGCTGGTGGCCGAGACCGGCTCCATCGTCGTCGTCACCAACGAGGGCAACGCCGACCTGGTGATGAGCCTGCCCAAGGTCCACGTGGCGGTGGCCAGCCTGGAAAAGGTGGTGCCGACGCTGGAGGATGCCGCCACCATCCTGCGCCTGCTGGCGCGCTCGGCCACCGGGCAGGACATCACCGCCTACACCACGTTCGCCACCGGGCCGAAGCGGCCGGGCGACCCCGACGGTCCCGATGAATTCCACATCGTGCTCATGGACAACGGGCGCACCGCCATGCTGGGCGGCGAGTTCCGCGACATGCTGCGCTGCATCCGCTGCGGGGCCTGCCTCAACCACTGCCCGGTCTACGCCGGCATCGGCGGCCACGCCTACGGCTGGGTCTATTCGGGGCCGATGGGCAGCGTGCTGACCCCCAGCCTGCTGGGGGCGCATAAGGCCGACGACCTGCCCAACGCCTCGACCTTCTGCGGCAAGTGCGAACAGGTCTGCCCGATGCGCATCCCGCTGCCGGCGATGATGCGCCACCTGCGCGAGCGCCAGTTCGTTTCCGGCGGCCCGGCCGCCAAGGGCAGGGGCGCGCTGAAGCTGTGGGCCTTCCTCGCCCGGCGGCCGGCCCTCTATCGGCGGGCCATGGCGCTGGGCGTCGGCCTGCTGGCCATCCTCGGGCGCGGCCGCGGGCGCTTCCGGCGGCTGCCGCTGGCCTCCGCCTGGACCGGGCCGCGCGACCTGCCGGCGCCCGAGGGCCGCACCTTCCAATCGCTGTGGGCCGAACGCCGGCGGGGGAAACCCGCCTCCCGAAGTCGTACGGAGGGCCGGCCATGAGCGCCCGCGACGACATCCTAGCCGCCGTGCGCCGCGCCACCGGCGGCGCCGTCGCGCCCGGCCGCCCGGCGGTCGAACAGGCCTTCGCCGCCCGGCTGGCGGCGCCGAGGGCCAACCTTGTCCCCGAACGCGGCAAGGGAACGCCGGCCGAGCTTCTCGTTCGTTTCATTGCCGAATCCGAGGCCGCCGCCGCCACCGTGGCCCGGGTGGCCGGCCGCGCCGGCATTGCGGCCGCCGCCGCCGACTATCTCACCGCCCACGGCCTGTCCCGGCGGGTCCGGGCGGCCCCGGCGCTGAAGGACGTTTCCTGGCCGGAACGGCTCGGCGTCGCCGTCGAATACGGCAGGGCCGACGCCGATACCCCGGTCGGCCTCAGCGTTGCCGTCGCCGGCATCGCCGAAACCGGCACGTTGGTCCTGCCCTCCGGTCCGGCGAGCCCGACCACGCTCAACTACCTGCCCGACGTCCACATCGTGGTACTGGAAACGGCCCGCATCGTCGGCTCCTACGAGGACGCCTGGTCGCGCTTCCGGGCTGAGGCGGCGAGGGGCGACTTCATGCCGCGCGCCGTCAACTGGATCACCGGGCCGTCGCGCTCGGCCGACATCGAACTGATCCTGCTTTTGGGGGTGCACGGGCCGCGCCGCCTGCATATTCTGCTGGTCGATGTGCAAGACGCCTGAACCCGCCTCGCGCAAGCGCCGCGCCAGGGCCGGCCGGCTGAGCCGCGAAGACCTCGCGCTGTGGCGGCGCCTGGCCGCCACGGTGGCGCCGCTGCCCGGCCGCCTGCTGCCGGACCTCGACGAGGAGTTTCCCTCCGAGCCGCTGCCGGTGTCGCCGGTGCCGCCGCCGGCGCCGCGCCGCCGGCCGCGCAAGCCGCCGCTGCCCGAACCGCCGGCTCCGCCGCCGCCGGCGCCGAGCCTGCCCGAGATCGCGCACGGCGACGTCGCCGGACTGGACAAGCGCACCGCCCAGCGCATGCGGCGCGGCCAGTTGCCGATCGAGGCGCGTATCGACCTGCACGGCCTGACCGAGGAGGACGCCCACCGGGCGCTCGCCTCCTTCGTCATCGGCGCCCAGGGGGCCGGCCGGCGTTGCGTGCTGGTGGTCACCGGCAAGGGGTTGCGCCAGGACGGGCGCACCGGCGTGCTGCGCCGCAACGTGCCGCGCTGGCTGAACGAGGCGCCCAACCGGGCGCGCATCCTGGCCTTCTGCCACGCCCAACCCCGGGACGGCGGCGAGGGCGCGCTCTACCTGCTGCTCAAACGGCGGAAATAGGGGAGGGAGAGGGGAAATGACGCCCTTCGGCGAAAAGGTCCGCGCGCTCCGCGCGGCGCGCGGCATGGCGCTCAAGGACATGGCCGCCCACCTCGGCGTGTCGTCGGCCTATCTGTCGGCGCTGGAGCACGGCAACCGCGGCCGCCCGCGCACCGGCCTGATCATGCAGATCTGCGCCCTGTTCGGCCTGATCTGGGACGAGGCCGAGGAGTTGAAGCGCCTGGCCCGGCTGTCGCACCCGCGCGTCGTGGTCGACACCGCGGGGCTCAGCGCCAAGGCCACCGAGCTGGCCAACCTGCTGGCCGAAAACATCGGCGAGCTGGACGAGGAGACGCTGGACTGGGTGCTGGCCGAAATCCGCACCCGCCGCCTGCCGCCCAAGGGGCCGGCGTATTGACACGGCGATGAATCGCCGAGTCTTTTCAACGCAATAACCATAAAATTTTAAGCAATACGCGAGATTGCGTTGCAACATTCGAGACGGCGGCTGGTTTCGAGGCGCCGATCGAATTCCTCCGGGCGATTCAAGGCAATACCCCTAAAGATTAAGGCGAATTGTCAGGATCTGCCAAACCCCGAGCCGTTTCCCGCGATCCGTCATGCCCCGGCGCCAGCTGTTCAGCCCGGGGCATCCAGCCTGCGGGCGCCTGGATTGCCCGGACGGAGCCGGGCAATGACGGGATGGAGAAAGAAATACCCGTGCCCAAGAGTGTGCGCGGGGGTGACGAAAGAGATTGAAGTCGGCCGGCAACCCTCTGATTCGAAGGTATCTTTGACCGCCCGGCGCCTACAGGATGAAGCGGCTGAGGTCGGCGTCCTTGGCGAGATTCGACACCTTGTCGCGCACATAGGCGGCGTCGATGGTGATGGTTTCGCCACTGCGCTCGGAGGCCTCGAAGCTGATTTCCTCGACCAGCTTCTCCATTACCGTCTGCAGGCGCCGGGCGCCGATGTTCTCGACGCCGCTGTTGATGGCGGCCGCCAGGTCGGCGATCTCGTCGATGGCGTCCGCGGCGAAGGAAATCGTGATCCCCTCGACCCCCAACAGGGCCACGTACTGCTTGATCAGCGAGGCCTCGGGCTCGGTGAGGATTCTGACGAAGTCGTCGCGGGTTAGGGCGCGCAGCTCAACGCGGATGGGAAGACGGCCCTGGAGTTCCGGCAGCATGTCGGCCGGCTTCGACATGTGGAAGGCGCCCGAGGCGATGAACAGGATGTGGTCGGTCTTCACCGCCCCGTGCTTGGTGGCCACCGTGGTGCCCTCGATCAGGGGCAGCAGGTCGCGCTGCACGCCTTCCCTGGACACGTCGGCCCCCATGCGCTGCTCGCCGCTGCGCGCCGTGATCTTGTCGATCTCGTCGATGAAGACGATGCCGTGATTCTCGGCCGTCGCGATGGCCTCCTTGACCACCTTGTCCTCGTCCAAGAGCTTGTCGCTCTCCTCGGCCATCAGCACGGTATAGGATTCGGCCACCGTCATCCGCCGGGCCTTGGTGCGCTTGCCGCCGCCGAAGGCCTTGCCCAGCATGTCGTTCAGATTGATCATGCCAAGCTGGCTGCCCGGCATGCCGGGAATGTCCATGGTCGGCAGGCCGAAGCCGGCGGATTCCGCCACCTGGACCTCGATCTCCTTGTCGGCCAGCGCGCCCTCGCGCAGCATCTTGCGGAACTTCTCGCGGGTCTCCTTGCTGGCGTTGTCGCCGACCAGGGCGTCCAGCACCCGTTCCTCGGCCAGCAGCTCGGCCTTGGCCGCCACCTGCTGGCGCAGGCGCTCGCGGGTCATGGCGATGGCGACCTCGATCAGGTCGCGGATGATCTGCTCGACGTCGCGCCCGACATAGCCCACCTCGGTGAACTTGGTGGCCTCGACCTTGATGAACGGCGCCTGGGCCAGCTTGGCCAGGCGGCGCGAGATCTCGGTCTTGCCGACGCCGGTGGGCCCGATCATCAGGATGTTCTTGGGCATGACCTCTTCGCGCAGGGTTTCGTCCAGCTGCTGGCGGCGCCAGCGGTTGCGAAGGGCGATGGCGACGGCGCGCTTGGCGTCCTTCTGGCCGACGATGAAGCGGTCGAGTTCGGAAACGATTTCGCGGGGGGTGAAGCTGGTCATAGGATTTCGACGGTGACGCTCTCGTTGGTGTAGATGCAGATGCCGGCGGCGATCTTCATGGCGCGCCTCGCCACCGCCTCGGCGTCGAGGTCGTCGCGGTCGATCAGCGCGCGCGCGGCGGCCAGCGCGTAGTTGCCGCCCGAGCCGATGCCGATCAGCCCGTCCTCGGGCTCCAGCACGTCGCCGGTGCCGGTCAGCACGAGGGAAACCTTGCGGTCGGCCACCGCCATCATCGCCTCCAGGCGGCGCAGATAGCGGTCGGTGCGCCAGTCCTTGGCCATCTCGACGCAGGCCCGGGCCAGCTGGCCGGGGTACTGCTCCAGGCGGCCCTCGAGGCGCTCGAACAGCGCGAAGGCGTCGGCGGTGGCCCCGGCGAAGCCGGCGATCACCGCCCCGTCGGAAAGGCGGCGCACCTTGGTGGCGTTGGACTTCAGCACGGTCTGGCCGAGGGTGACCTGGCCGTCGCCGGCGATCACCACCTTACCGCCCTTGCGCACCGCGAGGATGGTGGTGCCGTGCCAGGTCGAGGAATTTTCGGAGGCCATCATGTCCATGGGGTTCGGGGAAAGCGGCGCGGCGCGCCGCCGGAGCGGGTTCATGGTCATGATCTAGGCCGGCCGGCCCGCTCCGTCAAGCCGGGCCGGCCGCGGCCCTAGTTGGCGACGGTCAGGCCGCGGGTCTTGTCGATCCCGACGTTGAGCCGCTCCAGCGCGTCGTAGATGGGGATGAAGAAATTCAGGCCCACCGACGTCTCCCCGATGCCGGCGTAGGAAATGCCGACCACGTTGCCGCGGGTATCGAGCAGGGCGCCGCCGCTGTTGCCCGGCTGGATGTCGACGTCGGCTTGGATGTCCTCCAGCCCATGGGTATTGGTGGCGAATTTGCTGACGATGCCCTTGGTGACGGTGCCGGCCAGCGCCTTGTCGAGCGGCGAGCCGACGGCGTAGATCTCTTCGGTGATCCTGACCGGCTCCAGGCGCAACGGCAGCGGCTGATGGCCCGCCGCCTCCACCTGGACCAGGGCGACGTCGCGCTCGGGATGGCGGCGCATCACCTCGCCCAGCACCTTGCGGCCGGTCACCAGCGTGACCCGCATGACGGTCTGGCCGGCGACCACGTGATGGTTGGTCACGATCAGGGTCGGCGAGATGAAGAAGCCCGACCCATGGCCGGCCCCGCCGTCGAGGGTGACGACGGACCGGCGGACGGCGTCGATGTTGTCGGTGATGGTGCTTTGGAAGGGCGGCTGATAGGGGATTTTCAGCGGGGCGTCGGCAACCGCGCGAACGTCGGCAACGGTGCGCGTTCTTTTGCCGAGAAGGTCGACCAGTTTGCGGTCGGCAGCGAGATTGGCCACCGCCTCGGAAAAGGCTTCGGTCAGCAAACCGACTTCGCCGCCCGCTCTCGCTTCCTGGCGCTTGATGGAACCCTTGGTCGTGGTCTCGTAGACGACATTCTGGTCGAACACCGAGAATACCTGCCACAGGACCCGCACCGAGGCTTCGCCGCGGAAGGTCCCGTCGGGTTTCGCGGTCCAGTAGCCCATGACCTCGCAGACGTTCATGCGAATGTCCTCGATCTGGGCGCTGACCAGGTACTCCGGCTTGATCTCCTCGCGCCGGGCCCCGCTGAACAGGTCCTTGGGATCGCCGACGACGTTGAAGTTCGCCAGCGACATTTCCTCGAAGAACAGGTCCTCGAACTCGATGTCGCGCTGCAGCACGCGGCCGCTGTTCCAGACCACCTTGTCCGGGCCGTAAGGATAGCAGGTGATCAGGTCCTTCTCGTAGCCGCCGACGACCGTCCCGCGCCGCAGGTTGATGCTGAGCCGGTTGAACCGCATCGGCGCCAGTTCCTCGCGGTTGGCGATTTCCGCCGCCTGCAGCCTGGGCGCCGTTTCCACGGCGACCATGTTGTGGTTACAGCCCGCCAGCAACGCCGCCGCCATCGCCAGAAAGACGACACGCCCCTCCGTTCGCCCCGCCATCGTCCCCGCTCCTCCCCGTTGCGCCCGCACGATTGTACAGGTCCTCGATGATACACGTGTTTTTGGTGCGCGCAACCGGCGCGAAGCGGCGGGCTTCCGGTTGGCGCAAGTTCCTGATACAACGGGGCTGTCCGCTGCCAAGGAGACGTTCCATGCGCCGCGCCACCGTCGAGCGCAAGACGACCGAAACCCGCATCTCGGCGACCGTCGATCTGGACGGCACCGGGCGCTACGACATCGCCACCGGGATCGGCTTCCTCGACCACATGATGGAGCAGTTGTCGCGCCACAGCCTGATCGACCTGACGCTCAAGGCCGACGGCGACCTGCATATCGACTTTCACCACACCACCGAGGACGCCGGCATCGTCATCGGCGAGGCGGTGAACAAGGCGCTGGGCGCGCGCAAGGGCATTGCCCGCTATGGCACCGCCATCGCGCCGATGGACGAGGCGCTGTCGCGGGTCGCACTCGACGCCTCCAACCGGCCGTACCTGGTGTGGAAGGTGACCTTCGCGCGCGACAAGCTGGGCGAGATGGACACCGAACTCTTCAAGGAATGGTTCCAGGCCTTCGCCCAGGCGGCCGGGCTGACGCTGCATGTCGAGAATTTCTACGGCGACAACAACCACCACATCGCCGAATCCCTATACAAGGCCTTGGCCCGCGCGCTTCGCCAAGCGGTCGAGATCGACCCGCGCAAGGCCGATGCCGTGCCCTCGACCAAGGGGGTCCTGGGCGGCTCTCTCTAGACGGACGGTGGCGACGCACCATGCTCGGCGATTTGAAGCTTTACCAGTTCCAGGGCTCGGGCAACTGCTACAAGGTGCGCCTCGCCCTCCATCAGCTCGGCCGGTCGTTTTCCACGGTCGAGGTCGACGTTCAGGGCGGCGAGACGCGCACGCCGGCATTCCTCAAGCTGAACCCGGCCGGCAAGGTGCCGCTGCTCGATCTCGGCGGCGGCCGCCGGCTTTCGGAATCCAACGCCATCCTGCTGCACTTCGCCGAGGGGACCGCGTTGCTGCCCACCGACCGTTTCGAACGCGCCAAGGCCTACCAGTGGCTGTTCTGGGAACAGTACAGCCACGAGCCCTGTATCGCGGTGGCCCGCTCCCTGATGCATGTCCTCGGCAAGTCGGCAGACGAGGAACCCCGGCTGCCCGGACTGTGGGAGAAGGGGCGGGCGGCGCTGGAGCTGATGCAGACCACGCTGTCGTCCCGCGCCTTCTTCGCCGGCGGCCGCTATTCGGTGGCCGACATCGCGCTCTACGCCTACACCCACGTCGCCCCCGAGGGCGGCTTCGACCTCGAGCCCTATCCGGCCATCCGGGCCTGGATAGAGCGGGTGGCCGCGCAGCCGCTGCACATCCCGATGGATCACGTCACCCGCTAGAAAGGCCGCCGGAAACCCATGCGCATCTATACGGTCCATTTCCGGCCCGACGACGGCGGCGACATCGTGCTGGTCAAGGAAGGCTTCTGCTGGCCGGCGTTCCTGGCCGGCCCGCTGTGGGCGCTGTGGCACGGGCTATGGGTGGTGGCGCTGGGACTGGTCGCCCTCGTCGTTGCCGTCGGCGCGGCGGGCGCCGTGCCTGGCCTCGATGCGGTGACGGCGGCGGCGCTTTCGCTGGGCACGGCGATGGCGATCGGCGGCACCGCCAACGACCTTCGCCGCTGGACGCTGGAACGCCGGGGTTTCTCCGAGGAAGGGGTGGTGATGGGCGGCGGCGAGGACGAGGCTTTGCGGCGCTTTCTCGCCAACGCCCCGCTGCTGACCGGGGGGCTCGGATGACCGTCGCCCTCATCGACTACGGGTCGGGCAACCTGCGCTCGGCCGCCAAGGCCTTCGAGCGGGCCATCCGCGAGGCTGGCTCCGCCGAAACCGTGGCGGTGACCGCCGATCCCGAGGTGGTGCGCCGGGCGGCGCGCGTGGTGCTGCCCGGGGTGGGGGCGTTCGCCGACTGCAAGCGCGGGCTCGCCGCGCTGCCCGGCATGCTGGATGCCCTGACCGAGGCGGTGATCGAGGACGGGCGGCCTTTCCTCGGCATCTGCGTCGGCATGCAACTGATGGCCGAGGTGGGGCGCGAATACGAAGTCAGCGACGGCCTCGGCTGGCTGCCGGGCGAGGTGGTGGCGCTGACGCCCGCCGACGCCGCGCTCAAGATTCCGCACATGGGCTGGAACGAGCTGGTGGTGGCGGCCCCCGATCATCCGGTGCTGGCCGGCATCGAGGCCGGGGCGCATGCCTATTTCGTCCATTCCTACGCCATGCGCTGTGCCGATCCGGCCCACGTGCTGGCCAGCGTGGAATACGGCGGCCTGGTGGCCGCCGTGGTCGGCCGCGACAACCTGGTGGGCACCCAGTTCCATCCCGAGAAAAGCCAGCGGACGGGGCTGCGCCTGATCACCAATTTCCTGGCCTGGAAGCCCTGAGGATTGCCATGGCCATGAACTTCCTGCCCGCCATCGACCTCAAGGACGGCCAGTGCGTGCGCCTCATCCAGGGCGACATGAAACGCGCCACCGTGTTCGGCGACGATCCGGCGGCGCAGGCCGCCGCCTTCGCCGCCGCCGGCTGCACGTGGCTGCACGTGGTCGATCTCAACGGCGCCTTCGCCGGGCGTCCGGTCAACGCGCCGGCGGTCAAGGCCATCCTGGGCGCCGTCGACATGGCGGTCGAACTGGGCGGCGGCATCCGCGACCTCGCCACCATCGAGGGCTGGCTGGCGGCGGGCGTCCATCGCGTCATCCTCGGCACCGTCGCGGTGCGCGATCCCGCCCTGGTCAGGGACGCCTGCCGGCGCCATCCCGGCCGGGTGGCGGTCGGCATCGACGCCCGCGACGGCTTCGTCGCCGTCGAGGGCTGGGCCGAGGTTTCGGCCATGAAGGCGGTGGACCTCGCCCGCGCCTTCGAGGACGCCGGCGTGGCGGCGCTGATCTATACCGACATCGCGCGCGACGGCGCCATGGCCGGGCCCAACATCATGGCCACCCTGGCCATGGCCGAGGCGGTATCGATCCCGGTGGTGCTGTCGGGCGGCGTTTCCTCGATGGCCGATCTGGCGGCCATCAAGGCGGTGGCCGACGGCAAGCTCGAGGGCGTCATCAGCGGCCGCGCCGTCTACGACGGGCGCATCGATCCGCGGGCCGCGGTGGCCCTGCTGGCGGGAAAGGCGGCGGCGCCATGCTGAAGGTGCGCATCATCCCCTGCCTCGACGTCAAGGCCGGCCGCGTGGTGAAGGGCGTCAACTTCGTCGACCTCATCGATGCCGGCGACCCGGTCGAGCAGGCCCGCGTCTATGACGCCGCCGGGGCGGACGAGCTGACCTTCCTCGACATCACCGCCAGCCACGAGAACCGCGACACCCTGTTCGACGTCGTGCGGCGCACCGCCGAGCAGTGCTTCATGCCGCTCACGGTGGGCGGCGGCGTGCGCACGCTGGAAGACATCCGCAAGCTGCTGCTGGCCGGCGCCGACAAGGTGTCGATCAACACGGCGGCGGTGGCCGACCCCGACTTCGTCGGCCGGGCCGCCGAGAAATTCGGCAACCAGTGCATCGTCGTGGCGGTGGACGCCAAGCGCACCGGCGACGGTTTCGAGATCTACACCCACGGCGGGCGCAAGCCGACCGGTATCGAGGCCATCGGCTGGGCGAAACGCATGACCGGCCTGGGGGCCGGCGAAATTCTGCTGACCTCGATGGACAGGGACGGCACCAAGATCGGCTTCGACCTCGACCTGACGCGGGCGATTTCCGACGCGGTGCCGGTGCCGGTGATCGCGTCTGGCGGCGTCGGCACGCTCGATCATCTCATCGACGGCGTGATCAAGGGCCACGCCTCGGCGGTGTTGGCCGCCTCGATCTTCCATTTCGGCACCTACACCATCGCCGAGGCCAAGGCCCACATGCGCAAGGCCGGCATCCCGGTGCGCGAGGACAGGGCGGGATCGTGAACGCCGGGCTCGACCGCCTGTTCGCCGTCATCGAGTCGCGGCGCGGCGCCGACCCCGACGGCTCCTATACCGCCCGGCTGTTCGCCGGGGGGCGGGAAGCCATTGCCGCCAAGCTGACCGAGGAAGCCCGGGAAACGGCGCGGGCGGCGCTGACCGAATCGCCGCAAAGGGTGGCGGCGGAAAGCGCCGATCTTTTGTATCATCTTCTGGTGTTGTGGGCGGAAACCGGGGTTGCCGCCGCCGACGTGTGGGCGGAACTGGGGCGCCGCGAGGGCATTTCGGGCCTGGCCGAGAAGGCGGCCCGCCGTCCGCGCTGAAGTCAGGAAGGGAAAAGAGCCATGGCCTACGACGACAGCAATATCTTCGCCCGCATCCTGCGCGGCGAGATCCCGTGCCAGAAGATCTACGAGGACGGCTTCGCGATGGCTTTCCCCGACATCCATCCGCAGGCGCCCACCCATGTCCTGGTCATTCCCAAGGGGCCCTATGAATCGCTCGACGATTTCTCCGAACAGGGGACCGTGGCCGAGATCGCCGGCTTCTGGCGGGCGGTAGGCGCGGTGGCGCGCCAGCTGGGGGTGGCCGACGCCGGCTATCGCATCCTCGCCAACACCGGTCCCGACGCCGGCCAGGAAGTGCCGCACTTCCACGTCCACGTGTTCGCCGGCAGGCCGCTGGGGCCGATGCTGAAACGCTAGGTCCGGGGATACCGGCACCTCCCCTCTCTTGAAACCGCCGCCCCGGCTCGGGCCGGGGCCTGATGCCATGCCTCCGGGAATAGCCCCGGGACGGCCACAGTCTACCTGTGACCACCCTGGCGGCGGCCCTTGCGATCCGTCGCGGGCGCCGACGACAAGCCGAGAGGAGAATTCATGGCCGATCAGACGACCAAGGATTTCGAGGCGCTGCGCAAGGACTTCACCGCGCTTCGCGCCGAAATGGAAACACTGACCGGAAGCCTGCGCGGGCAGGCCGAGCACGGCTTCGACCGCGCCAAGGCGCATGCCCGGGACGCCGGCGAGCGCATCCAGAACCAGGCCCACCAGGTGCGCGAAGTCGTCGGCGGGCAGATCGAAGAACGTCCGCTGACCGCGCTGCTGTCGGCCTTCGGCATCGGCATGGTCCTGGGCGCCCTGCTGGGCCGCAGGATGTAATCGACGCCGGCACCGGCCGGGGGTGGTGTCCCCTGGCCGCCTCGACCCCTTTACCGGAAGCCCGCGCTCCGCCCCGATGCGGCTGGCGTGTGCGGTCCCCCCCAAACCGGAGAACGAGATCATGAAACCGACGCGGAGAATTCTGTTGCCTTTCGCAGCCGTGATGGCGGCGGTGTCGCTTACCGTCGCCGCATGCGACGACGGCCCGGCCGAACAGGTCGGGGAGAAAGTCGACGAGGCGGTCGACGACGCCGGCGACGCCATGGAGGAGGCCGGCGAGGAGGTCGAGAAGAAGGCCAACTAGCCGCTCAGGCGGCGGCCTCGAGGAAGGCGACGGCGCGGCGCTCCGACCAGTAGAGGTTGTCGCGGTTGCGCTCGACGAACCCCACGTGGCCGCCGCTGATCGGCGTTTCCAGGAACAGCCGTTCGTTGGCCGCCGCCGCCTCGGCCGGATAGCAGCTCGGCGACAGGAAGGGGTCGTCCCGCGCGTTGACCAGCAGCGTCGGCACCCGGATGGCGGCCAGGTGCGGCAGGCTGCTGGCCCGGCGGTAGTAGTCGGCGGCCCCGGCGAAGCCATGCAGCGGCGCCGTGAAGCGCTCGTCGAAGGCGTCGAACGTGGTCATGGCGTCGAGCCCGGCGAGATCCAGGCCGCCGAACAGCCGGTGCTTCAGACGGGCCTTGGCCCTGAGGCTGCGCAGGAAGTACTCCATGTAGAGCCGGTTGCACGGGCGCGCCAGCACGCGGGCGCCGCCGGCCAGGTCGCAGGGCACCGAAAAGGCGACGGCGGCGCGGACCGCCGCCGGCACCCGGTCGGGATCCTCGCCCAGGTATTTCAACACCTGATTGCCGCCGATGCTGAAACCGACCAGGACGGCGTCGGCATAGGCGCGCCGACCGAGCCCGTGGGCCAGCACGGCATGCAGGTCGGCGGTGTCGCCGCTGTGGTAATAGCGCGGCAGGCGGTTGGGTTCGCCGCTGCAGCCCCGGAAGTTCCAGGCCAGCACGTCCCAGCCGCGGCGGGTCAGCGCGCGGGCCATGCCGGCCACGTACTTCTTGCGGGCGTGGCCTTCCAGCCCGTGCAGGATCACCGCCAGGCGCGCCGGCCCCTTGCCTTCCGCCCGATGCCAGTCGAGGTCGAGAAAGTCGCCGTCGGCCGTGGCGATGCGCTCGCGGGCCGGGCTCACCTTCGGCATGGGCCGGAAAAGCACGGGATAGACGGTCTGCACATGGCCGTTCCACAGGACGAACGGCGGCCGGTAACCGGAATGGGCCAGGACGGGCATGCCTTCTTGGTAGCGCCGGCGGAGGATCGTGTCAAAGCCCTTGCCGGCCGCCATTGGCACATGGCTTGCGTAGGAAATGGGGCCGGCCCAAGATAGGCGGTCGGTCGGCTGGCGCATCAGGTGTCGGCGATTGCGTTCTGTCACGGAGGGAATGTCATGAAGAAAGTTCTGTTGGTTGCCACGGCCATGGCTTTCGCGCTGTCCGTCGGCGGCGTGTCGATCAGCACACCGGCCTTCGCCCAGTCCGACAAGGACAAGGCGGCCCTGGCCGAATGCAAGAAGCTGGCCGATCCCAAGGCCAAGGACGAATGCGTCAAGCAGGCCGGCGCCAAGGCGAAGGCCGAGAAGACCGAGAAAGCGAAGACGACGGAAAAGGCGAAAAAGACGGAAAAGGTCAAGACCGAGAAGGGCAAGAAGTAGGCGTCAGGCGCGTATCCCATGGTATGATAACAGCCCGGCCCGGCGGCAGCCTGCGGCCGGGCCGGACAACGAGGAGAGGGGTTCCCATGAACGTCGTTCGCATCGTCCTCGCGATCTTCCTGCCGCCGGTGGCGGCGTTCCTCACGGTCGGACTCGGCCTCCACTTCTGGCTCAACCTCATCCTGACGCTTTTCTTCTTCGTGCCCGGCATGGTCCATGCCCTGTGGCTGGTGGTGAAGCGGGCGCAGAGGGTGGGGCCGACCGGGGCCTGAGCCGCCGCAATCCCGAATGTGCATTGAGCCTGCCGATGGGACACAGGGAGGGGTCGGAGCCCCAGAACATCTACGACGATCCCGAGTTCTTCGCGGGCTATAGGAACCTGCGGCGGACGGGCACGGGGTTGAACGACGTTCTCGAGCAACCCGCCCTATGGTCGATGCTGCCGGACTCCCTCGAGGACCTGCGCGTGCTCGACCTGGGATGCGGGTTCGGCGATTTTGCCAGGAAGGCGCGGGGGTTGGGCGCGCGCTCGGTGGTGGGCGTCGATATTTCGGCAAGAATGCTGGCCTGCGCGGCCGAGCAGACCCGCGATGCCGGGATCGCATACCGCTGCGAAAGCATCGAGCGGCTCGATCCGGAGGGGGAACCATTCGATGTGGTGGTGTCGTCTTTGGCCCTCCACTACATCAGGGATTATGCCGCCGCCGTTGCGCGCGTGGCGGGCGTCCTCGTCGCGGGCGGACGGTTCGTCTTTTCGGTCGAGCACCCCATCTGCACCGCCCTTGCCCGGCAGCGATGGGTACGCGACGACCTCGGCAATGCGCTCTATTGGCCGGTCGACGACTATCGGTCGGAGGGTGAACGAAGGACCCGGTGGTTCGTGGATGGGGTGGTCAAGTATCACCGCACCATCGAGACCTATGTGAACGGGCTCATCAAGGCCGGCTTTGCCATCCGGGGACTGAAGGAACCGGAGCCCGTCGACGGCCCATCCTCAAAAGCAATCCCGGAGATCGAGCTGCATCGCCGCCGCCCGCCCTTTCTGATCCTCGCCGCGGACCGACAACGGGAGTCCGTGCATTCGTCCTGACCGGATGGGGCATCCGCCAAGGGCGGCGCTCAAGTCTTCCCGCCGCTTCGCCGGTAGGTCTCCAGCGCCTGCGGCATCAGCTGCTGAAGGCGCTGGATGCGCTGCTCGGGGCCGGGGTGGGTCGACATGAACACCGGCGGCCGGTCGCCCTGGGCCTGCATCTTCTGCCATAGCGCGACGGCGGCGCGTGGGTCGTAGCCGGCCTTCGCCATGCTGGTAAGGCCGAGGCGATCGGCCTCCAGCTCCTGGTTGCGCGAATAGGGCAGCAACAGGCCGACCTGCGCCCCCATCCCCAGCAGGCTGGCGACCGCCTGCGGATCGGTGCCGCTGGCCGAGCCCAGGGCGATGCCAGCCAGGTTGACGCCCAGCTCGGTCGCCGCCTGCGAGTTGACCCGCTCGGCGGCGTGATTCTCGTCGACGTGACCGATCTCGTGGCCCATCACGGCGGCCAGTTCGGCCTCGCCCGCGACCAGCTTCATCATGCCTTCGTAGACGCCGATCTTGCGGTTGGGAAGGGCGAAGGCGTTGACCTCCTGGCTGGCGAAGACGACGATCTCCCACTCGGCCGGATTCCGGCCGCTGGCGGTCAGCAGCCGGGCGGCCACCTGCTGGGCCGTCCGCTGATAGGCGGCGTTTTTGCTGGCGGGTTCCTCCTTGCGCAGCTGCTCCCAGCTCTGCTGGCCCATCGCCACCACCTGCTCCTCGGGGACCAGGCGCAACCCCAGACCGGTGCTGTCGGCCGCGCAGCCGGCGGCGGCAAGCGCGAGACAGGCTATGGCGGCGCCGGCCACATGGCGTCCCCGGCGGCAGGGGCGGTCAACGAATGGCATGGGCATCCCTCCTGACACAACGCGGCGCTCCCGCTGCTTAAGTGTGATAGGCCGGAAGGAATAGCAAGCGCGCCCCGCCTCAGGGGCGCCCGGCGCCAGCCAACGCCCGTCCCGGTACGATGCGGCGGTACGAAAGCGCTTCGGCGACGTGCAGGCGCCTGACGCCCTCGGCCCCGTCGAGGTCGGCCAGCGTGCGCGCCACCCGCAGCACGCGGTGATAGCCACGCGCCGTCAGCTTCAGCCGCTCGGCGGCCTCGCTTAGCAGCCGGCGGCCGGCCTCGTCGGGGGCGGCGACCCGTTCCAGCAGGCGGCCGTCGGCCTCGGCGTTGGTGCGCGGCGTCGGCCCGTCGCCGCCGTTTCCGGCGTAGCGCGCCTTCTGGCACGCCCGGGCGGCGGCGATGCGGGCCGCCACCGCCGCCGAGCCCTCGGCGGCGGGCGGCAGGGCGAGGTCGGCCGGGCTCACCGCCGGCACCTCGACGTTGAGGTCGATGCGATCGAACAGCGGCCCCGAGATCCTGGCCTGGTATTCCTGCGCGCACTTGGGGGCCCGGGCGCAGGCCTGGGCCGGATCGTCGAGGTAGCCGCAGCGGCAGGGATTCATGGCGGCGACCAACTGAAAGCGGGCCGGATAGGTGACGTGGGCGTTGGCCCGGGCCACCGTGGCGCGCCCGGTTTCCAGGGGCTGGCGCAGGGATTCCAGCACGGCGCGCTGGAATTCCGGCAACTCGTCGAGGAAAAGAACGCCGAGATGGGCCAGCGACACCTCGCCCGGCCGGGCGCGCTGGCCGCCGCCGATGAGGGCCGGCAGCGAGGCCGAATGGTGGGGGTCGCGAAAGGGCCGGCGGCGCACCAGCCCGTCCTCGGAAAAAGTGCCGGCCAGGCTGTGGATCATGCTGACCTCCAGCGCCTCGGCGGCGTCCAAGGGCGGCAGCAGGCCGGGGAGTCTCGCCGCCAGCATCGACTTGCCGGCCCCCGGCGGGCCGACCATCAACAGGTTATGCCCGCCGGCGGCGGCGATCTCCAGCGCCCGCTTGGCGGTTTCCTGGCCCTTGATGTCGGCGAGGTCGGGGTAGTGCGCGTGATCCGCCGCCAGCCTCGGCTGTGGCCGGGCCAGCAGCTGGGTTCCCTTGAAATGGTTGATCAGGGCCAGCAAGTTGGAAGGCGCCAGCACCGCCAGATCGCCCGCCCACGCCGCCTCGCCGCCCTGGGAGGCCGGGCAGATCAGGCCGCACTCGCGGGAATTGGCGTGGATGGCCGCCGGCAGCACGCCCGACACCGCAGCCAGCGCGCCGTCGAGCCCCAGTTCGCCCAGCGCCACATAGCCGGCGAGCTCGTCGGCCGGCAACGCCCCCATGGCGGCCAGCACGCCCAATGCAATCGGCAGGTCGAAGTGGCTGCCTTCCTTGACGAGATCGGCCGGCGACAGGTTGACGGTGATGCGCTTGGGCGGCAGCGCCAGCCCCAGGGCGTGCAGCGCGGCGCGCACCCGCTCGCGGCTTTCCCCCACCGCCTTGTCGGGCAGGCCGACTACGGAAAAGGCCGGCAGGCCGGAAGCCAGCTGCACCTGGACGTCGACATCCAGCACCTCGATGCCGGCAAAGGCGACGGAGCCGACCCTGGCGACCATGCGAAAACTCCCAGTGTTGCCCTTCCGTTCTAGCCGGGACGGGCGACAAAGGCCAGGGGAATTCGCGTTTGGGGAAGACCGGGGCCCGTCGCCGCGACAGGATGATGACAGGTTCGGCTGTTATACTCGCGCCAATGGAACCGCCTCGGAATAAGGGCGGCCAATGACAGGGATCGACATCATGGACCTATTGACGGCGCGTTCCGGCGTCCTTTCCGGCGTCCCCGCCATCGCCGATCGGGCGGCGGCATCCCCTCTGGATGGCCCGCCAGGCTTTTCGCGAAGCGGACGGAAGTAACGTCGATGCCGGGCGGCGTCGACGCCTGCGCCAACACGAGTTCGACCTAGCGTTAGGCCGCCGGGGGCCTCGTCGCGCGGCGGTTTTCTGTTTCGGCAACATTTCGACGAGAGCACACTTAGCGAGGAGGGAGACCAAATGAACGTCAAACGGACATTGTTCAGTAGCCTGGCGGCATCGGTTCTGATGCTCGATGCCTCGGGCATGGCTATGGCGGCAGACTGGAAACCCCAACGGCCGATCGAGATCATCGCGCCGGCCGGGCCGGGTGGCGGATGGGATCTGCTGGCCCGCGCCGTCCAGAAGTCGCTGACCGAAGAGAAGCTGGTGGATCAGCCGGTTCTCGTCACCAACAAGCCGGGTGGCGGCGGCGCCTCGGGATGGACGTACCTCAAGGGCAAGTCGGGGCAGGGCGAATTCCTTGCCGCCAACTCGCCGCTCATCCTGCAGAACAACATCCTCGGCAAGAGCGAACTGACCTTCAAGGACTTCTTCATGGTCGCCAACCTGATGACCGAGTGGGAAGTCGTGGCGGTCAAGGCCGATGCGCCGTGGAAAGACGGGAAATCGTTCTTCGAGGCCATGAAGAAAGACCCCGGCAGCATGCACGTCGGCGTCGGCCCGGCGCTGGGCAACGACGACCACATCCAGTTCCTGACGCTGACCAAAGCCTTCGGCGCCGATCCCAAGGCCATCAAGTTCGTGGTCTACCCCAACACCGCGGCCGAACAGATCCCCGCCCTGCTGGGTGGCCACATCAAGGCCATCACCATCAGCATGGCCGAGGTCATGGAGCAGGTTAAGGCCGGCAACATCCGTCTCTTGGGCGTCAGTTCGCCCGAGCGGGTCGCCGAGATTCCCAACGTTGCGACCTGGAAGGAACAGGGCGTCGACTTCGTGTTCCCGCACTGGCGCGGCCTCCAGGCGGCGCCGGGCCTGTCGGCCGAACAGCAGAAGTTCTGGTCGGACACCGTGGCCAAGATGGTGAAGACGGAGACCTGGAAGAAGACCCTCAAGAACCTCAACTGGGAATCCTATTTCCAGCCCGCCAAGGAGTACACGAAGTTCCTCGCGGACCAGGACACGTTGATGAAGACCAGCCTGAAGGACGTCGGTCTCGTCAAATAAGCAAGTAAAGGTCATTCCGTTTGTCGGCCGGCAGGACGGGGCAGAAGCCCGTCCTGCCCCGACGATGTGGGCGGACACAGACATACGGGGAGTGTCGAGAATGGAGAACCGATTCACGAAGGACACCATTACGGGTGTCTTCTCGGTCGTTGTTGGGTCCGTCTATCTGATTTCAACAACGACCATCCCCATCACGGCGGCGGGCGACCAGGTCGGACCTAGGGTTTTCCCGTACATCATCGCCGTGCTGGTGATCGGTTGCGGCCTTTGGTTGCTCGCGAAGGAATTCCTGAGCAAGAACCGGCAGCCCTTCTCGTGGGGTTTCATCGCCGACCGGTGGGTGTGGGTCCGCATCCTGCTGACGATGGCCGCGGGCATCTGCTACGGGCTCGTTCTCGACGGCCTCGGGTACCTCATCGCCACCTTCCTGTTCATGATATTCGTGTGCGAGCTGATCAACATCGGCCGACACAGACAGAACCTGATCATTGCGACAGCCTTTCCCATCGTCACTTTCGTCTCCTTCGCCCTGCTCCTGAAACTCAGCCTTCCACGGGGCATTCTTGGCGCCGTTCTGCCATTCTGACGGGGGATGAACCATGGACGCCATTTTTCATAATCTGCTGCTCGGCCTCGACGTCTCGGTCACAGCCTCCAACCTCGTTTGGGTGTTCATCGGCGGGCTTTTGGGAACGATCATCGGCATGCTGCCCGGCCTCGGCCCGGCCACCGGCGTTGCCATCCTCATTCCGATCACCTACGGGATGAACCCCGGGACCGCGCTCATCACCATGTGCGCCATTTACTATGGCGCCATGTTCGGAGGATCCCGCGCCTCGATCATGATCAACACCCCCGGCGACGCGTCGGCCATCGTGTCGTGCTTCGACGGCTACCCCATGGCCAAGAGCGGCCGCGCGGGAACGGCCTTGGCCATTTCGGCCATCGCGTCCTTCGTCGGCGGCATGATCGGCATGGTTTTCCTCATCTTCCTGACCGAACCGGTCGCCATGGCGGCCCTGCAATTCGGGCCGGCGGAAAAATTCTCGCTCATGCTGTTCGCCTTGACCGCCACGATCACGCTCGCCGAAGGCAGCATCATCAAGGGCTTTCTGGCCATGGGGCTCGGCTTCATGCTGGCCACCATCGGCATCGACGGCCAGTCCGGCGCCATTCGCTTCACCATGGGCATCAACGACCTGCAGGACGGCATCGACTTTCTCGTCGTCATGATCGGGCTCTATGCGGTCTCCGAGGTCTTCAAGAACTATAAAACGCTCGATTTCGTCTTCGACGTCGATCACAGGAAGATCGGCAAGGTGTGGGTGACGATGGCCGAGTTCAAGCAATCGTTCATGCCCATGATGCGGGCTTCGCCGATGGGATTCCTGGTCGGCGTCCTGCCGGGCGCCGGCGGCACCATCGCCACCTTCATGTCCTATGCGGTGGAGAAGGCTTTCAGCAAGCATCCCGAGAAGTTCGGCAAAGGGGCCATCGAAGGCCTGGCCGGCCCCGAGGCGGCCAACAACGCCTGTTCCTGCGGCGCGCTGGTCCCCCTGTTGACCCTGGGCATCCCCGGATCGGGGACGACCGCGGTGATGTTGGGCGCGCTCATGATGCTGGGCGTCCGCCCCGGCCCGATCCTTTTCCAGCAGCACCCCGAGATCGCGTGGGGGGTCATCGCCTCGATGCTGGTCGGCAATGTCATGCTGCTGATCATCAACCTGCCGTTGGCCGTGCCGCTGGTCCGGCTGCTCAAGATTCCGCCGCGCATCATGCTGCCGCTTATTCTCGGCATGGGCTACATGGGGACCTATTTCCTCAACTACAGCGCTTTCGATTTCATCCTGGTTTCGATCTTCGCGCTGGCCGGCTATGTTCTCAGCATGCTGTCGGTTCCCATCCCGCCCCTGGTCCTGGCCCTGATCCTGGGCGGCATGACCGAAGAGTCCTACCGGAACGCCATCACCATTTCCAACGGCACGCTGGAGATCTTCTACCAGAAGCCGATCTCGCTGGCGTTCCTGATCCTGGCCCTCATGTCGCTGGCCTACGGGCTGATAAGGCACAAGAAGACGCATCGGAAGCAGGCCTGAACGGCAGGTCCGTCGAGCGCCACGGCCGATACCGGCTTTTGCCGCTCCACCCGCGCGGTTGCGGGTGGGGCGGCGTGCCCGCGCGGAACCGGCGTTCCCCTCCGAGTTATCCATGGCTGCGCTCGCCACGTCCCGCCATCGACATGGCCGAAACCGTTCTCAAGCACTCGAGGGACGGCGACATCAGGAAGAACGCGGAGAAGACGATCAGGGACCGGAAAAAGGACACCGAGGACCTGACCAAACTGATCGGGAAGCACGGGAAGTAACCTCGACGGAGGGCAGGCCGAGGGAACGGCCTCAGCCGACCACCCGGTTGCGGCCGCTGCGCTTGGCTTCGTAGAGGGCGGCGTCGGCGGTCCGCGTGGCGGCCTGCCACGATCCGCCGTCCTCGGCGGTGGCGACCCCGATGCTGACCGTCACCCCGATGGTCCGCCCGTCGTGAGGGACCGAAAGGGCGGCGACGGCGGCGCGCAGGCGCTCGGCGACCTGCCGGGCCGCGGCGCCGTTGGAGCCGGGCAGCAGGGCCATGAACTCCTCGCCGCCCTGGCGGCCCAGCACGTCGTCGCGGCGCAAGGCCTCCGCCGCCGTCCGGGCGAAGGCCTTGAGCACGGCGTCGCCGGCGTCGTGGCCGTAGGTGTCGTTGACCCGCTTGAAGTGGTCGAGGTCCATGACCAGGACCGACAGCGGATAGAGGTGCCGGGCGCTGCGCGCCATCTCGCGCGCGATGGCGGCCTCGAGCGCGTGGCGGTTGAGCAGGCCGGTCAGCGGGTCGTGGCTGGCCAGCCGCTCGAGATTGAGATGCAGGCGCCGGGAGGTCATCGCCGCGAACCCGAAGGTGAGGCCGAGCGAGGCCAGGGTGACGTCGACGAAGACGATGGCATGCAGCGTGCTCGGCGCGAACAGGCCTTCCATGGTGCCGTCGGCGAGGACCGCCCCGGCGCGGATCAGAAGCGGAACCCCGTGCAGCACGAACACCGCCGCGGTCAGCCCCTGGGTGAGGCGCATCCCGGGCGGCGCGCCGACGACCAGCCGGCCGGCGCACCACAGCGCCATGGCCCCGAGCAGGGCGGAGATGACGACGACGCGGGCGCCGATGTTCTCCGCCCCATAGGTGAAATAGAGCGAAGAGGCGAACATCGCGAGGGTCGCGACGGCCACCCAGCCGACGCTGCCCCGCCGCCCGGTGAAGGCGTTGACGCCGACGACCGCCAGGCCGTATCCGGCGACGAACACCACGTTGGCCACGACGATCGAGAAAAAGTCGGGGATGAGCCCGCGCAGCCAGATCAACAAAAAACCGGCGGCGACCAGGGCAGCGCCCAGCGCCCAGGGACGGCAGGCCCGCTCGTGCGGAATGGTTCGCCACAGCACGACCATGGCGATGGCCATGAATACCATCGTCAGGGTCGAAATGAAAAAAAGGGTGCGGATGTCGAGTTGGATCATGCGAGGACGGGGTCTTGCCGCAAGACGTCGTCCACTCCGGCGTCGCGGCGGAAAAGAGGCCCAGACATAGCACCGCCTGCCGAACGAGGCACCAAAAAGCGCACGCCGCGACCGGCCACCGGCAAGCGAGAAATGGTCAGGGCGTACAGGGTTTGCTAATGTGCCGGCCAACCGGGCGGAAACGCCACGTCATCGAAATGCGGCGACGGCGTCCGGCATCTTGAGTGTGGATACGACAACATCATGTTATCAAAGAAGAAACAGTTCATCGCCACGCTCAACGTCCTGCTGGCCGTCGGCTTTCTCGCCACGAGTTTCGTCAGCTATTTCGTCGCCCACGATTCGCTGACCGAACAAATCGCCGAAAGCACGCTGCCGCTGACCAGCGACAACATCTATTCGGAAATCCAGCAGGACCTGCTTCGGCCCATCTTCATCTCTTCGCTGATGGCCCAGGACACCTTCGTGCGCGACTGGACGCTGGACGGCGAGCAAAACCCCGACCGGATCGTCCGCTACCTCAAGGAAATCAAGGATCGCTACGATGCCGTGACAAGCTTCTTCGTGTCCGACAGAACGCGCTTCTACTATTACACCGACGGCATGCGCCGCGAGGTCGACGAGGAGAACCCGCGCGACGCCTGGTACTTCCGCGTGCGGGCGATGAGCGAGGAGTACGAGGTCAACGTCGACACCGACGAGGCCCACCAGGACGCCATCACCATCTTCATCAACTACCGCGTCCGCGACTACGCCGGCCGGTACATCGGCGCCACCGGGGTCGGGCTGTCGGTGTCGGCGGTGAAAAAGCTGCTGGAGACCTACCAGAACCGCTATGGCCGGCGCATCTATTTCACCGATCGCCAGGGCAACGTCACCCTGCGCGGCTCCAGCTACGACGGCCCCGCCAATTTGCGCGACACCCCCGGGCTGGCCGCGCTGGCCACCCAGATCCTGGCCACCCCCAGCGGCTCCTTCACCTACAAGCGGAACGGCGAGACGGTCTTCCTCAACAGCCGGCTGGTCCCCGAGTTCCAGTGGTACCTGCTGGTCGAGCAGGTGGAGGACCTGGCGCAGTCGCGCATCCTCCACACGCTGTTCGGCAACCTGCTGGTCTGTCTCGCCATCACCGGCGTCGTGCTGTTCGTCGCCAACTTCACCCTCAGCGGCTATCAGCGCCGCCTGGAGGAGATGGCGACCACCGATCCGCTGACCGGGGCGGCCAACCGCCAGGTTTTCGACCTCATGTTCGACCAGGTGCTGAAATCGGCGAAGCGGCGGGACGGCACGATATCGGTGATGATGTGCGATCTCGACCAGTTCAAGCAGGTCAACGACGATTACGGTCACCAGGCCGGCGACCTGGTGCTCCAGGCGGTGGCCGAGACGGCGCGCGAATGCATCCGCGAAACCGATGTCATCTGCCGCTGGGGGGGCGAGGAATTCCTGTTCCTGCTGCCCGACTGCGGTGCCGAAAAGGCCCTCGAACTGGGCGAGAAGATCCGGCTTGCCGTCGAGAACCGGCCGGTCACCTATGGGCGCGATGAAATCCGCGTCACCGTCAGCCTGGGCATCGCCGAGCTACGCCCGGGCGAGCGGCAGGGCGACCTCGTCAAGCGCTGCGACATCGCCCTTTACGCCGCCAAGGCCGCCGGCCGCAATCGGGTGAAGCAGGCGGCGTAGGGGCGTCTATCTCCGTGCCGCCGCCCGCCGGCGCTCGATGGCGTCCCAGATCAGCGCCTCGATGGAGGTGCCGTCGAAGCGGCCGATCTCCTGGATGCCGGTCGGAGAGGTGACGTTGATTTCGGTGAGATAGTCGCCGATGACGTCGATGCCGACGAAGATCAGGCCCATTTCCCTGAGCGTCGGACCGATGGCCGCGCAGATCTCGCGGTCGCGGGGGGTGAGGGCCGCCCTCACGCCGGTGCCGCCGACGTGGAGGTTGGATCGCGCCTCGCCGGCCTGCGGCACGCGCAGCAGTACGCCGGCCGGCTCGCCGTCGACCAGGATGACGCGCTTGTCGCCCTGGCGCACCTCGGGGATGTAGCGCTGCACCATGACCGGCTCGCGCGACAGCCCCTCGAACATCTCGAGCAGCGAATTCAGGTTGTCGTCCTCGGGCTTGAGGTGAAAGACGCCGAAGCCGCCGTTGCCGTAGAGCGGCTTGACGACGATGTCGCCGTGCTCGGCACGGAAGGCCTTGATGCGGGCCCGCTCGCGGGTGATCAGCGTCGGCGGCAGCAGCTCGGGGAAGCGCAGCATCAGCAGCTTCTCGGGGGCATTGCGGACCTGGGCCGGATCGTTGACCACCAAGGTGCGGGGGTGGATCAGCTCCAGCAGGTGAGTGGTGGTGATGTAGGCGAGATCGAACGGCGGGTCCTGGCGCAGCAGCACGACGTCGGCCTCGGCGCCGAGATCGAAGTCGACCGCTTCGCCGAGGGTGAAGTGGTTGCCCCGCTCGCGACGCACTGTCAGCGGGCGGGCGAAGGCCATCAGCCGTCCGGCCCCGTAGGCGAGGTCGGCGGGCAGGTAGTAGAACAGCCTGTGCCCGCGCCGTTGCGCTTCGAGGGCCAGCGCGAAGGTGCTGTCGGCATCGATATTGATGCCGGCGATCGGGTCCATCTGGATGGCGACGGTCAGGGCCATGGGCGTCCTCGGCGGTAAAAGGGGGGGGTCCGGGGTTCAGTTGAGGCGGCCGCGCAGTTCCTGCAACAGCGCGGTGGCCTTGTGGCGCTCGGGGTCTCCGCTGCCGCGCCGAAGGAACTCCTCGAGCGCGGCGACGGCGGCGCGAAGGTTGTCGAGACGGGCGTTGATCAGCCCGGCCTCGCGCCACAACTCGGGCATGGCGGGGGCGAAAAGCGCCATCGCCTCGATGACGCGCAGCGCCTCCTCGAGTTTGCCGTCCTTCAAGAGGCGCACCTTGATGTTGTTCTGCATGCGATAAAGGATGGCGCGGTTGCCGGCCGGCCGGTAGTGGTCCGGGGTCAGCTCGGCGTCGTTGCCGGCGACCGTCTTCAGCAGGGCGCGCAGCGCCGTCGGGTCGAGCGCCACGCCGCCGTCGGCCGGGTCGAGGATCAGCCGCCGGCCGTCGTGCTCCAGGCGGACCAGGAAGCGCGACGGGAAGTCGAGGCCGGTCACGGTCCAGCCGAGCCGGCGCGCCACGTGGATGTAAAGGATGCCCAGCACCACCGGCAGACCGCGGCGGTTGTCGATCACCCGCATCAGGTTGGCCGCGTCGAGGTCGTTGTAGCTCTCGGCGTCGCAACCGTAGCCGTAGCGCCGGCCGATGATGTGGGCCAGGGCCTCGGCCCGCCCCTTGACGTCCAGCTCCAGGCGGGCGGCGGCGGCATAGGCGCCGGCCTCGGCGGTCACCTTGCCGAGGTGGCGGCGATAAGGCTCGAGCGAGACGCGCGGCCTCTCCAGCGCGGCCAACGTCAGGGCCGCTTCGGCGAGATCGATGTCGTCGTCGGCAAGACCGCCGAGGCGGGCCAGGTGTTCGCGTGGGGTCCGGCCGGGGTTCACGACGCTCCCTTGATCTTGACGTGGCTGACCACGTCCTTCACGTACTCGATGGAGCGCGCGTGGGCCATCACGCGGTCCATCTCGGCCCGCGACTGGGCGAGGCCGATCAGGTAGATGGTCTGGTTGACCGTCTCGATGGAATAGTTGACCGCCATGATCTCCTTGTCGAAGGTGATCTTGGACTTGAGCTGGGTGGTGATCCACGAATCGCGGCTCAGGTCGCCTGCGCTGCCCCCGGTCAGCTGGATCTCGTTCAGCACGTCCTTGACGCCGCCGACGGTCCAGGCGATGCGCACGGCATCGGCCCGCATCTGCTCGTTGGCGGCGACCCCGGTCAGCAGCACCCGCCCGTCGTAGACCTCGGTGCCGATCTTGATCGCCAGGTCCTGGCTGAAGTCGAAAAATCGGGTGTAGATGGTGGTCCCTATTTTCATGTCCCTGGCGGCGCCGTCGACGCCACGGTCCGAATAGGCGGCCGTGCCGACCGCGGCGCCACCGCCGACGAGGACGCCGGCACAGCCCGGCAGGCTGGCGGCGGCGGCCAACATGAGGGCAAGTCGAAGGGCGGTAACGGCGCGGGAACGCTTCATGGCGGGACACTCCGGTGCGGTGGCAGGCCTGATCGGCGCTGCATTCTAATGGGGCCCGGGGCGGGCCGGAAGAGGGGCGGATACAAAAAAGCGGTCCTCACTCGGGCCGCCAGGCGTTCTTCAGGTGGCGGGGCAGGCCCCACGGCGTCACCAGCATGACGTCGAAGCGCCAGTCCAGGCCGGCCAGCTCCGGCCGCCGGCCGACGAAAGCCCCGGCGGCCCGCTCGATGCGGCGGCGCTGGCGGGGCCCGATGGCGGCGATGGCGCTGTCGGCGTCCCGGCGGGCCTTGACCTCGACGAAGACCAGCACGCCGCGGCGGCGGGCGACGATGTCGATTTCGCCGGCGGCCGTCTTCCAGCGGCGGGCCAGTACGCGATAGCCCTTGGCGGCAAGCACAAGAGCGCCGAGCGTCTCGCCCAGCCAGCCGTAACGCCAGGCCCGCAACCGCCGGCTGTCGACCTCCGCCGGTTCGGCGCCCGGCCTCATCCGCTTTCGCCGGTGAGGGCCAGGGCGCGGGCGTAGACCCGACGGCGCGGCCAGCCGGTGGCGGCGGCGACGGCGTCGACGGCGTCGCGCAGGCTCTGGCTGGCCAGGGCCTCGGCAAGAAGGCGCTCGACGGCCGCTTCGCTGGCTTCCGCCTCGGGTTGCGGCGGCGCCACCACGACGGTGACCTCGCCCTTGGGCGGTCCCGCCTCGGCATAATGACGGGCCAGCTCGGCCAGCGGCCCGCGGCGCACCTCCTCGAACATCTTGGTCAGCTCGCGGGCGACGGCGGCCTCGCGCCCGCCCAGCACGTCGGCCATGTCGGCCAACGCGGCCTCGAGCCGCTTGGCGCTTTCCAGGAAGACCAGGGTGGCCGGCGCCTGGGCAACCTCGGCGAGCGCGCGCCGCCGGGCCACGGCCTTGGTCGGCAGGAAGCCGGCGAACAGGAAACGGTCGCTGGGCAGGCCGGAAAGCTGCAAGGCGGTGAGCACGGAAGAGGCGCCCGGCGCCGCCGTCACCGGAATCCCTTCCTCGAGGCAGGCGCGGACCAGACGATAGCCGGGATCGGACACCAGCGGCGTGCCGGCGTCGGAAACCAGCGCCACGCTTTCGCCATTTTTGAGTCGCCTGATCAGCATCGGGCGGACCTTGGCGGCGTTGTGCTCGTGATAGGGCGTGAGGGCCGCCGAAACGCCGTGCATGGCCAGCAGTTTGCCCGTCACCCGGGTATCCTCGCAGGCGACGATGTCGGCACCGGCCAGCACGGCAAGCGCCCGCAACGTGATGTCGGCGGCGTTGCCGATCGGGGTGGCGACAAGGGTAAGTCCGCGCGGCGCCGCAACGGACGGTTTACTCGCGCCGGTGCGCCCGCTAGGCTCTTCGCCGAAACGTGCGCTTTTTATTTTCGGAGACTTGGCCCCGCCCGATGACTCGACTTCCGCATGTGTTGAAACGCTTCGCTGCCGCGCCATGCCTGTTGGCCTTGGTGATGGTGCTGGGTGCCTGCGAGTCTTCCCGATTGCCGCCGTGGATGCAAGGCGAGATCGGCCCGCCCACCCAGGCCGCCCCGCAACCTTCGGCGCCCGGGGCCAGGCCGCCGGTGCCTTCGCTGGCGCCGCTGCTGAGCCCGCCGGGCATCGAGACGCCGGGCGGCGGTGCCGGCGCCGAGGCCGGCGCCATGCCGGGAATTCCGTCGGCGCAGGCGCCGCGCGTCGCGCTGCTGCTGCCGCTCAGCGGGCCGCAATCGGGGCTCGGCAAGAGCCTGCTGAACGCCGCCCAGATGGCGATCTTCGACTTCGCCGACGAAAACTTCGAGCTCTTGGTTCACGACACCAGGGGTACCCCGGAGGGCGCCGCCCAGGCGGCTGAGACGGCCATCGGCGAAGGCGCCGCCCTGATCCTGGGACCCCTGCTGTCCAGTTCGGTCAAGGCGGTGACGCCGATCGCGCGGACGGCGCGCGTGCCGGTGGTGGCGTTCTCCAGCGACCGCCTGGTGGCTGGCGACGGCATCTTCACCATGGGCTTCTATCCCGAAACCGAGGTGCGCCGGGTGGTCGAATACGCCCGCACGAAAGGCCTCCTGCGCTTCGCCGCCCTGGTGCCGGACAACGAATACGGCGCCGCCGTGGTCGGCGCCTTGCAGCGCACCGCCGATGCCGGCGGCGGCCTCGTCGTGCGGGTCCAGTACTACAACCCGCACGCCCAGGATTTCGCCGCCGTGGTCCGCCAGCTGGCCAGCTTCGAATCGCGCCGCCAGGCCCTGGCCCAGCAGCGCGCCGAACTGGAGAAGCGCAACGACGAGGTGGCGCAGCGGGCCCTCCAGCGGCTGAACAGCCTGCAGACCATCGGCGACCTGCCGTTCGACGCCCTGCTGGTGGCCGACGGCGGCAAGCGCCTGCAGGCCATCGCCGCGCACCTGCCGTTCTACGATATCGATCCGGCCCGCGTGCGCATGCTGGGCACCGGCCAGTGGGACGAGCCGGGAGTCGGCGCCGAGCCGGCCCTGGTCGGCGGCTGGTTCGCCTCGCCCACGCCCCAGGCGCGGGCCGAATTCGAGAAGCAGTACGACGACGTCTACGGCCGCAAGCCGCCGCGCCTGGCAACGCTGGCCTACGACGCCACGGCGCTGGCGGCGATCCTGGCCCGCTCCGAGGGCGGCGCCCGCTTCGACATCGAGGCGCTGACCCAGCCCAGCGGCTTCTTCGGGCGCGACGGCATTTTCCGGCTGCGCCGGGACGGCCAGGCCGAACGGGGACTCGCCATCCTGCAGGTCGGACGACAGGGCTTCAGTGTCGTCGACAAGGCGCCGGAAAGCTTCGCGACGCCGATGTTCTGAGGATCAGGCCAACAGGTGGGCCAGCACCGCATTGAGCCGCTGGCGGCCGGCGGGGCTGGCGCGCAGGCTTTTGCCGTCGGCTTCCAGGAAGCCGCCGTCGATCATTTCAGCCAAGGCGCCAGCATCGACGGCATCCTCAAGGGCGAGGCCGCTGTGCCGGGTGAAGCGGGCCCGGTTGATTCCTTCCGTAGTGCGCAACCCCAGCATGACCAGTTCGTCGGCCCGCTGGCGCGGCTCCAGGCGAATACGCTCCACGGTGCCGTGGCCCTGGCGGTCGACGGCGGCCAGCCAGCGGCCGGGGGTGTGGATCTGGCGCAGCGCCTCGGTGCCGCCGGGGCCGGAGAGCCGGCCGTGGGCGCCGGGGCCGACGCCCACGTAATTGCTGCCCCGCCAGATGGCGAGGTTGTGCCGGCATTCGGCGCCGGGCCGGGCGTGGTTGGAAATCTCGTAGGCCGGCAGGCCGGCCGCCGCCAGCACCTCGTGGGTGGCCTCGTACAGGGCCGCCGCCGTTTCTTCGTCGGCGGCGCCGACGCCATCGTCATGGAAGCGGGTGCCGGGCTCGATGGTCAGCTGGTAGACCGACAGGTGCTCGGGGCCGAAGGCCAGGGCCTCCTCGAGTTCGCGCCGCCAGGCGTCCACCGTCTGGCCGGGCCGGGCATAGATGAGGTCGAAGGAGAACCGCTCGAAGGTGGCGGCGGCCAGCGCGATGGCCCGCTTGGCCTCGGCGGCGTCGTGGGCGCGGCCCAGGAAGGCCAGCGCGGCGTTGTCGAAGGACTGCACGCCCAGCGACAGGCGGGTGACGCCGGCCTCGGCCAAGCCTGCGAAATGGCCGGCCTCGCTCGACGTCGGGTTGGCCTCCAGCGTGATTTCCAGATCGTCCGTGGTCGGCCAATGGCGCTTGGCGGCGGCGATGACGGCCGCCGCCGTGGCCGGCGCCATCAGCGACGGCGTGCCGCCGCCGAAGAAGACGCTGGCCAGCCTACGGCCATTCGTTTCGTTAGCAAAATATTCTATTTCGCGCAGCAGGGACGCCCGCCAACGCTCCTGCTCGATGGCCTCGACGGCATAGCTGTTGAAGTCGCAGTACGGGCATTTCGACCGGCAGAACGGCCAGTGGACATAGAGAGAGAGGGTGTCGTCCATGGGCGGTGTCCGGCGCGACCCGTCGCGCCCCAGCTATTTTGTTCTTGTATCGAAACAAATAGCGACCAGTTTGCGGAAGGCATCGGCCCGGTGGCTGATGGCATGCTTGGCCGCCGGCTCCATCTCGCCGAAGGTCCGATCCCGGCCGTCGGCCACGAACATGGGGTCGTAGCCGAACCCGTTGCCGCCGCGCGGTGGCCATACCAGGGTACCGTGGACCGTGCCCTCGACCGTCTCCACATGGCCGTCCGGCCAGGCCAAGGCAAGGGCGCAGGCGAAATGGGCGGTGCGGTCGGCGTGCCCCACCAGGGCGTCTTCGAGCTTGCGCATGGCCAGGGCGAAATCGCGCCCGGGTCCGGCCCAGCGGGCCGAATGGATGCCGGGCCGGCCGCCCAGGGCGTGCACCGCCAGCCCGGAATCGTCGGCCAGGGCCGGCAGCCGGGCGGCGCGGGCCGCCGCTTCGGCCTTGATGACGGCGTTTTCGACGAAGGTGGCGCCCGTCTCTTCCGGCTCGGCGAGATCGAGGTCGCCGGCCGACACCACCTCGACCCCATGGGGCGCCAGCAGGTCGCCGATCTCGCGCACCTTGCCGGCATTGTGGCTGGCGATGACCAGCCGGGGGCCGTCGAACCGGCGGGCCACGCGCCTCACTCCAGCCCCAGGGCCTTGCGCTGCAGGGCCATCAGCTCGGTGGCGCCCTGGCGGGCGAGGCCGAGGAGCGCCGAGAACTGTCCGTCGTTCACCGGCTCGGCCTCGGCGGTGGCCTGCACCTCGATCAGGCCGCCGTCGCTGGCGAGCACGAAGTTGGCGTCGGTGCTGGCGGTGCTGTCCTCGGCGTAGTCGAGGTCGAGCACGGGCGCCCCGCCGACGATACCGCACGACACCGCCGCCACCTGGCCCTTGAGCGGCATCGCCTTGATGAGCCCGAGGCCCTGGACCTTGGCGAAGGCCCGATAGAGGGCGACGTAGGCGCCGGTGATCGAGGCGGTGCGCGATCCGCCGTCGGCCTGGATGACGTCGCAGTCGAGGCGGACCTGAATGTCGGCGATGGCGGTGAGATCGGTCATGGTCCGAAGGCAGCGGCCGATCAGGCGCTGGATCTCGTGGGTGCGGCCCGACTGGCGGCCGCGCGCCGCCTCGCGGTCGGTGCGGGTGCCGGTGGCGCGCGGCAGCATGCCGTACTCGGCGGTGATCCAGCCCTTGCCCGAGCCCTTGAGCCAGTGGGGCAGGCGCTGTTCGACGGTGGCCGTGCACAGCACGTGGGTATCGCCCAGGCGGACGAAACAGGACCCTTCGGCGTGCTTGCTGACGTCGGGTTCGAGGGTGACGGGGCGCATCTGGTCGGCGGCACGGCCGGAAGGTCTCATGAAGGGGCCTTTTCTCATCCTGGAAACACGGGGCGTCAAGCTAACCCGCCCCATCCCCGGCGTAAAGCCTCCGCGGGCCTGGGCGCGTTGACGGTGGCCGGGGCGGTCACTAAGTTAACCCGGCAAGCGAAAGCAGGTCAGTACATGATTACCGAACTCAACGACCGGTCGCGCGAGATCTTTCGTCACATTGTCGACGCCTACATGGAAACCGGCGAGCCGGTCGGCTCGCGTACCATCTCGCGCCGCCTCAGCGTCATGCTGTCGCCGGCCACGGTACGCAACGTCATGGCCGACCTCGAGGAGGCCGGGCTGCTGTACGCGCCGCACGCCTCGGCCGGGCGGCTGCCGACTGAGGCGGGGCTGCGCCTGTTCGTCGACGGCCTGCTCAAGGTCGGCACCCTGGCCGAGGCCGAGCGCCGCGACATCGAAAGGCACTGCGACAGTTCCGGCCACAGCCTGCAGGGCCTGCTCGAGGAGGTGACGAACACGCTCTCGGGGCTGACCGGCTGCGCCGGCCTGGTGCTGGCCCCCAAGAGCAACGCGGCGCTGCGCCACATCGAGTTCGTGGCGTTGAACCCGGGGCGCGCCCTGGTCGTCCTGGTCGGCGACAACGGCCTGGTCGAGAACCGCATCATCGAGACCTCGCCGACGCTGCGCCCCTCGGCGCTGGTCGAGGCCAGCAATTATCTCAGCGCCCGCCTGGTCGGGCGCACGCTGAACGAGGCCTACGACGAGATCATCGCCGAGTTGGAGGCGCACAAGGCCGAGCTTGATTCGCTGACCACCCGCGTCGTCGAGGAGGGCCTGGCCATCTGGGCCGGCCGCGAGGACGAGCGCCGGCTGATCATCGGCGGCCGCGCCAATCTGCTGGACGACGTCACCGCGGTGGCCGACCTCGAGCGCATCCGCGCCCTCTTCGCCGCGCTGGAAACCAAGGAAACCATGCTGAAGATGCTGTCGCTCGCCGATTCGGCGCAGGGCGTGCAGATCTTCATCGGCTCCGACAACAAGCTGTTCAGCATGTCGGGCTGTTCGATGATCGTCGGTTCCTACCAGGACAGCCGCAACCACGTGCTCGGCGCCATCGGCGTCATCGGGCCGACTCGCATGAATTACGCCCGCATCATCCCGATGGTGGATTTCACCGCCAAGATGATCGGCCGACTGATCGGATAAGGAAACGGAAGAGACATGGCAGACGACGCGCAGAAGAATCCCGAGGACACCCAGGCCGCCGAGGCCCCGGAAATAGAAGACGACGGGGGCATCCCGATGCCGTCCGACGACGACGCCCTGGCGGCCGAAGCGACCGGGCCGCAGGCCGCCCCCGTCGATCCCCGGGCCCGCCTGGAAGAGCTGGAAGCCGAGGCCGCCGACCTCAGGGACAAGCTGCTGCGCGCCCTGGCCGAGACCGAGAACGTCAGGCGCCGCGGCCAGCGCGATCGCGAGGAGGCGTCGAAATACGCCATCAGCAGCTTTGCCCGCGAGATGGTCGTCGTCGCCGACAACCTGCGCCGGGCGCTGGAGCACGTGGCGCCCGACGCCCGCCAGAAGGACGAGCTGCTGGAATCGCTGGCCGCCGGCGTCGAGATGACCGAACGGGCCATGCTGGCCGCCTTCGAGCGCTTCGGCATCCGGCCGATCGAGTCGCTGGGCCAGAAGTTCGACCACAATCTGCACGAGGCGATGTTCGAGGTCGAGGACCCGGCCCAGCCGGCCGGCACCGTCGTCCACGAGATGGAGAAGGGCTACGTGCTGGACGACCGCCTGCTGCGCCCGGCCCGGGTCGGGGTATCGAGGGGCGGGCCGCGCCAGCCCAACGGCGGCGCCGAGGCCGCTCCCTCGCCCGATGCCAAGGCGGCGGCCAAGGAACACCGCGCCGCCTACGAGAAGCAGACCGACGCCCAGGGCGAGGCCGCCGGTTCCAAGGGCGCCAAGCTCGACGAAAAGCTCTGATCGCGGCGCCCGGCGTCCCGACCGGGCCTTCCTAAAGCAACGATCCCTGTTCGCCGCCGCCGGGCCTTGCCGCCCCCGGCGGCGGAAACAGGAACTCGCCGGCCGGGTCGTGGGCGGCGAAACGGCGCTTGGCCAGCGACCGGCTTTGCACCGCGTAGCAGTAGGCGCAGCCGTGCGGGCAGGTATCGTAGTCGCCGATGTCGCGGGACGCATCGCAATCGCATGCGCGATGGGCCTTGTGCGCCGCCGCCAGCGGCCGGCCGGCGATGTCGGAAAGCCGGGCCGCGTCGATGCAGCGGGCCTCGGCGGCGCCGGGGACGATCAGTTCGGGCTGGCCGCAGACGGCGAGCCTCAGGCCATGCCGGCCGGCGATGGCGGCGAGGTCGGCGATCAGGGCGCGCTTTTCTCCGGGTCCGGGGTCGTCCCACGTAAAGCCGTGCAGGCGGGCGGCGGCGGTCAGGTTGCGGGCCGACTTGCGATAGATTTGGGCGACCGAGACCACGACCTCGTCGACGGCGCCGACCATCTGGCCGGCCAGGCAGGCGAAGGTTTCGCGATGCCAGGCGGGCGGGGTCACCGAGGAAAAGACGATGGGGTCGTAGCGCCAGACGGCGGCACGCCGGCCGTATCGCGTGGCGACGGCGCGGATATGGTCGACCGCCACTTCCGCCCCGATGGTGGCGGCGTCCAATACCCGCGGATAGCCGGTGACGGTGTATTGCACGACGAAGGGAAAGCCGCGCGCGGTCACGGTCTCCAGCCGGTCGAGGAAGGGCTCCAGGTTGCGCGTCCAGAAGACGAAGCCGTCAACGGCGGCCGGCCCCAGCGGCACCGTGAACGGCGGCCCGCCATAGGGATTGGCGACCCGGCAATGGCCGGCCGCAAGCCGGCGCATGAACCATTCGCCGTAGAAGGCGGGAATGTCGGTCTTATAGCTGGCCGAGACGATCATGGGGGCTTCCTCGCCGGCGGCCCGGCCCGGCAAAAGCGCCGCCCATCGCCCGCCGGGGCACGCCGGCAGTTGCGTGCCATTTCGCGTGGACATATATATCGCCCAGACGTCCGCGCCGAGGCGGACTTTTTGAAATCCAACAAAGGGGGTTTCTGCGGTGCCGCATGTGGCCGCCGGGACCTGCCGCAACGAACGAGGTTACAATGAGCAAGGTTATCGGGATCGACCTGGGGACCACCAACTCCTGCGTCGCCGTCATGGACGGCTCCGACGCGCGGGTCATCGAGAATGCCGAGGGGGCGCGGACCACGCCCTCGATGATCGCCTTTACCGAGGGCGGCGAACGCCTGGTCGGCCAGTCGGCCAAGCGCCAGGCGGTGACCAACCCCGAGAATACGGTATCGGCCATCAAGCGGCTGATCGGGCGCAACTTCGACGACCCGCTGACCAAGAAGGACATGGGCCTGGTTCCCTACAAGATCGTCAAGGCCGACAACGGCGACGCCTGGGTCCAGCTCGACGGCCAGAAGTACAGTCCCAGCCAGATTTCCGCCTTCATCCTGCAAAAGATGAAGGAAACGGCCGAGCGCTATCTGGGCGAGCCGGTGACGCAGGCCGTCATCACGGTTCCCGCCTACTTCAACGATTCGCAGCGCCAGGCCACCAAGGACGCCGGCAAGATCGCCGGCCTCGAGGTGCTTCGCATCATCAACGAGCCGACCGCCGCCGCGCTCGCCTACGGGCTTGAGAAGAAGGGCGCCGGCACCATCGCCGTGTACGACCTGGGCGGCGGCACCTTCGACATCTCGGTGCTCGAAATCGGCGACGGCGTCTTCGAGGTGAAGTCGACCAACGGCGACACCTTCCTGGGCGGCGAGGACTTCGACAAGAAGATCATCGACTACCTGGCCGACGAGTTCAAAAAAGAGCACGGCATCGACCTGCGCTCGGACAAGCTGGCCCTGCAGCGCCTCAAGGAAGGCGCCGAGAAGGCCAAGATCGAGCTCTCGAGCTCGATGCAGACCGAGGTCAACCTGCCGTTCATCACCGCCGACGCCTCGGGGCCCAAGCACCTCAACATCAAGCTGACGCGCGCCAAGCTCGAGGCCCTGGTCGACGACTTGATCCAGCGCACGGTCGGTCCCTGCCGCGCCGCGCTCAAGGACGCCGGCGTGACGGCCGGCGAGATCGACGAGGTCATCCTGGTCGGCGGCATGACCCGCATGCCCAAGGTCATCGAGACGGTGAAGAATTTCTTCGGCCGCGAGCCGCACAAGGGCGTCAACCCCGACGAGGTGGTGGCGGTCGGCGCCGCCATCCAGGGCGGCGTGCTCAAGGGCGACGTCAAGGATGTGCTGCTCTTGGACGTGACGCCGCTCAGCCTGGGCATCGAGACCCTGGGCGGGGTGTTCACCCGGCTGATCGACCGCAACACCACCATCCCGACCCGCAAGAGCCAGGTCTTCTCGACCGCCGAGGACAGCCAGAACGCGGTGACCATCCGCGTCTTCCAGGGCGAGCGCGAGATGGCGGCCGACAACAAGCTGCTGGGCCAGTTCGACCTCATGGGCATTCCGCCGGCGCCGCGCGGCGTGCCGCAGATCGAGGTCACCTTCGACATCGACGCCAACGGCATCGTCCACGTGTCGGCCAAGGACCGGGCGACCGGCAAGGAACAGCAGATCCGCATCCAGGCTTCGGGCGGGCTCACGGATACCGACATCAACCGCATGGTCAAGGACGCCGAGCAGCACGCCAGCGAGGACAAGAAGCGCAAGGAGCTGGTCGAGGCCAAGAACCACGCCGATTCCCTGGTCTACAGCACCGAGAAGAACATCAAGGAGTTCGGCGACAAGGTGTCGGCCACCGAGAAGCAGACCATCGAGACGGCCATCGCCGATCTCAAGGCCGCTCTCACCGGCGAGGACGCCGACGCCATCAAGGCCAAGACCGAGGTTCTGACGCAGGCCTCCATGAAGCTGGGCGAGGCCATGTACAAGGCCAACCAGGAGGCCGGGCCGGGGGCCGCCGCCGGCGGTGCCGGGGAGCAGCAGGCCGGGCCGTCGTCGGGCAAGTCCTCGGGCGGGCCCGACGATACCGTGGTGGATGCCGACTTCGAGGAAGTCGATCCGGACGCCGGCAAGCGGAAATAGCGGCCGCAATGGCCGGAATCTTCCGCGGGAAAAGATGGCACGCCCGGCGCGCGGCTGACCGCGCGCCGGGACGGCCGCAGGATGCGGGTCCCAACTGATGGCCAAACAGGACTATTACGCGGCCCTGGGGGTCGAGCGCGGCGCGTCGAAGGACGACGTCCGCAAGGCTTACCGCAAGCTGGCGATGAAGTACCACCCGGACCGCAACCCCGGGGACAAGACCGCCGAGCAGAAGTTCAAGGAGATCAACGAGGCGCACGACGTCCTCAAGGACGACCAGCGGCGCGCCGCCTATGACCGCTTCGGCCATGCCGCCTTCGAGCAGGGCGGGCCGGGCGGCCCCGGCGGGGCGGGCGGCTTCGGCGGCTTCTCGGCCGGCGGCTTCGCCGACATCTTCGACGAGATGTTCGGCGACTTCGTCGGTGGCGGCGGCCGGCGCGGCGGCGGCGCGGCGCGCGGCGCCGACCTCCGCTACAACCTCGAGGTTTCGCTCGAGCAGGTCTTCCACGGCGCCAAGACACAGATCCGGGTGCCGACCTCCATCGCCTGTTCGGATTGCAACGGTTCCGGCGCCGCCGGCGCCGCCGCCCCGGTGACCTGCCCGACCTGCCACGGCCACGGCCGGGTGCGGGCGCAGTCGGGCTTCTTCACGGTCGAGCGCACCTGCCCGACCTGCCAGGGGGTGGGGCAGGTCATCAAGGACCCCTGCCGCTCCTGCGGCGGCACCGGCCGGGTGCGCCGCGAGAAGACGCTGTCGGTCAACATTCCGGCCGGCGTCGAAGACGGCACCCGCATCCGCCTGGCCGGCGAGGGCGAGGCCGGCATGCGCGGCGCGCCGGCGGGCGATCTTTACATCTTCCTGACCGTGGCGCCGCACCGCTTCTTCCAGCGCGACGGCGCCAACATCTATTGCCGGGTGCCGATTCCGATGACCACGGCCGCCCTGGGCGGCTCGGTCGAGGTGCCGACGCTGGACGGCCGGCGGGCCCGCATCAACATCCCGGGCGGAACCCAAAGCGGCCATCAATTCCGCCTCGGCGGCAAGGGCATGCCGGTGTTGCGCTCCTCGGCGCACGGCGACATGTTCGTGCAGACCATGGTCGAGACGCCGATGAACCTGACCAAGAAGCAGGCCGAATTGCTGCGCGAGTTCGAGGGGGCCGGCAGCGCCGAAAAGACCAGCCCCGAATCGGCCGGCTTCTTCTCCAAGGTCAAGGAGCTGTGGGAAGACCTCAAGGACTGAGGGCGGACGAACGGGGGGCGCAAGAAGCGCCGCCGCAACGTTTCAAGGGGGAAGCCATGAAGATCGGTATCGTCGGATGCGCCGGGCGCATGGGCCGCCTGCTGGTGGCCGAGGTGCTGGCCGGCCCGGGCTGCGAACTAGCCGGCGGCAGCGAGCGGCCGGACAGCCCGGCGCTCGGCCAGGACGTCGCCGTCCTGGGCGGCGGCCAACCGTCGGGGCTCAAGGTCACCGACGACGCCCGGGCGCTGTTCGCGGCGGCCGACGTCATCGCCGACTTCACCATGCCGGCGGCCACCGTTTTCCACGCCGGGCTGGCCGCCGAGACCGGCACCGCCATGGTCATCGGCACCACCGGGCTCGGCCCCCAGCACCAGGCGGCGATCGACATCCTGGCCCGCAAGGCCGCCGTCGTGCAGGCCGCCAACATGAGCATCGGCGTCAACCTGCTGCTCGGCCTGACCGCCCAGGTCGCCAAGGCGCTGGGCGAGGAGTTCGACATCGAGATCCTCGAGATGCACCACCGCCACAAGGTCGACGCGCCGTCCGGCACCGCGCTGGCCCTTGGCAAGGCCGCCGCCGCCGGCCGCGGGGTCGATTTCGACGCCGTGGCGCAACGGGCGCGCGACGGCCACACCGGGGCCCGGCGGCGGGGCGACATCGGGTTCGCCTCCCTGCGCGGCGGCGACGTGGTCGGCGATCACACCGTGCTGTTCGCCGGCGAGGGCGAGCAACTGGCCCTGACCCACAAGGCGACCTCGCGCGCCGTGTTGGCCAAGGGCGCCATCCGGGCCGCCACCTGGGTGGCCGGCCGCACCCCCGGCCTCTATTCCATGCGCGACGTGCTGGGGCTCGCCTAGGCCGAGGCCGGACGGCAGGGCGTGCAGGGGACCGCTTCGGCCCGCGGCCGGGGCACCGCCGCCGGCGCCAAGCCCGACAGCGGGGCCAGCGCGCGGACGAGATCGGCGGCCAGCCGTTGCCGCTCCGCCGCTCCCAGGAAGGCGCCGATCGCCAGCGAGCGGCCGTGCGAGCGCAGCTCGATGACGCCGCTTTCCGCCCCGCCCGCCACGACGACGCGCAGCCAGTAGGGCTGAAACGACCATTGGCGCGGCGGCCGGCCGGGGTCTTCGCGGATCAGCGTCAGCGCATCCTCGGTCAGGGACAGCACCTCGACGACGCGGGCCGCCCGGCCGTGCAAAGAGAACGCCGCCCACAGCAGCGCCACCTCCAGGCCGCCGAAACCGACCACCGGCCAGGCGCCGGCCAGCCCGAAGCCCAGCCCGGCCACTGCCAGCCCGCCGGCCAGCAGCCCGACGGCGACGCCAGCGCCCCGCGCCCCGGCGCTGCGGCGCGGGCGCAGCACGGCATGGAAGAGGAGGGGCGGGGCATCGGGCCGCCGGTCGCTCATCGGGCCTCCATCGGGCCGTTCGGGGACAGGCATTACATATGGGATGGGATCGGCCGGCGGCCCAGGAAATCCTTGCCGCCGGCATTGGCGCCGCTAAGCTGGACGCGGCGCCCGGGGGAGAGAGGAGGAAGGCCATGAGGAAAGCCGACGTCGAGGAATTCTACCGCCGCCTGGCCGCCGCCAACCCCGAGCCCAGAAGCGAGCTCGACTTCGTCAACCCCTACACGCTGCTGGTCGCCGTGGTGCTGTCGGCCCAGGCCACCGACGTCGGCGTCAACAAGGCGACCGGGCCGCTTTTCAAGGTCGTCGATTCGCCCGCGAAGATGCTGGCCCTGGGCGAGGACGGCCTCAAGGCTTTCATCAAGACCATCGGCCTCTATAACGCCAAGGCCAAGAACGTCATCGGCCTGTCGCGCCTCCTGGTCGAGCGGCACGGCGGCCAGGTGCCGGCGGAGCGCGCCGCCCTGGAGGCCCTGCCCGGGGTCGGGCGCAAGACCGCCAACGTCGTGCTGAACGTCGCCTTCGGGGAACCCACCATCGCGGTGGACACCCACATCTTCCGGGTCGGCAACCGCACCGGGCTGGCCCCCGGCGCCACCCCCTTCGAGGTCGAGCAGGGCCTGGAGAAGGCGACGCCGGCCCGCTGGAAGCGGCATGCCCACCATTGGCTGATCCTGCACGGCCGCTATGTCTGCATGGCCCGCAAGCCGGCCTGTGCGGCCTGCCCGGTGGCCGACCTCTGCGCCTACCCCGCCAAGACGATGGCGGCGTAGCGCGCCTGGTTTTGGGGACATGAGTTTTGGGGACACCATACTTTATGGTGTCCCCAAAACTCTAAACGCCTTCAGCCGGCCGGGCTGCGCGGGCGGACGGCCAGAAGCTCGCGGTAGCATTCGCCCGCCGCCACGCCGGTGACCGTGCGGCCGCGGAATTCGAAATGGCTGACCTTTTGCGGCTGGCCGGCGCCGTCGGCGTAGAGGAAGAGGTCGAGCACGCAGGTTTCGGTGCGGTACTGCCAGACCTCGGCCGGCGGGTCGCGCCTGACGAAGCCGGGCGATCCCAGCAGGGCGGCAACATCGGGCGCCGTCAGCCCGGCCAGGCGCTCCGGCCCGGGCAGCGCGGAGGCCGGCAGCGCCACGTCGGCGGGCGAGGCGGCGGCCAGGCGCTCGCCCTCGGGCAGCACGCCCGGGCGCGCCGGCGTCTCGACGGCGGATGGAAGCGTCTCGGCCGGATCGGCGGCGGGCGATTCGGCGTAGCGGGGCGTGCCGCAGGCGGCAACGCTCAGCGCCAGCAGCGCGACGCCGGCTGCCGCCCAGGCGCGCCAACCCGCGGGTCGGTGCATCATCCCCCCCCTTTTTCCGGCCGGCCTAGAGCGTGTGGCCGGACGGATCGTCCGGCCCCGTGGCGGCCGGGGGCGTCGTCTCGCCGTCGTCCCGCGGCCACGGGCGCAGGTCGTCGACCGGCGCCGCCTCGGCGGCGGGCTCCTCGGCGGCCGCGGCGTCGTCGGCGCGCAGGGCATCGGCCTCGCCCGGGGCCAATGCCCGCATGTCGCCGGAAATCTCGCCCCCCGCCTCGATGACGACGCGCCCGTAGCGCACCGTGCCGTGGATGCGCCCGCCGGCCCGGACGGTCAGGATCTCGCGGGCCAGCAGCTCGCCCTCGTAAAGGCCGCTGATGTCGGCCTCCTCGACGTTGGCGCTGCCCTTGAAATAGCCGGTGGGGGCGACCTCGATGGCCCGGGCGTCGGCCAGTTCGGCCTCGACCTGGCCCTCGACGATCAGCTTGTTGCACGACGTGATCTCGCCCTTGAGGCAGATGTCGCGCCCGACCGTCAGCTTCTTGTTGTCGTCGTTGGGTTTCTGGCGCTCGAAGCGGCGGGGCGGCGAGGCCGGCGGCTGGTCGACCGGACGCCTGGGAATCTCGGGGCGGGCCGGGGGAACGGCGGCGGATTTGATCGGCATGTGCGATCCCTTGCGGCTGAAGGGTTTCAGCGGCGGCGCCGCCTGGTCGTGCCGGTCGCCTTCGTGGACGGGCTTCATCGAGCCGTCGTTTTCGTCTTGCTTCTTGCGGAACATGATCAGCTGTTCCCCTCCTCGACAATAAAGAAAACCGGGGACGGCCCTATCGGCCGCCTTCCCGCGTACGCGGCCGCCAGGCCTCCACCAGATGCACCATCGCGGCGGTGCCGACGACCGGGGCGATGAGGTTGATCCCCGGCAGCGTCAGCAGGAACGCGATGACGACGCCCGCCAGGAAAACGCGAATTCCATGGGCTTTGCGCAGACGTTGCGCCGCCTTGCCGTCCATCCGGCGCAGGGCGGCCAGCTCGCAGTACTCGCGCCCCAGAAGGTACCCGTTCAGGCCATAGAAGGCCAGCAGGTTTATCCCCGGAAACAGATAAAGCGGCAAGGCCAGAATGTTGAGAACCAGCATGGCGGCCACCAGCTTGCCGGCGGTCAGCAGGCTCTCGAGGAACCCGATGGGCCGGGCGGCGGCCAGCCCGGGATAGTGGCGGGCCTCGACCGCGCCGGCGACGCGGTCGAGAAAAAGGCCGATCAGCGCGCTCGCCACCGCCGGGAACAGCAACCAGGTCAGGGCCAGGGTGGCCAGCGCCCCCAGCCCGTCGACGACCCCTTCCAGCCACCCGCTGTCGAACAGCACCGTGTGGCCCAGCGTCCACCCCATCAGGGCGAACAGGGCCGCGAACACCAGGATCGCGCCGCCCAGGCAGGCCAGCACCAGCCGCCGGATGGGGCGGTCGGGCAACTGGGCGAAGGCCTTGGCGAAGGCGGAAAGCATGAACGGACGGGACCTTTCTGCGGCGGGGGATGGCGGCGGCCTGTTTAGCCCCGCCGCCCGGCCGCCGCAAGGGGGCAGGCGGGGACGGCGGAAATGACGAGATTCCGGCCCCTGCGTTCGGCGGGCGATCGCCGTCTAACGGATTGATTCACCATGGCTTTTCCGGCATCCGCGGCGGCCGTAACGGAAAAAAACCTCGTCATTTTGCCGGTTTATCCTTCAAAATCAAAAACTTAAATGGCTATGATGGGGGCACATTTTCCGGCGTCAGGGCCGTAAACACTCGCGGCCGACGCGGCAGCCCCGCCCCCGGGAAGGAAATAAAGCTATTTATAGGAATATAATCAATAGCGGTGAATTTGTCAAGTGCGGCGATGACGACCTAGTCAAGAATCCACGACATTACGTAGCAAGCACCTTGCTAACGTTCTCTCACCAACGGGGGGAGCCGTCGTGGTCGATTTGTTGTTGGCCGGGCGGCAGTATTAGATTTGGGAGACGTTAGGCATTTTTAGGAGAAAAGATCGAGTAGAGATCGTGCAGGAAGCACCATAAATGGATGACTAGACCTTCCTCCATATTCCCTAAAGCCGTAGCGGTCATATAGCCCAGCCGCTCGGTCCGTCAATGCATTGAGCGATACACCATAAATCCCAATATTTTTAACAGTATGTGCACACTTTTCGAGAGCATTTAAAAGAAGAATGGTTCCAATTTTATTGTTTTGATATTCTTTTCTAACCGCAAGATAGTTAATATAAATGAAGGGAACATATGCATACCCCTCACTAGAATTAATGATCTCTTCTGAAAGATATTTTGATTGTGATGCCGATATACTTAGGCAATAAAAACCAACGGCTTCTGTCCTTGATGGGAAGAAGCCGCAGAACACTCGCCGTTGATATTTATGATGCCATTCGTGACATTTATTAATATGGCGATCTACTTCATGTTCTCCGGAATCAAAGTCTTTCAGACATAAATCATCCGGGAGCGGCAATATAACTAGATTCTTAACGTCCACCGGCCGGGGAACATTCATCGTTGAAATTATTTTTGTAAAAATCGTAGGCGCGCCGCAATTCAGGCGTTACGCCGCCGGTTTCCTTATATACTTTCTGGCAAAACTCATAAGCTTCCTGCTCGCTGGCAAAGGGAGATTTTTCCTTCTTGCCACGTCCGAACATCCACCTAAGAGCATCGCGTAAAGATGAAATAGCCATATCGGCCATAAACCTCCCTGGTCATCATGGCTACCCTACAATATAGCACCTTCCCTCGATTCTTTTATTGCTTTTTGGCGACCGTTTCGATTCTAAAAGGAATCCATCTTAGTCACTGCCAATAACCCTTCATTCCTGCGACACGAGATGCCCCCAAGGCAGGCCGCCAGCGACCGTTAGGTACAGCGTGCCGTTGGCAACCGCCGGGGGGTGCTACGCCATGCCTGCTATTTCGTTCACTACGGGGCGCCCTACCCCCTTCCGACGAACAGCATCTTGGTGGCCATGATAGTCATGAACTGGACGTTGATTTCGAGCGGCAGGGCGGCCATCTGCACCACCGCTTGGCCGATGTGCTCGACCGCCATGCGCGGCTCGACGATAACGGCGCGCGGACCGTTGCGGCAATCAGGGGCGCGGGAAAGCGGCTGATCTACCGTCAACCATCATAGGGAACGCTAATGCGGATCGACATCGCGTGCTCAGACACATTCAAGGCGCGCGCGAGTTGGGCCGGGTTCTGATGCCCCTTCCTCTTGAGATCATCAATCAGTTCGTGCGGCATCAAAATTGAGGCCGCAAGCTTGTTGGCCTCTGTTTCATGCTTTGGACCAATGTTCGTGTTGTGGTACTTGCCGACCGCAGTGCTTCTGTAAGCTCGGTCATCATCCAACCCGTCGCCAATCAGGTGACGATGGAGCATGTAATGGCTGATTTCGTGAGCCAACGTAAATCTCTGGCGAGTTGGCGGATCTGCTGCGTTTACGGTGATCACGCAACGGCCATCCTTCGACCGTTCAATCATTCCGGACACTTCCGCGTCGAGAAATGCATACCTAACGCCGATGCCGAGCGCCTTAGCCAAAGCCTCAACATCAACGGGAGCTTGCTTCCTGAACCTATTGATCACGCTAAGTTGCTCTGAAAGAGTCATAGCTCACCTCCACCCGACTTTTCCTGAGCTTCCGCTATCTCGTCCGCCTGCTTATCGGCTCCCGCGTTCTCAAAAAGCTCACCATACTCCTTAATTATTAACGGCATTTCCCTTTGCAAGTAGTCGTTTGCAGCCTTTTCAGCCACCTCCCGCGCCTCTTCTTCGGCATGACGCCGGGCAATGCCCCTAACGTTAAAAAAGGCCACAAAGCCACCAATCGCCAGCAAAATAGCCACGATTGCCAAGAGGACAGATACGAGATCTAAGCGCCCCAGCTGAGCCGCCATCGCAACGGCGTCAACGCTTGCGTCGTTTGCCGCCCCCGTTGCCATTTCCCCCCGCGTTATCGTCGTCGTTCCGTGGCTTTACCCACAGCAAATCCGCCACCGCTTCCTCGAATTTGAGCGGCTTTAGGCTGGTCGGCTTTTCGGCTGCCTGCTTTGTTTCTGGCTTAGATTGATCATGGCTTCAGTATACGCCAGCCAAGCCGATTCCGCCATATCCAGATCCCGCCACTAGATCAAGCCTATTTTTACCTGACTCGGTACGAAATGTTGTTGCGATGAGAACCGCTCTCGGGCAGATTTGATGCACGCGGGCGCGTAGACCCGCAATCAGGGGACGATGGAGGCCGACACGCTGTGGGCTCTAGGAGTCCCCTTTTGCCTTTTAGGAGACATCAAATGCCGCCGCCTGATATCTGCCCAGACCGCCTCGACGCACCACTCTGCGGATCTGATGAACTACCCCCGTGGCGTGCGGGGTGGGCTAGCTAGGGTCTTCGGTTGGCGCCTCGACCCTAACTAGCGGCCACAGAGTACTACCACCCGAACGGTAGGGGTTAAGATCCGCTACCGCTCGCAGCCACCGTCGGGTGACATCGGGGTGAGTCGTTTGCACCGGCTCACCCCACATCACTTAATTGGCCCCGTGGCGAAATCGGTAAACGCCCCCGATCTGGGATCGGGGTTCCTGCCAGGGAATTGTCGGTTCGAGTCCGACCGGGGCCACCAATCCAACAAACTGTTGTGTATTAGAGCCTAACGTAAATCGTAACTTACCAATCTGGCAAGAAAAAACGATCCTGAGCTTTCTTTCTGATCAACATCTTGTGCCCATGTTTCGGAAAATGCCCAACATTTTCCGGATATTGAGTGGGCAATCCGTATCCGACCAGTTTTCGCCCAAAGGTTTGCGAAGGTTATAATCGCTAGGCCGCGTTTATCAATCAAGTCTACTGGCAAAGCTCCCCTTTGCCGACAAGGAAACCTGTCAACGATATATCCGGTTCAGGCCCTCGTCAGCCCACGCCGCTGGCTGGCGGAGAGGAGACTCGGGTTCGGGAAGGTTCGGCCTACCCCCGTCCGACGAACGGCATCTTGGTGGCCATGATGGTCATGAACTGGACGTTGGTTTCGAGCGGCAGGGCGGCCATCTGCACCACCGCCTGGCCGACGTGCTCGACCGCCATGCGCGGCTCCGGCGCGATGGTGCCGTTGGCCTGGGGCACCCCTTCGGCCATGCGCGCCGTCATCGGCGTCACGGCGTTGCCGATGTCGATCTGGCCGCAGGCGATGTCGAAGGGGCGGCCGTCGAGCGAGATGGTCTTGGTGAGCCCGGTGATGGCGTGTTTGGAGGCCGTGTAGGGGGCCGAGCCGGGGCGCGGCGCGTGGGCCGAGATGGACCCGTTGTTGATGATCCGCCCGCCCATCGGCCGCTGCTCGCGCATCATGGCGAAGGCCGCCCGGGCGCACAGAAAGGCGCCGTTGAGGTTGACGTCGATCACCCCTTTCCACTGTTCCCACGTCAGGTCGCCGAACGAGATGGCCGGCGTGCCGGTGCCGGCGTTGTTGAACAGCAGATCGAGGCGCCCGAAGGTTTCCTTGGTCCTGGCGAACAACGCGTCGACCGACTTCGGATCGGAAACGTCGGTCGGCACCGCCAGGCCGCGCTTGGCCTGCGGGCCGGCCGAGGCCAGCGTCTCGGCCAGGGCGTCGTGGCGCCGGCCGGCCAGCACCACGGCGTAGCCGTCGTTGAGAAGCGCCAGGGCGACGGCGCGGCCGATGCCGGAACCGGCGCCGGTGACGATGGCGACCCGCGGGGTCTCGCTCATGGGGTGTCTCCCTCTCTCTCGCGATGAAACGCCAAGACATGTACGGGGCCGGCGGCCGTTTGTCCACCCGCGGCTGTGGGGGACGGGGCTTCACCCCCTCCCCGGCCCTTCCCCATCGAGGGGGAGGGAGAAAAAGATCGCGTTCCTTTCCCGTCGAGGGGGAGGGAGAGAAAGACGGCGTTCCCTTTCTCCTCGCGGGTGCGGGGGGCGGGGCTTCACCCCCTCCCCGGCCCTCCCCCGTCGAGGGGGGGGGAGAAAAAGACGGCGTTCCCTTTCTCCTCGCGGGTGCGGGGGGCGGGGCTTCACCCCCTCCCCGGCCCTCCCCCATCGAGGGGGAGGGAGAAAAAGATCGCGTTCCTTCCCCATCCAGGGGGAGGGAGAAAAAGATCGCGTTCCTTCCCCATCCAGGGGGAGGGAGAAAAAGATCGCGTTCCTTCCCCGTCGAGGGGAGGGAGAATAAAGACGGCGTTCCCTCCCCCTTTGCGGGGGAGGGACAGGGAGGGGGCGGAGCCGCCGAGGGTTTCGCGAATCGGCTGGCCCTTGCCCCGGCCGGCAAGGCGACTATACTGCCGGCCGCCGCCGCCGGGCCGCCGGGCCCGCGCCACGGCCCCCATTTCCGTGTCCGGCCGAACCAGAAGGCGTTCCGTCCTTGAACCTGCGCAACATCGCCATCATCGCCCACGTCGACCACGGCAAGACCACGCTGGTCGACGGCCTGCTCCGCCAGGGTGGCTCGTTCCACGCCAAGCAGCACGTGGCCGAGCGGGCCATGGATTCCCTGGACCAGGAGCGCGAGCGCGGCATCACCATCCTGTCCAAATGCACCTCCATCGAGTGGCAGGGCCATCGCATCAACGTCGTCGACACCCCCGGCCACGCCGACTTCGGCGGCGAGGTCGAGCGCATCCTCAACATGGTCGACGGCGTGCTGCTGCTGGTCGACGCCGCCGAGGGGCCGATGCCGCAGACCAAGTTCGTCACCGCCAAGGCGCTGAAGCTGGGCCTCAACCCCATCGTCGTCATCAACAAGGTGGACCGCCCCGATTCGCGGACCGAGCAGGTGCACGAGGAGGTGTTCGACCTGTTCGTCGCCCTGGAGGCCCAGGGCAAGCAGCTCGACTTCCCGGTCATCTACGCCTCGGCCAAGGAAGGCTGGGCCAGCCTGACGGCGGGCGAGACGGGAACCGACCTGACGCCGCTGCTGCACCTCATCGTCGATCACGTGCCGCCGCCCGAGGCCGAGCCCGACGGTCCCTTCCAGATGCTGGCCTCGACGCTGGAATACGACCCCTTCCTGGGCCGCGTGCTGACGGGGCGCATCCATGCCGGCTCGGTCAGCCCCAACATGACGGTCAAGGCGCTGCACCCGGACGGCCGCCTGATCGAGCAGGGGCGGCTTTCCAAGGTGCTGGTGTTCCGCGGCCTGAAGCGCATCGGCGTCGAGAAGGCCGAGGCCGGCGACATCGTGGCGCTGGCCGGATTGAGCAAGGCGACGGTGGCCGACACCATCTGCGACGCCGCCGTCAGCGAGCCGATCGCCGCCACCCCGGTCGATCCGCCGACCCTTTCCATGACCTTCTCCATCAACGATTCGCCCTATGCCGGCCAGGACGGCGACAAGGTGACGTCGCGCATGATCAGGGACCGCCTGACCCGCGAGGCCGAGGGCAACGTCGCCATCCGCGTCACCGAGACCTCCGACAAGGACGCCTTCGAGGTGGCCGGGCGCGGCGAATTGCAGCTGGGCGTGCTGATCGAGACGCTGCGCCGCGAGGGCTACGAGCTGTCGATCAGCCGGCCGCGCGTGCTCTATCGCAAGGACCCCGAGACCGGGGCGCGCCTGGAACCCATCGAGGAGGTGCAGGTCGACGTCGACGACGCCTTCGCCGGCATCGTCGTCGAGGCGCTTTCCGTGCGCCGGGCCGAGATGACCGAAATGCGCCCCTCGGGCGGCGGCAAGACCCGGCTGACCTTCCTGGCCCCGTCGCGCGGCCTGATCGGCTATTACGGCGAGTTCATGACCGAGACGCGCGGCACCGGCGTGCTCAACCGCATGTTCCACGGCTATGCCCCCTTCAAGGGGCCGGTGCCGGCCAGGCGCGTCGGCGTGCTGGTGTCGAGCGCCACCGGCACCGCCGTCACCTATGCCCTGGGCGGGCTGGAGGGCCGGGGGCCGCTGTTCGTCGAGCCGGGCACCAAGGTCTACGAGGGGATGATCGTCGGCGAGCACACCCGCGAGAACGACCTCATCGTCAACCCGCTGAAGACCAAGCACCTGACCAACATCCGCGCCGCCGGCAAGGACGACGCCATCCGCCTGAGCCCGCCCAAGCGGCTGGCGCTGGAACAGGCCGTCGCCTACATCGCCGAGGACGAGCTGGTGGAGGTGACGCCGAAATACATCCGCCTGCGCAAACGCCACCTCGACCCCCACGCCCGCAAAAAGGCCGAACGGGCGGCCGACGAATAGGCGGGGCGGTTCTTTCGCCACGGATGAACACCGACGAACACCGATGGACATGGACGATCCCTCGGCCCGTCTTCGCAGCACCGTATGCGGTCGCCTGGCCGCACTCCCCTATCGGCGTTCATCGGTGTCCATCCGTGGCTTTTCATGCTTTCCAGAGGCGCGGCGGCGGGCTAGGCTGCCGGCCATGCTCCATCTTCCCGCCGCGCCGATTCGTTGCCGTGCCGTAACGGGGTCGCGGCCGTGACCACGTGGCGCCAGTCGCTCGCCGTTTACGCCGACCGGCGCATCCTGGTGGTCCTGCTGCTGGGCTTCTCGTCGGGCCTGCCGTTGATCCTCACCGGCTCGACCCTCTCGCTGTGGCTGACCGAGGAGGGGGTGTCGCTGGCCACCATCGGCCTGTTCGCCATGGTCGGCATTCCCTACAGCTTCAAGTTCCTGTGGGCGCCGCTGGTCGACCGCGCGCCGCTGCCGCTGATGACCCGGCTGTTCGGGCGCCGCCGCGGCTGGGCGCTGGCCACCCAGGGCGCGCTGATCGCCGCCCTGCTGGCGCTGGGCGCCTGCGATCCGGCGGCCGATCCGTGGCGGGTGGCGGCGCTGGCCCTCGTCGTCTCCTTCTGCTCGGCCAGCCAGGACATCGTCATCGACGCCTACCGGGTCGAGATCCTCGAGGAACGGCAATACGGGGCGGGCGCCGCGGCCGTGCAGTTCGGCTATCGCACCGCCATGCTGGTCTCGGGGGCCGGCGCCCTGCTGCTGGCCAGCGTCATGCCGTGGTTCTGGGTCTACGCGACGATGGCCGCCCTGGTCGGCGTCGGCGTCCTGACTATCCTCTTCAGCCGCGAGCCGGCCGCTCCCGCCTCGGTCGTGAAGCCGGCGCCCGGCCTGGTGGCGTGGGCGCAGGACGCCTTCGTCGGCCCCTTCGCCGACATGCTGAAGCGCCACGGCTGGACGGTGGCGGCGATCCTCGCCTTCGTCGTGCTCTACAAGCTGGGCGACGCCATGGCCGGCGTCATGGCCAATCCGTTCTACGTCAAGATCGGCTTCACCAAGGTCGATATCGCCGAGATCTCCAAGCTCTACGGCTTCGTCGCCACCATCGCCGGCGCCGCCATGGGCGGCATCCTGGTGGCGCGCATCGGCATCGCCCGCAGCCTGCTCGTCTGCGGCGTCCTGCAGGCGGCCTCCAACCTGATGTTCGCCTGGCAGGCCCACGTCGGGGCCGACCGCCTGTGGCTGACCGCCACCATCTCCATCGAGAACGTGTCGGGCGGCATGGGCTCGGCGGCCTTCGTCGCCTACATCTCGGCCTTGTGCAGCCTGACCTACACCGGCACCCAGTATTCGCTGCTGTCCAGCCTGGCCGCCCTCGGCCGCACCGTGCTGGCCGCCCAGGGGGGGTATGTGGTGGAAGCGGTCGGCTGGATCGACTTCTTCCTTTTTTCCACGGTTGCCGCCTTGCCGGGGCTGGCGCTGCTGTTGTGGATGATGCGCCGCTTCCCGCCCGAGCGCGCGGCGGCCGCGGCCGGCAACTAGCCGGAGAAGGGCCCATGGACCCGCGTATAAGCGTGATCGTGGCCGACATCACGACGCTGGACGTCGACGCCATCGTCAACGCCGCCAACGAGTCGCTCCTGGGCGGCGGCGGGGTGGACGGCGCCATCCATCGCGCCGCCGGGCCCGGGTTGCTGGCCGAATGCCGCACCCTCGGCGGCTGCAAGACGGGCGAGGCCAGGATCACCGGCGGCTACGACCTCAAGGCCCGCCACGTCATCCACACGGTGGGTCCGGTGTGGCAGGGCGGCGGGCGCGGCGAGGACGCCCTGCTGGCCGGCTGCTATCGCCGCCCGCTGGAAATCGCCGTCGCCCATGGGCTGAAAAGCCTCGCCTTTCCGGCCATCGGCACCGGCGTCTATCGCTTTCCGGGCGAACGGGCGGCGGGGATCGCGGTGGCGACGGTCGCCGCCTTCCTGGCCGGCGACGGCACGCTGGAGCGGGTGATCTTCTGCTGCTTTTCCGCCGGATCGGCGGCGCTGCACGATGCCGCCCTGGCGGGCCGGGGCCGGGGCTAGAGCAGGGCCGCGCGGCCCCATGCGAGCAGGAAGAAGAGAAGGGCGGCCAGCGCGGCGGCCAGCGGCACCGTCACCACCCAGGCGGCGACAATGGTGCCCAGGTGCTTGCGCCGCACCAGCTTGAGCTTCTTCTTTTTCTTCTTCTTGGCGGGCGCCGCCGCGTCGCCGTCGGGGGCCTTCTCCGTGGCGGCAGCCGGCGGGGCCTTGGCGGCCGCTTCCCGGGCCATCCGACGGCGCAGGCGGTTGTGCAGGATCTCGCGCAGGAAGCCGACGCCGAAGACGCCGCCGACCGCGATGTGGGTGGAACTGACCGGCAGCCCGAGGGCCGAGGCGATGAGGACCGTGATCGCCGCCGACAGCGCGACGCAGAAGGCCCGGATCGGGTTGAGCTTGGTGATCTTTTCGCCGACCGTGCGAATGAGGCGCGGACCGAACAGCGCCAGGCCGACCGAAATGCCGAGCGCGCCGACGATCAGCACCCAGTAGGGAATCCCCACCTCGGCGGCAACGCCGCCCGCGGACAGGGCATAGACGATGGCGGCGAGTGGCCCCACCGCGTTGGCGACGTCGTTGGCGCCGTGCGCGAAAGACAAAAGCGCGGCGGCGCAGATGAGGGGGACGGAGAACAGGCCGTGCACCGCCTTCTTGCGGTTCTCCAGCCCGGCCGACTGGCGGGCGATCAGCGGGCGGGCGACCAGCCAGCCGGTCACGAAAAGGCCGACGGCGGCGCCCGCCACCGTGCCGGCCGACGGCTTCCAGACCTGGCCCAGGCCCTTGAGCAGCACGTAGGCGCCGAAGGTCGAGGCCATGACGCCGATCAGCACCGGAACCCAGCGGCGGGACGCCGCGATGCGGTCCTCCTGGAAGACGATGGTGTGGCGGATGAGCGACAGGAAGAGCGCCGCCACGGCGCCGCCCATCAGGGGCGAGATCACCCAACTGGCGGCGATCGCCCCCATGGTCGGCCAGTTGACGGCGGCCATGCCGGAGGCGGCGATGCCGGCCCCCATGACGCCGCCGACGATGGCATGCGTGGTGGAAACCGGGGCGCCGATGTAGGTGGCGAGATTGAGCCACAGGGCGGCGGCCAAAAGGGCCGCCATCATCGCCACGACGAAGACGCCGGCGTCGGCCATCGCGACGGGGTCGACGATGCCCTTGGCGATGGTCGCCACCACGTCGCCGCCGGCCAGCACGGCGCCCGCCGTCTCGAAGACGGCGGCGATGACCAGCGCGCCGGCCATGGTCACGGCCCGGGCGCCGACCGCCGGGCCCATGTTGTTGGCGACGTCGTTGGCGCCGATGTTGAGCGCCATGTAGCCGCCGACGACGCCGGCGCCGACGATGGCGGCGGCGGTGCCGCCGAAGCCGCCGGCGACCACGGCGGTGAAGGCGAGAACGGCCAGGAGAAAGGCGCCGGCCAGGCCGAGACGGACGGCGACGTGCCCTTCGGTCCCGGCCGCGCGCCGCAATCGCGAGACGTGGCGGATGGCGCTTTCGGCCGGTGGCCAGGTCGCCCAGAACGGCGTCTTCCCGGCTTCGGGAGAAGGAGCGGGCAGGATGACGATGCCTCTCGTGATGTCAATGGTCCCGGGCGCCCTGAGTAAGCGGGCGTCCGGCCGAAGACAACAGTTTTATGACGGTTTTATTGCGGTTTTTCGACAGGCGGACAAGAAAAGACCCCGGCGCCGGAGCGCCGGGGCCCAACCGGGAAAAGGCCGGAATTCAGGCGTCGTGCGCCGCCATCGCCGCCATGTTGACGATGTCGTTCACGGTGGCGCCCTGCGGCAGGATCTGCACCGGCTTCGACAGGCCGACCAGGATCGGCCCGATCACCGTGCCGCCGCCCAGCTCGTGCATCAGGCGGGTCGAGGCGTGGGCCGAATGCAGGCCGGGCATGATCAGCACGTTGGCCGGCCCCGACAGCCGGCAGAACGGATAGAGCCGCATCAGCTCGGGGTTGATCGCGACGTCGGCCCCCATCTCGCCGTCGTACTCGAAGTCCACCTTGCGCGAATCGAGCACCGCCACGGCGTCGCGCACGATGTGCGAACGGTCGATGTCGGGATTGCCGAAGTTGGAGAACGAGATCAGGGCGACGCGCGGGTCGTGCCCGAAACGCCGGGCCGCCGCCGCCGTCTGCACGGCGAAGTCGGCCAGTTGTTCGGACGTCGGCAGTTCGTGGACCGCGGTGTCGGCCAGGAAAAGGGTGCGGTTCCTGGCCAGCAGCAGGGTGAGGCCAAGGACCTCGTTGCCCGCCTTGGGGTCGAGCACGCTGCGGATGTCGGCCAGCGCGCCGTAGTAGTTGCGCGTCAGCCCGGTGACCATGGCGTCGGCGTCGCCCATCGCCACCATGCAGGCGCCGAAGATGTTGCGGTCCTGGTTCACCATGCGCTGGCAGTCGCGATAAAGCGCGCCCTTGCGCTGCAGGCGGGCGTACACGAAGTCGGTGTAGGCCTTGTTGGCCGAACTCAGGCGGGCGTTGTGGGTTTCCAGGGCCTCGTCGGAACTGAGCCCCATGCGCTCCATGGTCTGCTTGACCCGTTCCTCGCGGCCGATCAGCACCGGCGTGCCGTAGCCGGCGGTGCGGAAGGCCAGCGCGGCGCGCACGCTCTTCTCCTCCTCGCCTTCGGCGAACACCACGCGGCGCGGCTTGGCGCGCACCTGCTCGAAGATCAGGTTGAGGCTGGCCACCGACGGATCGAGGCGCGAGCGCAGTTCCGTGCGATAGGCGTCCATGTCGACGATCGGCCGCCGGGCGACGCCCGAATCCATTGCCGCCTTGGCCACCGCCGCCGGGATGTATTCGATGAGGCGCGGATCGAACGGCGACGGGATGATGTATTCCGAGCCGTAGCGCAGCTCGCGCGAATAGGCGGCGTTCACCTCGTCGGGCACGTCCTCGCGGGCCAGTTCGGCCAAGGCGTGGGCGGCGGCCAGCTTCATCTCGTCGTTGATGGTGCTGGCCCTGACGTCGAGCGCGCCGCGGAAGATGTAGGGGAAGCCCAGCACGTTGTTGACCTGGTTGGGATAGTCCGAGCGGCCGGTCGCCATGATGCAGTCGGGGCGCACCGCCTTGGCCTCCTCGGGCGCGATCTCGGGGTCGGGGTTGGCCATGGCGAAGATGATCGGCTTGTCGGCCATCTTCTTGACCATCTCCTGGGTCACCGCGCCCTTGGCCGACAGGCCGACGAAGACGTCGGCGCCTTCCATCGCCTCGGTGAGCGTGCGTGCCTTGGTCTTGTTGGCATGGGCCGATTTCCACTGGTTCATGCCCTCGGTGCGGCCCTGGTAGATGACGCCCTTGGTGTCGCACATGATGACGTTCTCGTGGCGCACGCCCAGCATCTTGAAGAGATTGGTGCAGGCCACCGCCGAGGCTCCGGCGCCGTTGACCACCAGGCGGACCTTTTTGATGTCCTTGCCGGTCAGGTGGAGCGCGTTGATGAGGCCGGCCGACGAGATGATGGCGGTGCCGTGCTGGTCGTCATGGAAGACCGGGATGTCCATCAGCTCGCGCAGGCGCTCCTCGATGATGAAGCATTCCGGCGCCTTGATGTCCTCGAGGTTGATGCCGCCGAAGGCGGGGCCGAGGAAGCGCACGCAGTTGACGAACTCGTCGACGTCCTCGGTGTCGACCTCGAGGTCGATGCCGTCGACGTCGGCGAAGCGCTTGAAGAGGACGCCCTTGCCTTCCATCACCGGCTTGCCGGCCAGCGCCCCCAGGTTGCCCAGGCCCAGGACCGCCGTGCCGTTGGAGATGACGGCCACGAAATTGCCCTTGGCGGTGTAGTCGTAGGCGAGCGACGGATCGCGCTGGATCTCCAGACAGGGCGCGGCGACGCCGGGCGAATAAAGAAGCGAGAGGTCGCGCTGGGTGGTCAGCGGCTTGGTGGCGCGGATTTCGATCTTTCCCGGACGGCCCGACGCGTGAACGACGAGCGCTTCCCGTTGCAGATCCTGTCTGGCTTTAGCGTCCATGATCTTCATCTCCCGGAACCAGTGGTGCACGTTGTTACGTACGTTTCACGATTGGGGCAGATGGGCTGCCTACCTCCTTGAAAGGCGAGACCCCGGCAACGCCAAGCGTCGCCGGGGTCCCATCCCGAGTCAGTCGAGAACTAGAACGTGCGTCTTGCCGCGCATCCTAGGCACTGTGCGGTTTACGCACGGAAGCCAACCGGGCCCGCAGTTCGAGCCGGTAGGCGTCCATGTTCTGGATGGGCTTCTGGGCGACACCGGTGTCGGCGGCGGCCTGGGCCACGGCCGGCGGCACGATCTCGATCAGGCGCGGATCGAACGGCGTCGGGATGATGTAGCCCGGGCCGAAGCTGAGCTTCTCGCCATAGGCCTTGCTCACTTCCTCCGGCACCGGCTCGCGGGCGAGCTGGGCCAGGGCGTGGGCGGCGGCCAGCTTCATCTCGTCGTTGATGGTGCTGGCGCGGCAGTCCAGGGCGCCGCGGAAGATGTAGGGGAAGCCCAACACGTTGTTGATCTGGTTCGGATAGTCCGAACGGCCGGTGGCGGTGATGGCATCCGGGCACACGGCGACCGCGTCTTCCGGGGTGATTTCCGGATCGGGATTGGCCATCGCGAAGACGATCGGCTTGGCCGCCATCGACTTGACCATCGCCTGGGACACCGCGCCCTTGACCGACAGGCCGACGAAGACATCGGCGCCGACCATGGCTTCCGCCAGGGTCCGGTGCTTGGTCTTCGTCGCGTGAATGGCCTTCCACTCGTTCATGCCCTCGGTGCGGCCCTCATAGACGACGCCCTTGGAGTCGCACATGATGACGTTCTCGTTCTTCACGCCGAGCAGCTTGAACAGCGAGGTGCACGAAATGGCCGCGGCGCCGGCGCCGTTGACCACGATCTTGACGGTCTCCAGCTTGCGGCCGGTCAGGTGGCAGGCATTGATCAGGCCGGCGGCCGAAATGATGGCGGTGCCGTGCTGGTCGTCATGGAAGACCGGAATCGGCATCAGCTTGCGCAGGCGCTGCTCGATGACGAAGCATTCGGGCGCCTTGATGTCTTCGAGGTTGATGCCGCCGAAGGTCGGGGCCAGCAGCTTGGTGGCGAGGATCAGTTCCTCGGTGTCGGTGCTGTCCAGCTCGATGTCGACGCCGTCGATGTCGGCGAAGCACTTGAAGAGGACCGCCTTGCCTTCCATCACCGGCTTGCCGGCCAGCGCGCCCAGGTTGCCGAGGCCCAACACCGCCGTGCCGTTCGAGACGACGGCCACGCGGTTGCCTTTCGCCGTGTACTTGTAGGCGAGCGAGGGGTCGCGGGCGATGGCGAGGCAGGGAGCGGCGACGCCGGGGGAATAGAGGAGAGCCAGCTCGTGCTGGTTGGTCAGCTGCTTGGTGGCCAGCAGGGCGACTTTGCCGGGCCGCCCGGAGGCGTGGAGTTCCAGCGCCTCTTCACTCAGATCGCGTTTGACTACCTTGTTCATCTCTTTTGATCTTTCTTGGTCTTTCCGGACGTTCGGAGAGTTTAAAGGGAAGAATGGGCGTGAGTATGCACATTGGCGGCGCCGCATTCCTCCAAGATGGTAGCGGAAATGGATTCTTTTTCGCCATGTGGAATTTGCACCCAGAGAATCACGCTGCCGGCGTTCAACGCCCGCGCGAAGTCGTCGGTATGGGGCGAGGATGTCACCTCGTCGAGCACCTCCTTGACGGCCATGCCGCCCACGGTCGCCCCGACCAGCCCGGCGATCAGCGCCGCCACCGAACCGCCGGCCAGGAGAATGGCGCCGGACGCGACCAGCGGAACTTCGTATTTCACCTCGCCGACCAAGGCGGTAACGGCGTCTTTCCACGGCTTGGAAGGCTTGCCGGCGGCATCCAGCGATTCGTGGGACGCCAGCACGCTGAGATCGCGCCGCTCATAGCCGGCGGCCAGCAGCGCGCGAATGGCGGCCTCGAACTGTTCGCGATCGGCGAAGACCCCGACGACCTCTCGTTTCGGCGGGTCGGACGGGTTGTTCTGGTTCATTTGCCCCTCCCATGCCGCGTGGTGTCCGGGAAGGCCTCCATTTTGCTCCAATGGCCTGCCGAATCATAGCCCCAAGCCCGGACGCCATGATATGGTTCCCCCGCCTTTCTTGCCCATCGATGCCGGACCCAGTCGGAACCGCCCGTGACTTCACCGAGCGCCAATCCCAATTGCCCCGCGCCCGCCGCCGCCGCCGATCCGGCGGCCGAGCGTTCCTCGCCGATGATGAGCCAATATCTGGCGATCAAGCGCGACTATCCGGACTGCCTGCTGTTCTATCGCATGGGCGATTTCTACGAGATGTTCTTCGAGGATGCCGTCAAGGCGTCGGCGGCGCTGGACATCACGCTGACCAAGCGCGGCAAGCACCTGGGCGACGACATCCCGATGTGCGGGGTGCCGGTGCACAGCCACGAGGCCTATCTGGTGAGGCTCATCCGCAAGGGCTTCCGGGTGGCCGTCTGCGAGCAGATCGAGGACCCCGCCGAGGCCAAGAAGCGCGGCGGCAAGGCGGTGGTGCGCCGCGACGTCATCCGCGTGGTCACCGCCGGCACGCTGACCGAGGACACGCTGCTCGACGCGCGGCGCCACAATTTCCTGGCGGCCCTGGCCGAGGCGGCCGGCGGCCTGGGTCTGGCCTGGGTCGACGTGTCGACCGGCGACTTCTTCATGCAGCCGATCGAGGCGCGCAATCTGGCGGCCGCGTTGGCCCGACTCGACGCCGGCGAGGTGCTGGTGGCCGACCGCCTGGTGGAGCGCGACGGCCTTGCCGCCGTGTGGCGCGACTGGCGCGAGCGCCTGACCCCGCTGCCGGCCAGCCGCTTCGACAGCGAGAACGGCCGCCGGCGCCTGCAGGGGCTGTTCGCGGTCGGCACGCTGGACGCCTTCGGCGCCTTCGGACGGCCCGAGCTGGCGGCCGGCGGCGCGCTGGTCGACTATGTCGAGCTGACCCAGAAGGGCCGGCTGCCCCGCCTGGCGCCGCCCCGGCGGCTGGGCGGCGGCGACGTCATGGAAATCGACGCCGCCACCCGGCGCAACCTCGAACTCGCCGAAACCCTCCTCGGGACGCGCCGCGGCAGCCTGCTGGGCGTCATCGACGGCACCGTCACCGGAGCCGGCGCCCGGCTGCTGGCCGCCCGCCTGGCGGCGCCCCTGACCGACATCGCCGCCATCGACGGCAGGCTCGACGCCGTGCAGTTCTTCGTCGAGGACGGCCAGAGGCGCGACGGCCTGATCGCCGGGCTCGGCCGCTGCCCGGACATCGAGCGGGCGCTGTCGCGCCTGACCCTGGGGCGCGGCGGCCCGCGCGACCTGGCGGCGGTGCGCGACGGGCTGGGCGAGGCCGGCGCCCTCCACGAGGCGCTGAAGGCGGCCAGCCTGGCCGGCATGCCGGCGGCGATTGCCGGCGCCGTCGCCGCGCTCGACGGCCACGCCGACCTGGTGGCCCGCCTGGCCGAGGCGCTGGCCGCCGAGGCGCCGCCGAGTTCCCGCGACGGCGGCTTCATCGCCGCCGGCTTCTCGCCGGAACTCGACGACCTGCGCACGCTGCGCGACGAAAGCCGCAAGCTGATCGCCGCTCTGCAGGATCGTTACGCTAAAGAAACTAATCTGCCGTCGCTCAAGATCCGCCACAACAACCTGCTCGGCTACTACGTCGAAATCCAGGCCCGCTACGCCGACCGCCTGCCCACCGGCGAGGGGGCGCCGTTCATCCACCGCCAGACCATGGCCAACGCCATGCGCTTCACCACGGTCGAGCTGGGCGACCTGGAAGGACGCATCGCCCGGGCGGCGGATCAGAGTCTGGCCCTGGAGTTGCGGCTGTTCGAGACCCTGGCCGGCGAGGTGACGGCGCGGGCCGAGGCGGTGGCCGCGGCGGCCCGCGCGCTGGCCGAACTCGACGTCGCCACGGCGCTGGCCCGGCTGGCCGTCGAACGGCGATTCTGCCGCCCCGTTCTGGACAATAGTTTCGATATCGAAATTAAAGCCGGCCGCCATCCGGTGGTCGAGGCGGCGCTGGCCGACGAACAGGCCGGCGGCTTCGTCGCCAACGACTGCCGACTCGGCGACGGGGCCCGTCTGTGGCTGCTGACCGGGCCCAACATGGCCGGCAAGAGCACGTTCCTGCGGCAGACCGCGCTGATCGCCGTGCTGGCCCAGATGGGCGCCTACGTGCCGGCCGAATCCTGCCGGCTGGGGGTGGTCGACCGCCTGTTCTCGCGGGTCGGCGCCGCCGACGACCTGGCGCGCGGCCGCTCGACCTTCATGGTCGAGATGGTGGAAACCGCCGCCATCCTGAACCAGGCCGGGCCGCGCGCGCTGGTCATCCTGGACGAAATCGGGCGCGGCACGGCCACCTTCGACGGCCTGTCCATCGCCTGGGCGGTGGTCGAGCACCTGCACGAGGAGAACCGCTGCCGCACGCTGTTCGCCACCCACTACCACGAGCTCACCGCGCTGGCCGCCAAGCTGCCGGGGCTGGCCTGCCACACCATGCGGGTCAAGGAATGGAAGGATGACGTCATCTTCCTGCACGAGGTGGCGCCGGGCGCCGCCGACCGCTCCTACGGCATCCACGTCGGCCGCCTGGCCGGGCTGCCCGGCGCCGTTGTCAAGCGCGCCGAACAGATCCTCGCGACGCTCGAGAAGGGCGACCAGGCCTCGGCGCTGACCCGGCTGGCCGACGACCTGCCGCTGTTCGCCGCGGCGCCGAAGGCGGGACCGGCGCCGGCCAGGCCCTCGGCGGTGGAGGCCGCGCTGGCCGGCCTCAATCCCGACGGCCTCTCCCCGCGCGAGGCGCTCGAACTCGTCTACCAGCTCAGAAGCCTGCTCGACGACGGCGCCGGGCGGTAAGCCGGGATAGCGGCCCCACCAGGCCGCCATTGCCAAGCTCACGGGTTTGACCGACGCCTCCCGCCCGTCATGGCCCGGCTCCGCCCGGGCCATCGATGGCGCCGGCGTCGGGATGCCCCGGACTGTCGCCCTACGGGATTCACACATCTCGGCTGGTAGCGAAAGCCGCATAAATTCGCCCTCTCCGCCGCACGGCGGGGGAGAGGGAGGGGACCTATCGCGCCAGCGATGGGGAGGGTGAGGTGGAGGTGCCGCCATCGTGTTCGCGGGGGGAATGCCCGAAATCCCCACCTCACCTCCCTTGATCCGGCTCCGCTGGACCGACCCTCTCCGCCCCCAGGGGGCGGAGAGGGAGATGAGCACGATGTCCGAGATGCGTGCATCCCGTAGGGACTGTCGCCGGGGCACGACGACCCGGAACGAGGCGAATCGCCGTCGGGCGGGTGCCGCGAAGGCCCTGGGCGGATCGATCGCGCCGCTTTATATAGAGGGGCATCGGATGCCGGCGCGATGGACGGCCGGCCGTACCGGAAGCCACCCACCCCAATGACCAAACGGCTCGACATCATCGATCGCGAAGCCCTGAGCGCCCAGCTCGAAGAACTGGCGTCGTGGTCGGGCGCCACCGGCAAGGCCCGCACCAGGGTGCTGGAGATCCTCAAGGAGGCGCTGACCACGGGGCGCGCCACCGTCCGCACCGCCTTCGAAAGCGAGCGGCTGCCCGGCGACGACGTGGTGGTGGCCATCGCCGAGCTGATGGACGACCTCATCGGCGCCCTTTACGACTTCACCGTCAAATACGTCTATCCGGTGGCCAACCCGACCCGCGGCGAACAGATCGCGGTGGCCGCCACCGGCGGCTACGGGCGCGGCGAGCTGGCCCCCTTCTCGGACATCGACCTGATGTTCCTGATGCCCTACAAGCGCACCGCCTATGCCGAGCAGATCGCCGAGTACATGCTCTACACGCTGTGGGATCTCGGCCTCAAGGTGGGCCACGCGACGCGCTCCATCGAGGACTGCGTGCGCCTTGCCAAGAGCGACCTGACGATCCGCACCAGCCTGCTCGATTCGCGCTTCCTGTGGGGCGACAAGGCGCTGTTCGCCAAATTCGAGAAAAGCTTCCACGCCGAGGTGGTGGCGCCCTTCGGCGCCGCCTTCGTCGAGGAGAAGCTGTCCGAGCGCGACGCCCGCCACGACCGCATGGGCGACAGCCGCTACGTGCTGGAGCCCAACGTCAAGGAGGGCAAGGGCGGCCTCAGGGACCTCCAGACGCTGTTCTGGATCGCCAAGTTCCTCTATGGCGTCGATCACGTGCGCGACCTCGTCAAGCGCGGCGCGCTGACCGCCGCGGACGCCCGGCGCTTTCGCAAGGCGCGCAATTTCCTGTGGACGGTGCGCTGCCATCTCCACTATCTGGCCGGCCGGCCGGAGGAGCGCGTCGCCTTCAACGTGCAGAGCGCCATCGCCGAACGCATGGGCTATGCCGACCGCGCCGGGGCGCGCGGCGTCGAGCGCTTCATGAAGCACTACTTCCTGGTCGCCAAGGACGTCGGCGACCTGACGCGCATCCTGTGCGCGGTGTGGGAGGACGAACACAAGAAGACCCGCCGCCGCTTCCGCCTGCTCGCCGGTCTGCGCCTCGGCCGCCGCTCGCCGGACGGCTTCGCGGTCGACGGTGAGCGCCTGACGGTGGCCGACGACGGCGCCTTCAAGCGCGACCCGGTGAAACTGATCCGGCTGTTCCACGAGGCGCAGCGCGGCAACCTCGACATCCATCCCAAGGCCCTGCGGCTGGTCACCCAGAACCTCGGCCTGATCGACGCCAAGCTCAGGGCCGACCCCGAGGCCAACCGGCTGTTCATGGAGATGCTCACCGAGGGGCGCGACCCCGAGACCGCGCTCAAGCGCTTGAACGAGGCCGGCGTCTTCGGCCGCTTCATTCCCGACTTCGGCCGCGTCGTCGCCCAGATGCAGTACGACATGTACCACGTCTATACGGTCGACGAGCACACCATCCGGGCGATCGGCATCCTGAACGCCATCGAGAAGGGCGAACTGGCCAGCCTGCATCCGGTCGCCACCTCGGTGATCGGCGAGGTGCAGTCGCGCCGGGCGCTTTATGTCGCGCTGCTGCTGCACGACGTCGCCAAGGGCCGCGGCGGCGACCATTCCGAAATCGGCGCCCGCGTCGCCCGCAAGCTGGGCCCGCGCCTCGGCCTCGACGCCTGGGAGACGGAGACCGCCTCGTGGCTGATCCTCCAGCACCTGACCATGAGCCGCACGGCCTTCAAGCGCGACATCGACGACCCGAAGACGGTGGCCGACTTCGTCGAGGCCGTGCAGTCGCCCGAGCGCCTGCGCATGCTGCTGGTGCTCACCGTCGCCGACATCCGCGCCGTCGGCCCCGACGTCTGGAACGGCTGGAAGGCGACGCTGCTGCGCGAGCTTTACTACCGGGCCGCCGAGCTGATGACCGGCGGCCTGCCGGCCGAACGGCGGGGCGCCCGCGTCGAGGAGGCGAAGGCCGCGCTGGCCGCCCGCCTCGCCGACTGGAGCCCGGCCGAGATCGCCGACCACCTGGCGCGCGGCTATTCCGGCTACTGGCTGGCCTTCGACACCGACGCCCAGTTCGAGCACGCGCGCATGATCCGCGCCGCCGAGGCCGAGGGGCGGGCCCTGCACATCGAGACGCGCATCGACGCCGGGCGCGACGTCACCGAAATCGTCATCTACGCTCCCGACCACGCCGGCCTGTTCTCGCAGATCGCCGGCGCCATGGCGCTTTCCGGGGCCTCCATCGTCGATGCCAAGATCGTGACGCTGACCAACGGCATGGCACTCGACACCTTCGGCATCCAGGATTCGAAGGGCGGCCCGTTCAGCGACCCCAGGGCCCTGAAGATCCTGCAGGGGCGCATCACCGAGGCCATCTCGGGGCGCCTCTACCTGGCCCGCGAGCTGGAGGCGCAGCGGGCCTCGGCCCTGCCCAGCCGCACCCGGGTGTTCACCGTCGCCCCGCATGTCGTCATCGACAACAAGGCCAGCAACCAGCACACCCTGATCGAGGTCAACGGCCGCGACCGGCTGGGCTTTCTCTACGACGTCACGGCGGCGCTCACCGCGTTGGGCCTGCAGATCGCCAGCGCCCACATCAGCACCTATGGCGAGCGGGTGGTCGACGTCTTCTACGTCAAGGACGTGTTCGGGCTGAAGGTCGAACGCGAAGGCAAGCTCAAGGAGATCGAGCAGCGCCTGCGCGAGGCGATCGCGCCGCCGCCGGCCGACACCGCCGAACCCAAGGCCGAGGCCGCCGCCGGCTGACCGGCGGCCGGGCCGTCGTTTTGCCGCCTCTTTCGCGCCTTTCCGCCGCCGCAAAAACCGGCTAGTACTCGAATCGACGATGGGCGGATCGCCCCCCTCCCTATCCCTCCCCCGCAAAGGGGGGAGGGAACGATGAAGCGGGACGAGGGACCATCTCCCTCCCCCTCGACGGGGGAGGGGTGGGGAGGGGGTGACCTCTCTTCGTCGGGACTCGATCGGTGGAACCCAGGAAGCCATGAATCTGCTGCGCGCCATCACCACCGTCGGCGGCTATACCATGGTCAGCCGCGTCGCCGGCCTTGTGCGCGACGTCCTGATCGCCGCCGTTCTTGGCGCGGGCACCGTGGCCGACTGCTATTTCGTGGCGCTGCGGCTGCCCAACCTGTTCCGCCGGCTGTTCGCCGAGGGGGCCTTTTCCGCCGCCTTCGTGCCGATCTTCTCCGGCCTGGTCGAAACCGAGGGCAAGGCGGCGGCCAAGGCGTTCGCGGACGAGGCCTTTTCGGTGCTGGCCCTCGTGCTTCTCGCCTTCACGCTGCTGTTCGAGGCGGCCATGCCGTGGGCGATGTATGGCCTCGCCCCCGGCTTCGACGCGGTGCCCGGCAAGATGGAGCTGGCCACCGAGCTGTCGCGCATCAGCTTTCCCTACCTGCTGTTCATCTCGCTGGTCTCGCTGCAATCGGGCGTGCTCAACTCGCTCGGCCGCTTCGCCGCCGCCGCCGCCGCGCCGATCCTGCTCAACCTCACGCTGATCGCCGCCGTCCTCGTTTTCGGCCGCTCCGCCGAAGCGGCCGGCCATGCCCTGGCGTGGGCGCTGTCGGCGGCCGGCGTCATCCAGTTCGCCTGGCTGGCCCATCATTGCAAGCGGGCCGGCCTGCCGGTCGCCCTGGCGCGGCCGCGCCTGTCGCCCGGGGTCAGGCAGCTCGGCCGGCGCATCGGACCGGTGGTATTCGGGGCCAGCCTCTATCAGATCAACCAGCTGATCGGCACCATTCTGGCCTCGCTGCTGGCCGAGGGCGCCATCTCGTACCTGTCCTACGCCGACCGCGTCGCCCAGGTGCCGTTCGGCGTCATCGGGGTGGCGGTGGGAACCGCGCTGCTGCCCATGCTGTCGCGCCAGATCAAGGCCGGCAACGGCGAGGCGGCGCTGGCCACCCAGAACCGCGGGCTGGAGTTCGCCCTGCTGCTGACCCTGCCGGCGGCCGCCGCGCTGGTCGTCATCGCCGGGCCGATCATCGCCGTACTGTTCGAGCGCGGCCAGTTCACCGCCGCCGACACGGCGGCCACCGCGGCGACGCTCGCCGCCTATGCCGCCGGCCTGCCGGCCTACGTGCTGGTCCGCGTGCTGGCGCCCGGCTTCTTCGCCCGCGACGACACGGCGACGCCGGTGCGCATCGCCGCCGCCGCGATGGCCGCCAACATCGTGCTCAACGTCGTCCTCATGCAGGTGTGGGCCTACGTGGGAATCGCGCTGGCCGGCGCGCTGGCCGCCTGGCTGAACGCCGGCCTGCTGTGGCTGGTCCTGCACCGCCGCGGCTTCCTCAGGCTGGACGCCCGGCTCAGCCGCCGGCTGCCGCGCATCGTGCTGGCCTCCGCCCTGATGGCCGGCGTCCTCTTCCTCGGCGGCCTCGCGCTCGAGGGCGCGCTGGCCGGTTCGATGCCGGCCCGCATCGCCGCGTTGGCCGCCCTGGTGGCCGCCGGATTGGCCGCCTTCGGCGTCTTCGCCCAGGCGACCGGCGCCGCCGCCCTTGCCGACGTCAGGCGCATGCTGCGCAAGGACGCGGCTTGACCCGACCGCCCCGACGGGCCATAACGACGGCCGTTTTCTTAGGGAACATTGCAGAGCAAGCAAGAATGAATCGGATCTTCTCGGGCGTTCAGCCCACCGGCAATCTGCATCTCGGCAACTATCTGGGCGCCATCCGCAACTGGGTGCGCCTGCAGACCGACTACGAATGCATCTTCTGCGTCGTCGACATGCACGCGATCACCATGTGGCAGGAACCCACGCAGTTGCGGTCCCACATCCGCGAGGTGGCCGCCGCCTTCATCGCCGCCGGGATCGACCCGAACAAGCACATCCTGTTCAACCAGAGCCAGGTTCCGGCCCATGCCGAGCTGGCCTGGATCTTCAACTGCGTGGCCCGCATGGGCTGGCTCAACCGCATGACCCAGTTCAAGGAGAAAGCCGGCAAGGATCGCGAGAACGCCTCGGTCGGGCTGTTCGCCTATCCCAACCTGATGAGCGCCGACATCCTGCTCTACAAGGCCACCCACGTGCCGGTCGGCGAGGACCAGAAGCAGCACTTGGAACTGGCCCGCGACACCGCGCAGAAGTTCAACGGCGACTATGGCGTCGACTTCTTCCCGCTGCCCGAGCCGCTGATCTTCGGCACCGCGGCGCGCGTCATGAACCTGCGCGACGGCACCAAGAAGATGAGCAAGTCCGACCCCTCGGACTACTCGCGCATCAACATGACCGACGACGCCGACGCCATCGCGCTGAAGATCCGCAAGGCCAAGACCGACCCCGAGCCGCTGCCCGCGACGCTGGCCGGCCTCGAGGGACGGCCGGAGGCGGCCAACCTGATGGGCATCTACGCCGGCCTCGCCGATCTGACGCTGGATCAGGTGTGCGCCCGCTTCGGCGGCCGGCCCTTCTCGGACTTCAAGAAGGAGCTGGCCGACCTCGCGGTTTCGGTGCTGACCCCCATCCAGGACGAGATGCGGCGTCTCTTGGCCGATACCGGCGCCGTCGACGCCGCGCTGCGCGACGGCGCCGGGCGGGCCCGCGCGCTGGCCGCTCCCATCCTGCGCGAGGTCCAAGACATCGTCGGCTTCGTGCGCCCCTGAACGCCGCCTCCGCCCTCCGATGGGCCGGCGCGCTTGATTGAGCGCCGCGAAGAACCCATCTTCGGGGGATGGCGCGTCCATGAATAAGGACAAAAAGGAACTCCCGATGTTTATCCAGACGGAAACCACACCCAATCCGGCGACGCTCAAGTTTCTTCCCGGGTGCGAGGTGATGAAGGAAGGCACGGCCAACTTCACCGGCGCAGAGGCTGCCCAGCGGTCGCCCCTGGCCACCCGGCTGTTTGCCATCGGCGGTGTCACCGGTGTTTTCCTCGGGACCGATTTCGTGACCGTGACCAAGGCGGCGGAGCAGGACTGGACGGCGATGAAGCCGATCATCCTTGCCGCCGTCATGGAGCACTTCACCTCCGGCCAGCCGGTCATCGAGGCGGGCGGCGAGGAGGCGGCCGGCGGCGAGGTGGACGACGAAACCACCGCCCAGATCAAGGACCTGCTGGACACCCGGGTGCGCCCGGCGGTGGCCCAGGACGGCGGCGACATCATCTTCCGCGGCTTCAAGAACGGCATCGTCTATCTGCACATGCAGGGCGCCTGCTCGGGATGCCCGAGCTCGACCGCCACGCTCAAGCACGGCATCGAAAACATGCTGCGCTACTACATCCCGCAGGTCATGGAAGTCAGGGCCGTCGACTAGCCGGCCGGGCCTGTGGAAAAAAACGACTCGCGAAGACCCGCGCCTCCACCTACACTTTACTGGGGAGACTAGGGACGCCGCCCGGCCAAGAATTGGCGCGCGATGGGCGGTTGGAGACCGGGCACTTAGACAGCTCTACGAGGGGGAACCGGCCGGTTGGCCGGGCAGTGCGGCAATGACATACTTCGAGCGATGCGCGGTGGCGCTACTCGGCGCGATGATTGTCGTGCTTATCGGGGCGGCCGTGCATATACCGCTGGACATCAGGACGGTGGCGCCCAAGGCGACCTTCCTCGACGCCGCCTCGGCGCCGATTCCGCCCCGCTACGACTTCCGCCTCGACGATTTCGGCGGTCAGGCCGCCGCCGTCCCCGAGGCCAAGCCGGTCCAGCCCAGGGACACCGTCGAGACGGTGTTCACCACGTTCGCCGAAATGGGCTATCACCTGGATGCGGTGCTGTCGGGCCGCGACCCGGTGCCACGGCTCATCCTGGCCAGCATTCCCGCCGGCCTCGAGGATGTCGCCGAGGCCAAGGTCCGCAAAGCCCTTTTCGTGCAAACCGTCCTTCCGCTGGTCCTCAAGGTCAACGAAGAGATCCTCAAGGACCGCCAGCGTCTCTGGAAAATCCGCGTCGCCAAGGCCTCGGGGCGCAAACTGGACGCCCTCGACCGCCTGTGGATCGCCGTCGCTTCCGACCGCTACAAGGTCGGCCGCGGCGACCTCGACGCCCTGCTTGCCCGCATCGACATCGTGCCGCCGTCCATCGCGCTGGCCCAGGCGGCCGAGGAAAGCGGCTGGGGCACCTCGCGGTTCGCCCGCGAAGGCAACGCCATTTTCGGCCAGTGGACATTCTCGCCGCGCAGTCGCGGCCTGACGCCCCGCGAGCGCGCCGAAGGCCAGAAGCACCGCATCCGCACGTTCGAGAACCTGCTCGAATCGGTGCGCGCCTATGCGCTCAATCTCAACACGCACAGCGCCTACCGCGACTTCCGTCGCGTCCGGGCCAGCCTGCGTGGCGAGGGCCGGCCGTTGACCGGAATGCCGCTGCTGCCGACCCTGACCGCCTATTCGGAGCGGGGCGTCGACTATCTCAGGAATCTGCACCAGATCATGACGATCAACGATCTGGACCGGGCCGACGAGGTCCGCCTGCGCGACCACGAGGACAGCGGCCTGCAGGTCGCCGGGGACGAACCGGCGGCGCCGAAGGACATGCAGACGGCCGGGAGCGACGGAACCATCTGACGGCGTCCGCCGTCACCTCATCGGCCGACGTAGAACTGCCGTCCATACCAGTACCAGCGGCCATCGGCGGCCGGCATCGTGCAGTTGAGGCGCGCGCGTCCCTTGGCGAACGGCTTCTGGACGCGGACCTCGAAGCGGGTGTCGCCCAGGCGTTCCAGGTTGGACTTCTCCGACGACATGTAGCAGGTCAGGCGCTCCAGGCCCTGGGTCGGCCGGCGCACCGTGAAACCGATGGCCGGCGGATTGATGGCGCCGACCAGGGGATCGGCCGGGGTGACGTCGGTGACCGACATCGCCACGGCGCTGGCGACCTGCCGGAAACGCTTGATGTCGCCATAGGTTTCGTTCAGCGCGAAGCGCGGCAGGTAATAGAGTTCGGGATCGGGGCCGATGGCGCCGGAAAACTGGCCGAAGGCGATGGGAAAGCCCATGTCGGCGACCAGGCGGGCGGTGGCCAGGCCGGCCTCGCCGTAGGGATAGGCGAACAGCGCCGGCTTCATCCCAAGATTTTCCTGGAAGCGGGCGGCGGCGCGCTCGATCTCGCGGCGGTTCTGCTCGGGGCTGGCGTCGGCCATGTGCAGGTGCGAGGCCGTGTGGTTGCCGACGGTCACGCCGCCGGCCACCAGCTCGCGCACGTGATCCCAGGTCATGTATTCCGAATTGGCGCCGGCCGAGGCCTGATCTACCGGATCGGTCGCCATGAACAGCGTGAAGGAAAAGCCGGCCGCCTTGAGGCGCGGCCAGCCGTTTTCGAAGACCGAGCGATAGGCGTCGTCGATGGTGATGCCGACGGCGCGATCCGGCAGCGGCTTGCCCTCGCGGATGGCGGCGACGATCTCGGGAACCGGCAGCACGTGATAGCCGCCGGCCTTCAGTTCGGCCAAATGGCTCTCGAACTGATCGATCCGGATGTTGGTCGTTGGATAGCGGTCGTCGCCGATGCGGTGATACATCAGGATGACGGCGGACTCCGCCGCCGACGCCGCGCCGGGAAGGACGGGCAGGCAAAGCGCCGCCACGGCCGAAAGCGCGACGAAACGGATACGATAACCCATGGGGACCCGGCCTCCCTGGCTTGATCGGACCTCCGTTTCTAACCATTTTTGGTTGGAAAGACAAACGCCGTACCCGCGACGGCGCGCCCTCCGGTCCCACCGGGTCGCGGCCGCATGGGTCTTTCCCGAAGGAGCAAGCCGTGCCGACACGTGCCGACGCCACCGCCCTCGACCTCGTCTTCCGCGAGGCCCGTACGCTCCGCCACTGGGTCGAGCGGCCCATCGGCGAGGACCTGCTGCGCGAGGTCTGGACCCTGGCGCGCCTCGGGCCGACCAGCGGCAACTGCAGCCCGGCGCGCTTGGTCTTCGTGGTGTCGCCGGAGGCCAAGGATCGGCTCAGGCCGTGCCTCTCGGCCGGCAACGTCAGGCAGACCATGGTGGCGCCGGCCACCGCCATCATCGGCCACGACCTCGCGTTCTACGACCGCCTGCCCGAACTTTCGCCGCACAACGACGCCCGCTCGTGGTTCGTCGGCAACGACGCACTGATCGCCGAGACCGCCTTTCGCAACGGCTCGCTGCAAGGCGCCTATTTCATGCTGGCGGCCCGCGCCCTCGGCCTCGACTGCGGGCCGATGTCGGGGTTCGACAACGCCAAGGTCGACGCCGCCTTCTTCGCCGGCGGCACCGTCCGCTCCAACTTCCTCTGCAATCTCGGCTACGGCGAGCGCAGCCATCTTCGGCCGCGGGCGCCCCGCCTCTCCTTCGAGGACGCCTGCGCCGTCCTTTGATGATTTCGGATTTCGGGGACACCATACTTCGCGGATTTCGGGGACACCATACTTAATTCAGGCGTGGAATTAAGTATGGTGTCCCCGAAATCCCCTGAATTAAGTATGGTGTCCCTGAAATCCCGAAATCCCTCCTACATCATTCCCAGGCCCAGGGATTCGTCGGACAGCACCGGATAGTTGCGGCTGTCGGGCAGCTGGTAGTGCCACCATTCGTTGCCGTAGAAGGCCCAGCCGGCGGCGCTCATCAGGCCGAGCAGCAGGAAGCGGTTGCGCTGGGCCTCCGGCGAAATTTCGGTGTCGCCGTGATGGGACAGCGGCGTGAAGGCGTCGAAGGCCGTGCCCATGTCGAGCGGCCGGCCGCTTTCGTCGACCAGGGTAAGGTCGACGGCGACGCCCCGCGAATGAGGCGAGCCGCGCCGGGGATCGGCCAGGAAATCGGGGTCCGGCGTGTGGTTCCACAGCACCCACTGGGCTTCCGACGGGCGGAAGCCGTCGAACACCTTGAGCCGGTATCCGAGGGCGGCGGCCAGTTCGGCGGCCCGGCGCAGGCGCTTCTCGGCGTCGGCGTGCAGATAGCAGGCGGCGCGCCGGTAGACCGGCTGGCCGGTGAAGTTGTCGGGCGTGGCGTAGGCGAGATAGAGAAGCACGCCGTGGGTTTGTGGCGTGACTTCGACAAGCTGGCAGTCGGTATGCGTGTCCACCGGCGGGTTCCCTGCTGTTTCGGGGTTGCGGAGCCGCAGTATAACGGAGTAGGGGAACGAGGGTAGGCCCCGATTGCATCGATCGGCACCGAACCCGCCCCGGCCGGACGACCGCTCGCGCAGGACCTTCCATGACCCCGCTCACCCTTTCTTCCTGGGTTGCCGTCTTCGTCTTCGTGCTGACGATCGCCGACCATTTCCTGGGCGTCGCCGCCGTCGGCTATGTGCCGATGGCCCTGCTGGTGCTGTTCGTCCTCCTCGAGGTGCGCCGCGCGCCGATGGCCGAGATCGTCGCCGCCTGCGCGCTGGGCGCCGCCGGGCTGGCGGCGGCGGTGGCCGGCGGCGAGCCGGGACGGGCCATCGTTACCGCCATCCACCGCACCCAGCCGTTCTTCCTGCTGTTCGCCGCCATCGCCTGGCTGCGGGTGCCGGCGAACGCCAGCCCCAGCCTGCGCGCGGCCCAGGAACTGGCCCTCGGCCAGCCGGCCGGCCGCCGTTTCCCGGTCCTGCTGACGGTGGCGCACGCCCTGGGCTCGGTGCTCAACCTGGCCGGCATCTCGCTGATGGCAGGCGTCCTTCAGGGCGCGACCTCGGAGAACCTGCGCGATCGGTTCACCCGCGCCCTGACCCAGGGCTTCACCGCCGCCTCGTGCTGGACGCCCTTCTTCGTGGCGATGAGCGTCGGCCTCTCCGTGGTGCCGGGTCTGGCGTGGTCGGACGTCGCCCCCCTCGGTTTTGCCGCCGCCCTGATGCTGACGGCGCTGAGCTGGATCATGGACCGGCTGTTCTACCGGCGGCCGGACGGCGTCGGCGCGCATCCCGGCCCGGCGGCGCCGGTCCCCCGCTTCCGCTGGCGGATGGCGGCCGTTCCGGTCAGCCTGTTCGTCATCGTCATCGGCCTGATCGAGGCCTGGGCCATGCCCATTCCGGTGGCGCTGGGGCTGGTGGTGCCCGTCTACGCCGCCGTCTGGACGGTGAGCCTGACGGCCGGGCGGGCCCCGCCCGCGGCGGCGGTGGCCGACCTGGCCAGGCGCGTGGTCGGCGGCCTGCCGGGCCTGCGCGGCGAGATCCTGCTGTTCCTGGCCGCCAACCTGTTCGGCGCCGGCGTCGTCGCCGCCCTGCCGGCCGAACTGGTCGGCCGGGCCATCGAGGCCGCCCAGCTGTCGCCGGACAGCCTGATCGTCCTCGTCCTGGCGGCCATGCTGCTGCTCAGCTTGGCCGGCATTCATCCGCTGGTGCCGGTGGTGGTGATCGGCGACGTGCTGCCGCCCACCCTGCTCGGCTTGCCGCCGGCCCTCTTCTGCGCCACCCTCGTCACCATGTGGGGTCTGGGCGCGGTGGTGTCGCCGTTCTCGGGGACGACGCTTTTCATGCGCCGGGTCGGCGGCCTGTCGGCCTGGCGGATCTCGTGGTTCTGCAGCGGCCCCTACGGCGTCGCCGGCACCGCGCTGCTGGCCGCGGTGATCCTGGTGACGCGCCACCTGGCGATCCTCTAGGATGGGGTTCCCTTGGCCACCGCTGACGCAAAGCCGATGAAGATCCTCGCCCTCGATACCGCCACCGCCGCCTGTTCGGTCGCCGTCTGGGCGGACGGGACGATCCGCGCGCGGCGCCTGCAGCCGATGGTACGCGGCCAGTCCGAGGCCCTGATGCCGATGGTCGTCGCCGCGTTGGCCGAGGCCGGGCTCACCTTCGCCGACCTCGACGCGGTGGCCGCCACCGTCGGGCCGGGCGCCTTCACCGGCCTGCGCATCGGCCTGGCGGCGGCGCGCGCCATGGCGCTGGCGGCAAATCTGCCGTGCCTTGGCGTCACAACGCTCGAGGCCGTCGCCGCCAACGTGCCCGAATCCGAGCGCGACGGCGCCGCCGTCCTCGTCGCGCTCGACGCCAAGCGGGCCGACGTTTACGCCCAGGTCTTCTCGGCGGCTCTCGTCCCGCTCACCGAGCCCGGGGCCGTGCTGCCCGCCGATCTCGCCGGCCTGCTGGCGGGCGGGCCCGTCGTCGTCGCCGGCGACGCCGCCCTCCGCGCCGCCGAGGCGCTGGCCGGGGCCGGCATCGAGGCCCGCGTGAGCGCCGCCCCCGGCCTTCCCGACGCCGCCCGGGTCGCCGCCATCGCCGCCGGCCGCAGCCAGGCCGGCCGGCCGGCGCTGCCGCCCGAGCCGCTCTACCTGCGGGCGCCCGACGTCACGCTGTCGGCCAACAGCCGCGGCCTGAGGGGCTGACGCCATGGCGCCGCCGTCGCCGGACCGGGGGGGCGGCCTTGCGGTCGTCGAGGCCGGCCCCGCCTACGCCCCCCTCCTCGCCCGGTTGCGGGCCGAATGCTTCGCAGATGGCGGCTGGAGCGCCCAATCCTTGGGCGCCCTCCTCGGCACGCCCGGCACCTTCGCCCTGATCGCCGAGGCGGCGGACGGGCCGGCCGGCTTCATCCTCATCCGGGCGGCCGCCGACGAGGCCGAGGTGCTGTCGGTCGGCGTGCGCCCGGCGCAACGGCAGGGCGGCGTCGGCGGCCGTCTGCTCGACGCCGCGCTGGCCCGCCTGGGCGGCGCCGGCATCCGCCGGGTGTTCCTCGAAGTCGCCGTCGGCAACCGGGCGGCGCGGGCCCTCTACCTTTCGCGCGGCTTTCGCGAGGCCGGGCGCCGGCCGGCCTATTACGCGCGGCCGGACGAAGCGGCCGAGGACGCCCTCGTGCTGAGCCTCGACCTTGCCGGCTAGGCGCCCTTGGCGCCTTTTTCCTTGCGCAGCACCAGCAGATGGACGTCGCCGTCGCCGCCGCCGGGGGTCTCGGGGGCCAGCGAGAGGATCGTATGGCCCAGCTCGCCCACCGAGCGCGGGACGTTCTTCAAGGGTTCCGCCCCCTTGAGGCGCACCGCCAGGACTTGGCCGGGCGCCATGCGCTCGATCATCAGCTTGGTGCGCACGAAGGTCAGCGGACAGACTTGGCCGGTGATGTCCAGGTGAAAGTCAACATCGTCTTTTTTCATGGCGAGTGCTGTATTTCGTGTCCGATTGTGTTGCCCGGGGAAGAGATAGTATTTATATACGCGGTATATTCCTCACCAGCGGAAGAATTTCGAATGTCGGAAAAACCTTCATTGAACGAGTTGCTTGAGCTGACCACCGAGATTGTTGTTGCCCATGTCAGCAGCAATACACTCCCGGTCGGCGACCTGTCGGGTCTGATCGGCGATGTCTACAGGACCTTGAGCAGCCTGGGCGAGGTCCCGGAAGTGCCGGAAGCCGCCAAGCCGGCGGTGCCGATCAAGCGCTCCGTTTTCCCGGACTACATCGTTTGCCTGGAAAACGGCAAGAAGCTGAAAATGCTCAAACGGCACCTCAAGACCGCCTACAACATGACACCCGAGGAATACCGCGAGAAATGGGGCTTGCCGGCCGACTATCCGATGGTCGCCCCCAATTACGCCAAGCACCGCAGCACCCTGGCCAAGGAAATCGGCCTGGGCACCAAGGCCAGGAAGGGCCAGGGCGGCAAGGCGTGAAAAGGCCGGGGCCCGAGTGCCGGCGGTCCGGGCTGGCACTCCGCGCCATGATGTAATAATGTCTCGCAACTGGTTTTCCTCGACGAGGTGAATGGATATGGCAGCGCCATCGCGAATCGAACAACTGTGCATTGAAAAAGGAATGAAGATGACCGGCCAGCGCCGGGTCATCGCCAGCGTTCTCTCGGACGCCGAGGATCATCCCGACGTCGAGGAGGTTTACCGGCGGGCGACCCAGGCCGATCCGCGCATCAGCATCGCCACGGTTTACCGCACCGTCCGCCTGTTCGAGGAAGCCAACATCCTGGAGCGGCACGATTTCGGTGACGGGCGTTCCCGTTACGAGGAGATCACCGATTCGCACCACGATCATCTGATCGACATCCAAAGCGGCCGCGTCATCGAATTCCAGAACGACGAGATCGAGGCGCTGAAGGAAAAGATCGCCGCCGAGCACGGCTTCCGGCTGGTCGGCCATCGGCTGGAACTGTACGGGGTGCCGCTCGACGCCAAGAAGCCGTGACGGCCGATTGCATCCACCGCGGCCGACGGCTCCGCCCCCGGCCGGATGATCCGTCGAGGGAACGCACTACGGAGGGAATGACCGACGGGGGCGCCGCCAGCGCCCCGGGACATGTTTGATTTCCTTGTCGAAAAAGCTGCACATCAAGACCTACGGCTGCCAGATGAACGTCTACGATTCCGCCCGCATGGCGGACGTTCTGGCGCCGCTTGGCTTCATCGCGACGGAAACGCCCGACGACGCCGACATGATCATCCTCAACACCTGCCACATCCGCGAGCGGGCGGCCGAGAAGGTCTATTCCGAACTGGGCCGGCTGCGCCGCCTGAAGGCCGAAAGGCCGGCCGGGCGCGGCCGCCTGATCCTGGCCGTCGCCGGCTGCGTCGCCCAGGCCGAGGGGGCCGAGATCCTGGCCCGCGCGCCTTATGTCGACATGGTGTTCGGCCCCCAGGCCTATCACCACCTGCCCGAGATGGTGGCCCGCGCCAGCCGGGCCGGCGGCGCCCAGCTCGACACCGAATTTCCCTCCGAGCCGAAGTTCGACCACCTGCCGGAAACCGCCCGGGTGGACGGCGCGGCGGCCTTCCTCACCGTCCAGGAGGGCTGCGACAAGTTCTGCACCTTCTGCGTCGTCCCCTATACGCGCGGCGCCGAATACTCGCGCCCGGCGGCGGCGGTGCTGGCCGAGGCCCGGCGCCTGGTGGCGGCCGGCGCCCGCGAGATCACGCTCTTGGGCCAGAACGTCAACAGCTACCACGGCCAGGCGCCCGACGGCGGCGAATGGGGCCTGGGCCGGCTGATCCGCGCGGCGGCCGAAATCGCCGGGCTGGACCGCATCCGCTACACCACCTCCTATCCGGCCGACGTCACCGACGAGCTGATCGCGGCGCACGCCGAGGTGCCAGCGCTGATGCCCTTCCTGCATCTGCCGGTGCAATCGGGCTCGGACCGCATCCTGGCGGCGATGAACCGCCGCCATGACGCCGCCGCCTTCCGCCGCCTGGTCGAGCGGCTGCGCGCGGCGCGTCCCGACCTCGGGCTGTCGTCGGACTTCATCGTCGGCTTCCCGGGCGAGACCGAGGCCGATTTCGAGGAAACCCTGGGGTTGGTTCGCGACGTCGGCTTCGCGCAGGCCTATTCCTTCATGTACAGCCCGCGGCCCGGCACCCCCGCCGCGGCGATGAAGGATCAGGTGCCGGAGACCGTCAAGGAGGAGCGCCTGGCGGCCCTGCAGGATCTGCTCAACGCCCAGCAGCTCGATTTCAACCGCGGCTGTGTCGGCCGCGTGCTGCCGGTCCTTTTCGACCGTCCCGGCAAGCATGCCGGCCAGCTTCTGGGGCGCAGCCCCTACATGCAGCCGGTGCACGCCGAGGTGCCGAGCGCCTTCTCGGGGGCCATCGTCGATCTGCGTATCGAGGCCGGCTACGCCAACAGCTTGGCCGGTGTGCCCATCGCCGTGGGAGCCGCCGCGTGAACCCGCGCTCGCGCCATCCGATGCCGGTCGCCGAGGAAACCCGGACCGAACACCTGGAATTCGAAGACAACGCCCTGGTCATCCAGCTGTTCGGCTATCACAACACCCATGTGGCGCGCATCGAGCAGCGCCTCGACGTCGCCATCCACACGCGCGGCAACGAGGCCACCATCGTCGGCGCCCCCGAGGCGGTGGCCACCGCCAAGGCCGGCCTCACCGGCCTTTACGACCGTCTGCGGCGCGGCCTGCCGGTCGGCCGCGACGAAGTCGACGCGGCGGTCCGCCTGGCGGTCGGCAACGGCGGCGCGGCGCGCCCCGAGGACGACCTCGTCATCCATACCCGTAAGCGCCTGATCTCGCCGCGCTCGGCGACCCAGGCCGACTACCTCAAGGCCATCGATGCCTGCGAGCTGGTGTTCGGGCTGGGCCCGGCCGGCACCGGCAAGACCTATCTGGCGGTGGCCAAGGCGGTCGAGCGGCTGATCAAGGGCGAGGTCGACCGCATCATCCTGTCGCGCCCGGCCCTGGAAGCCGGCGAGCAGCTGGGATTCCTGCCCGGCGACCTGCGCGAGAAGGTCGACCCCTACCTGCGGCCGCTCTATGACGCGCTGCACGACATGATGCCGTCCACCCAGGTCGCCAAGCGCCTGGAGAACGGCGAGATCGAGGTGGCGCCGCTGGCCTTCATGCGCGGCCGCACGCTGGCCAATTCCTTCGTCATTCTCGACGAGGCCCAGAACACCACCGCCGTGCAGATGAAGATGATCCTGACCCGCCTGGGCGAGAACTCGCGCATGGTGGTGACCGGCGACCTCACCCAGGTCGACCTGCCGCGCGGCACCCGTTCGGGCCTGCGCGACGCGCTGGAGGTGCTGGAGGGGATCGAAGGCGTTGCCTTCGTGCGCTTCGGCGCCGCCGACGTGGTGCGCCATACGCTGGTGGCGCGCATGGTCGAGGCCTACGAGGCGGTAGAGGCCAAGCGGCGCACCGCCGCCCGCTATGAGAAGAAGAACGGTAACCATGACGCCGACGACGACTGACGGTCCCGAGATCGACGTCGCGGCCCCGTGCCCGTCGTGGATCGAGGCCTTGCCCGACGCCGAGGCGCGGGGCCGCGCCGCGGCACTGGCCGCCTTTGCCGCCGCCCGCGCGGCCGGCCGCGGCGCCGGGCTGCCGGCCGAGGCCAGTTTGGTGCTGGCCGACGACGCGCTGGTGCAGGGCCTCAATCGCGACTATCGGGGCATGGACAAACCGACCAACGTGCTCACGTTCGCCAACCTCGACGGCGACGGCCCGGCCCCCGGCGGGGCGCCGGTACTGCTGGGCGACATCGTGCTCGCCTACGAGACCACGGCGGCCGAGGCAGCGGCCCAGGGCAAGCCGCTGGCCGACCATTTCAGTCATCTCGTCGTCCATGGTATGCTTCACCTGCTCGGCTTCGACCACACGAGTGCGGCCCAGGCGGAAGAAATGGAAGGACTCGAGATCCGGGTCCTGAAGGGGCTTGGCGTGGCCGACCCCTACGCGGAAGGCGCCGAAGGACAGTAATGACCCAATGAACGACGAAGCGTGCCCTAGTCGGCCCGGCGAGCCCGGGACCTCCCACGACGCCAGTTTCCTCGATGCCCTGCGCGGCTGGCTGCGCCGGTTTCGCCGCAACGGCGACATCTCGGCCCGCGACACCCTGGAAGAGTTGATCGAGGAGCGCGAGGAGGCCGAGATGCCGATCAACGCCGACGAGCGTCGGCTGCTGGCCAACATCCTCGACCTCAGGGACCGCGACGTGCGCGACGTCATGGTGCCGCGCGCCGACATCGTGGCGGTCGAGATGGAGACTCCCTACGAGGACTTGATCCAACTGATGATCCGCGAGGAGCATTCGCGCATCCCGGTCTATCACGAGACCCTGGACGACGCCCGCGGCATGGTCCACATCAAGGACGTCGTCGCCTGGCACGGCCGCGAGGCCGAGTTCTCGCTGGCCCAGACCATGCGTCCCGTGCTGTTCGTCTCGCCGTTCATGCGGGTGCCCGACCTGCTGCTCGAGATGCGCGTCAAGCGCTGCCACATGGCGCTCGTCGTCGACGAGTTCGGCGGCATCGACGGACTGCTCACCATCGAGGACCTGGTCGAGGAGATCGTCGGCGAGATCGAGGACGAGCACGACATCCACGACGAGCCGGCCCTGATCGAGCGCGCCGGCGGCATCCTCGACGCCGAGGCCCGCGTCTCGCTCGAGGACCTGGAAAAGCTGGTCGGCCCCTTCGTCAGCGAAGAGGAGCGCGAAGAGGTCGACACCATCGGCGGCCTCGTCTTCGCCCTGGCCGGGCGCGTGCCCATGCGCGGCGAATTGATCGGCCACCCGTCGGGCATCGAGTTCGAGGTCGTCGAGGCCGACCCGCGCCGCGTCAAGCGGGTGCGCGTGCGCCGCCCGCAAATCCCGGGCGCGGCGGGCTGAACGGATGGAGGCCTGGCCAGCCTGCGCCGGCCTCAGCCGCCGGCTGACCGGCCTCGGCGGATGGCGCCGCCGGGGTTTGGCCGTGTTGTTGGGCGCGTTGGCGGCGACCGCCCTGCCGCCCCTGCACGCCGTGCCGCTGCTGGTGCCGGCCTTCGCCGGCTGGCTGTGGCTGATCGTCGCCAGCCCGGGCGTCGGCGCCGCCTTCGCCATCGGCTGGTGGTTCGGCCTCGGCCATTTCGCCGTCGGCCTTTACTGGATCGCCCATGCGCTTCTGGTCGAACCCGAGACGTACGGCTGGCTGATTCCGTTCGCCATCGGCGGCATCGCCGCCGGCATGGCGCTGTTTCCGGCCGCCGCCGCCGCCCTGGTGCGGGCGCTGAAGGGAAGGGGGCCGGGCGCCGTTCTTCTGCTGGCCGCCGCCTGGACCCTGGGCGAGTGGGTGCGCAGCTGGCTTTTCACCGGCTTTCCCTGGAACCTGACCGGCACCGTGTGGGCGGCGTGGCCGCCGATGCTGCAGTCGGCGGCCGTCATCGGCACCTACGGCCTGGGCCTGATCACCGTCGTTCTCGCCGCGTTGCCGGCGGTGGCCGGCGACGACGCCCTGGCGCCCCGCCGGCGCCTGGCCCTGCTGGCCGCCGGCGGCGCCGCGCTGGCCCTGCTGTGGGTTGGCGGCGAGGCCCGGCTGGCCGGAGCCGGCCCGGCGGCGATGGTCGAGGGCGTGCGGCTGCGCCTGGTGCAGCCCGATATTCCCCAGCAGCTCAAGTGGGTCCCCGAACTGCGCGACCGCCATCTGGTGCGTCAGGTCGAGATGAGCCGGCGCGGCCCCGGCAACGGTGCCCCGGCGGTTCCGCCGACCCATGTCATCTGGGCCGAGACGGCGGTTCCCTTCTTCCTTGCCAACGACCCCCAGCGGCGGGCCTTCCTGGCCCGGGCGGTGCCGGAAGGCGGCCTGCTGATCGTCGGCGCGCCGCGCACCACGGCCGCCCCGCAGCCGCAATTCGAGGTGTGGAACAGCCTGGAGGCGCTGGACGGGACAGGACGCATCGTCGGCACCTACGACAAGGTCCATCTGGTGCCGTTCGGCGAATACGTGCCGTTGCGCGGCCTCATTCCCTTCAAGAAGCTGACCGCCGGGCGCACCGACTTCTCGGCCGGCCGCGGGCTGGAAACGCTGAGCCTGCCGGGGCTGCCGCCGGTGAGCCCGCTGATCTGCTACGAGGTCATCTTTCCCGGCGCCGTGGCCAGCCGCGACGCCCGGCCGCAATGGCTGCTGAACCTGACCAACGACGGCTGGTTCGGCCTCTCCTCGGGGCCCTACCAGCACCTGGCGGCGGCCCGCATGCGCACCGTCGAGGAGGGCCTGCCCCTGGTGCGGGCGGCCAACGGCGGGATCTCGGTGGTGATCGATGCCCACGGGCGGACCGTGGCCCGCCTCGGCCTCGGCGAGACCGGCGTGCTGGACGCGCCGCTTCCCGTCGCCCTTGCCGTTCCGCCGCCCTATGCCCGCTTCGGCGGTCTGTTGGTCCTGGCCCTCGCCGGTGGGGCGGCCGCCGCCGGCTGGTGGGGCTCGCGGCGGCGGCCGGCTTGAACTTTCGGTAGAAAGACCGCCGTTTCTTGCAGATTTCCGGATTCATTATCGTATTGACCCGAGCCGTCCTTTTCTCCTATCTTGCGGCCGCCTGAGAGTGGCATTTCAACCACCGTTCAAGATTGAAAAGTTTTAATAAAATGAACAACAAAATTACCACCGCGAAAAGCGGGGCCCGGGCAACTCGCCGCAACTTCAAGGAAAAAAGACTGCCGCCCGGCGTCGCCAATCCCATCGATGTTCATGTCGGTTCCAGGGTCCGGCTGCGCCGAACCCTCCTTGGCATGAGCCAGGAAAAGCTTGGCGAGGCAGTCAACCTGACTTTCCAGCAGATCCAGAAGTACGAGCGTGGGGCCAACCGCATCGGCGCCAGCCGGATGTTCGAGCTGAGCCGTGTTCTCGATGTGCCGGTGTCGTTCTTCTTCGACGACATGCCGGACGACATCAAGACACCCGAAGGGGTCCGCGCGCGGGCCCTCGAGGAGCACGAACAGTCGACCTACGAGCCCGATCCGCTGGCCCGACGGGAAACCCTGGAACTTGTCCGTGCCTACTACAAGATCCTGGACCCCAAGGTTCGCAAGCGTCTTTTCGAGCTGACGAAGTCCCTGTCCGGCGCCCTGGTCGAAGAGTAAGTCCGGGTTCCGGTCCGGGTCCGTTTTTCGGGCAACCGAACGCCGTCGCACGCGGCGGGCGAAACCTCTTGACGCATGGGTTAAACCCTGCGACAAAATCGCCCGCCGCGCGACCTTGCGCGCGGCCGTGGATGGATTTGGACCGCTTGCCGCCACGTAAAAAACAGGTGCTAAGTGGGCCCTGAAGGCATCTTCATGCCCATGCCGAAGAGATGCCAAAGCCCTCGGTCCAGGATATTGAAACCGGGCACAGGAGGGTTTTGGCCGTGTCGCAATCCCACTATCTCTTCACCAGTGAATCCGTCTCCGAGGGCCATCCGGACAAGGTCTGCGACCTGATCTCGGATTCCGTCGTCGATGCTTTCCTCAAGGAAGACCCCGCGTCGCGGGTGGCCCTTGAGACGCTGTGCACCACCAACCTGATCGTGCTGTCGGGCGAGGTGCGCGGTCCAAGCTCGATCACCCGCCAGCGGCTGGAAGACATCGCGCGCAACGCGGTGCGCGGGGTCGGCTACGAGCAGAACGGCTTTCATTGGCAGAAGGCCGAGGTCCAGGTTCACGTCCATTCGCAGTCGGCCGACATCGCCCAGGGCGTCGATGCCGCGGCGGGCAAGGACGAGGGGGCCGGCGACCAGGGCATGATGTTCGGCTATGCCTGCACCGAGACCGAGGCGCTGATGCCGGCGCCGATCTTCTACGCCCACGCCATCCTCAGGCGCCTGGCCGACGACCGCCGGTCCGGCAAGATTTCCGGCCTGCTGCCCGATTCCAAGAGCCAGGTGACGCTGCTTTACGAGAATGGCCGGCCGGTCCGCGCCACCTCGGTGGTGGTGTCGCACCAGCATGCCGACGCGCTCGATCAGGATCAGGTCCGCGAGATTGTCCGCCCGTACGTGCTGGACGTGCTGCCCAAGGGCTGGATGTGCCCGGAAGCCGACTTCTACGTCAACCCGACGGGCCGCTTCGTCATCGGCGGGCCCGATGGCGACTGCGGTCTTACGGGCCGCAAGATCATCGTCGACACCTATGGCGGCGCGGCTCCCCACGGCGGCGGCGCCTTCTCGGGCAAGGACCCGACCAAGGTCGACCGCTCGGCCGCCTATGCGGCGCGCTACGTCGCCAAGAACGTGGTCGCCGCCGGTCTGGCCGACAAATGCACCATCCAGGTGGCCTATGCCATCGGCGTCTCCAAGCCGCTGTCGGTCTATGTCGAGACCCACGGCACCGGCAAGGTCGACAACGGCCGCCTGACCACGGTGCTGCAGGACATGGTCGACCTGTCGCCGCGCGGCATCCGCGAGCGCCTGAAGCTGAACCGCCCGATCTATGCCCGGACCGCAGCCTACGGCCATTTCGGCCGGACGCCCGAGGCCGACGGCGGCTTCTCGTGGGAGCGGACCGACCTGGTCGACGACCTGAAGGCGGCCTTCGGCGCCAAGTGAGCGCCGTTCCGGACCCCCGCCTCGCCAACCGGTCCTACGGCCGCCGCTACGGCCGCAGCCTCAAGCCGAGCCGCCGGCAGCTTCTCGACGAGGTGTTGCCGGTGCTCAGGGTTCCTTTGCCGGACGCGGGCGGCATCGACCCCCGGGCGCTGTTCCCCGGCCGGCCCGAGGCCGTGTGGCTGGAGGTCGGCTTCGGGGCCGGCGAGCACCTGGCGGCCCAGGCCGAGGCCCACCCCGAGGTCGGCTTCATCGGCTGCGAGCCCTTCGTCAACGGGGTGGCCAGCCTGCTGGCCCAGATCGAGGCCCGCCGCCTTGCCAACGTGCGCGTGCTCGACGACGACGCCCGGCTGGTCATCGACCGCCTGCCGGACGCCGGCATCGCCCGGGTCTTCGTGCTGTTCGCCGACCCCTGGCCGAAGGCGCGCCACGCCAAGCGCCGGTTCATCCGGCCGGAGGTTCTCGACGCCCTCTCCCGGGTCATGGCCGACGGGGCCGAGCTGCGCTTCGCCAGCGACGACATGGACTATATCCGCTGGGCCCTGGAGAGGCTTCTTGGTCATCCCGCCTTCGCGTGGACGGCGGTGCGGCCGGACGACTGGCGGCGGCCGCCGCCGGGATGGTGCGAAACCCGCTACGAGGCCAAGGCCAAGGCTGCCGGCCGGCGCTGCGTCTACCTTACCTTTCGGCGCCGGACGCGCCCATAAAGCTCTTGAGTTTGCGGGGCGGATGACTATATTTGCGCCAACGATGCTTAATAGAAGTCTCGTTGAACTCGTACATAGGTGGGTTTGATGGGGCGGGCCGGCGGCCCGCCTTTCGTGTTTTAGGCAAGGACGTTCGATCCCCTTGGGGGAAGGACTGTGGTAGAATGAGCGTGACGGAGCGCATCGAGCAGTTGATCGCCCCGGCGGTGGAGGGGATGGGCTTTTCCATCGTCCGCGTGCAGCTGTCGGGTGGCGACAGGTTGCGGCTCCAGGTGATGGCCGAACGTCAGGACGGCCAGGCCATGGTGGTCGACGATTGCGCCGACCTCAGCCGCGCCATCTCGGCGATCCTCGATGTCGAGGACCCGATCGTCGAGGCCTACACGCTGGAGGTAAGCTCGCCGGGAATCGACCGCCCGTTGGTGCGGCTCCGCGACTTCGAGCGGTATGCCGGGCACGAGGCGCGGATCGAGACGAACGTATCCGTCAGCGGCCACCGCCGCTTTCGCGGCCGGGTGTTGGGGGTAGAGGGGGATGTCGTGCGCGTGTCGGTGGAGGGCGAGGATATCGCCGTGCCCTTTTCCGCCATCAGCAAGGCGAAGCTGGTTTTGACCGAGGAATTGCTCGGGATGTCAGAAGGACGACAGGGACGATGAGCAGCAAAAGCACCATTGAAACCGATGCCGTGCACGCTCGCCCGGAACTCCTGCAGGTCGCGGAATCCGTGGCCCGGGACAAGGGCATCGAGCGCGACGAAGTTCTGGAGGCCATGGAACAGGCGATCCAGAAGGCCGGCCGTTCGAAATACGGCCACGAGCACGACATCCGGGCTACGATCGACCGTTCGACGGGCGCCATCGCGCTGGCCCGCTACCTCGAGGTCGCCGACCCGGTCGAGAACGAGGCCACCCAGATCACCCCGGAGGCCGCCCGCAAGCGCAAGGCCGACGCCGCGCTGGGCGAATTCCTGATCGATCCGCTGCCGCCCATCGATTTCGGACGCATCGCCGCGCAGACCGCCAAGCAGGTGATCGTTCAGCGGGTGCGCGAGGCCGAGCGCAAACGCCAATTCGAGGAATTCAAGGACCGCATCGGCGAGATCGTCAACGGCCTGGTCAAGCGGGTCGAGTTCGGCAACGTCATCGTCGACCTCGGGCGGACCGAGGCGCTGCTCCGGCGCGACGAATGCATCCCGCGCGAGCACTTCTCGAACGGCGACCGGGTGCGCGCCTACATCATGGACGTGCGCGAGGAGGCGCGGGGACCGCAGATCTTCCTGTCGCGCACCCATCCGCAGTTCATGGCCAAGCTGTTCGCCCAGGAAGTGCCCGAGATCTACGACGGCGTCATCGAGATCAAGTCGGTGGCCCGCGATCCCGGCTCGCGCGCCAAGATCGCCGTGCTGTCCAACGACTCGGGCATCGACCCGGTGGGCGCCTGCGTCGGCATGCGCGGCTCGCGCGTGCAGGCGGTGGTCGGTGAATTGCAGGGCGAGAAAATCGACATCATCCAGTGGTCGGGCGATCCCGCCACCTTCATCGTCAACGGCTTGGCCCCGGCCGAGGTGGCCAAGGTGGTGCTGGACGAGGAGGCGCATCGCATCGAGGTGGTGGTGCCGGACGACCAGCTGAGCCTGGCCATCGGCCGGCGCGGCCAGAACGTGCGGCTGGCTTCGCAGTTGACCGGCTGGGACATCGACATCCTGACCGAGGCCGAGGAATCGGAGCGCCGGCAGGAGGAATTCAACGCGCTGTCCAAGTTGTTCGCCGAGGCCCTCGACGTCGACGACGTGATTGCCCATCTTCTGGTGACGGAAGGGTTCTCCTCGATCGAGGAGGTGGCCTTCGTGCCGGTCGAGGACCTGACGGAAATCGAGGGATTCGACGAGGACATCGCCGAGGAACTGCGCGAACGGGCGCGCGCCTATCTGGCCACCCAGGAGGAAGAGATGACGCGCCGTCGGCGCGAGCTTGAGGTCAGCGACGACCTGGCCAAGATCGAGGGCCTGACCGCCGCCATCCTGGTGGCGCTGGGCGAGGCCGGGGTCAAGACGCTGGACGACCTGGCCGACCTGGCGCGCGATGAACTGCTGGAGATCGCGCCCAATGGCGCGATGAACGCCGAGGCCGCCGACAAGGCGATCATGGCGGCCCGCGCCCACTGGTTCGAAGGCGAGGAAAAACCGGCCGAGGGCGGCGCCGACGAACAGGCGGAGGGTGCCGCCTGACCGGTCCGGCGGCACAGCCTATGGCGCACTCCGCCCGCAAGCGAAACGCTGCCCCCGCCGCCGACCCGGAAGGTCCGGGGCCGTGGCGGCGGTGCCTGGTCGAGGGGGCGACGCGGCCGGTCGAAACGATGATCCGCTTCGTCGTTTCGCCGGACGGTTCGGTGGTCCCGGATGTGGCCGGGCGTCTGCCGGGTCGGGGATTTTGGTTGAGCGCAAGGCGCGATACGGTTAAGACAGCCTGCGCGAAGAAGCTCTTTGCCAAGGCCGCCCGTGCGCCGGTGACGGTAGCGGCGGACTTGGATGCGGAGATCGAGCGTCTCCTGGCTAGGCGGTGTCTCGACCTTATCGGGATGGCCAGGCGGGCCGGCCAGGCGGTGGTGGGCTTCGAGAAGGTGAAGGGTTACCTGCGCGGAGCCGGGGCCGGCGTCGTACTGGCGGCTGCCGAGGGCGCGGCGAACGGGCGGGAGAAGATTGCGGCGCTGGCGCCGGACGTGCCGGTGATCGAGCTTTTTTCCGGCGAGGAGCTGGGGGCGGCCCTGGGGCGCCAACATGCCGTGCATGCGGTGCTGGCGCCGGGACCGATCGCCGACAAGCTGCTGAGCGAGGCGGCGAGGCTGGCGGGGTTCCGTTCGCCCGGCGCCGCCGAGCCGGGGGCGGGACGAGTGTGCAACACGGAGCCGGACGGTAACGCGAACGGATTGAGATGACCGAGACCACGGGCAAAGAAAAGAAGGGACGGCTGGGGCTTTCACGACCCGGCAAGCTGGTGCTCAACAAGACGATTGAGGCCGGCCAGGTCCGTCAGAGTTTTTCGCGGGGCCGCTCCAAGTCGGTGACGGTCGAGGTGCGCAAGAAGCGTACCTACCTGCAGGACGCCGACGGCCGCCTCAAGAAGGTCGGGCCCGAGGAAGAGGGAACGGAGGGGCTTCCCGCCGGCGTCGAGACGGTCGAGATCGACCACGCCGCGGAGGACGCCGCGCAGCTGGCGCGGGTGCCCAACCTGACCGAAGAGGAAAAGGCGGCGCGGCTCAAGGCGCTGCACGATGCCCGCAAGGCCGACGAGGAGGCGCGCAAGCGCGCCGTCCAGGAGGCCGAGGAACGGGCCGTCCGCGAAGCCGAGGAAGCCAAGGAAGCGGCCGAACGCGCCGAGCGCGAGGCCGCCGAGGCGGCCCTGCGCGCCGAGGAGGAGGCCCTGCGGCGGAGCGAGGGCAAGGCCGACGAACCCGAAGGCGCGGCGGCGACGCCGTGCGCCGCGGAAGAGCCGGCGGCGCCCGCTGCCGCTCCCGTCATCCCGGTCGCGCTCCCCGACGAGACGCTCGAGGCCCAGGTCGCGCCCCGCAAGGCCGACAAGGTGAAGGGCGAGCAAGAGGACGAAGACGAGCTTGCCAAATCGAAGCGCGGCGCCGCCAAGGTCGAGGTCAAACGGCCGGCCGCGCCCGGCAAGCGGGCCGGCGAACGCCGGCGGCGGGCCGGCAAGCTGACCATCGCCGAAGCCCTGAGCGAGGACGAGGAGAGAACGCGCAGCCTGGCTTCCGTGCGCCGTGCCCGCGAGAAGGAACGGCAGAAACGGCGCACCCAGGGCAATGAACCGCAAAAGGTAATTCGCGACGTGATCATTCCGGAAACCATCACGGTCCAGGAACTGGCGAACCGCATGGCCGTGCGCGGGGTCGACGTCGTCAAGGCCCTGATGCGCATGGGCGTCATGGCCACCGCCACCCAGACCATCGACGCCGATACGGCGGAAGTCGTCGCCACCGAGTTCGGCCACAACATCAAGCGCGTCAGCGACTCCGACGTCGAAATCGGGCTCAAGGGCGAGAAGGACGATTCCGCCAGCCTGCAGCCGCGGGCGCCGGTGGTGACCGTCATGGGCCATGTCGACCACGGCAAGACCTCGCTTCTGGACGCCATGCGCGAAACCGATGTCGTCTCCGGCGAGGCCGGCGGCATCACCCAGCACATCGGCGCCTATCAGGTAACGACCAAGGCCGGCCACAAGATCACCTTCATCGACACCCCCGGCCACGCCGCCTTCACCGACATGCGGGCGCGCGGCGCCAAGGTCACCGACATCGTGGTCCTGGTGGTCGCCGCCGACGACGGCATCATGCCGCAGACCATCGAGGCGATCAGCCACGCCAAGGCGGCCGGGGTGCCGATCATCGTCGCCATCAACAAGATGGATCTGCCGGGTGCCGACCCCAAGCGCGTGCGCAACGACCTGTTGCAGCACGAGGTCCTCCTCGAAGAGGTGGGCGGCGACGTGCTGGCGGTGGAGGTTTCGGCCAAGAAGCGCATGAACCTCGACAAGCTGGAGGAAGCCATCCTGCTCCAGGCCGAGGTGCTCGACCTCAAGGCCAACCCCGAGCGCCCGGCCGAGGGCGCCATCATCGAGGCCAAGATCGAGGCGGGCCGCGGTTCGGTGGCCACCGTCCTGGTGCAGCGCGGCACGCTCAAGGTCGGCGACGTCTTCGTGGCCGGCGAGGAATGGGGCCGGGTGCGCGCCCTGGTTTCGGCCCACGGCAGCCAGGTCGACGAGGCCGGGCCGTCGGTGCCGGTCGAGGTGCTGGGCCTGAGTTCGACGCCGGCGGCCGGCGACGACTTCATCGTCGTCGAGAACGACCAGCGGGCCCGCGAGATCAGCGAGTATCGCCAAAGCCAGTCCCGCAAGGTGCGGGTCCAGGCGAGCGGGCGGATTTCGCTGGAGCAGATGTTCCTCAACATCGACAAGGGCCAGACGCGCCGGCTGCCGATCGTGCTCAAGGCCGACGTGCACGGCTCGGTCGAAGCCATCTCGACGGCCTTGCGCAAGCTGGCCACCGAGGAGGTGGCGATCGACATCCTGCACGCCGGGGTCGGCGCCATCAACCAGTCCGACGTGACGCTCGCCAAGGCGTCCGAGGCCCTGATCATCGGCTTCAACGTGCGCGCCAACGCCCAGTCGCGCGATATGGCGCAACGCGAGAAGCTGGAGATCCGCTACTACTCGATCATCTACAACCTGCTCGACGACCTGAAGCAGGCGCTGTCCGGCATGCTGGCGCCGACGCTGCGCGAGAACCTGCTGGGCTATGCCGAGATCCGCGAGGTGTTCTCCATCACCAAGGTCGGCAAGGTCGCCGGCTGCATGGTCACCGAAGGCATCGTGCGGCGCGGCGCCAAGGTCCGCCTGCTGCGCGACAACGTGGTGATCCACGAGGGCAGCCTCTCGCAGCTCAAGCGCTTCAAGGACGATGCCAGGGAAGTCAAGGACGGGATGGAGTGCGGCATGGCGTTCGCCAACTACCAGGACATCCAGGTCGGCGACTTCATCGAGTGCTTCGACGTCGAAGAGGTGGCGCGCGAGCTCTAGGGCGACGGGCGGCGGTGCCGCCCTCTCCCCTCCGGCCGGTTCGGCGCCCACGGCCGCGATGGGCGCGGCCGCCGCGGGCAAGCGGCGAGGATTCCATGACCAAGCGTTCCGAAAAACCGGTGAGCCAGCGTCAACTCCGCGTCGGAGAGGCGGTTCGCCATGCCCTGGCCGAGGTCTTCGAGCGCGGGCTGCTGCGCGACCCGTCGCTGAGCGGGGTCTCGGTGACGGTGACCGAGGTGAAGGTCACCCCCGATCTGCGCAACGCCATCGCCTTCGTGACGCCGCTGGGCGGCGGCGAGGCCGATGCCATCGTCGAGGCCCTGGGCCGCGCCGCGGCGTTCCTGCGCCGGCGCGTCGCCGAGACGGTGAACCTGAAGTATGCCCCCAGCCTGACCTTCCGCATCGACGAATCCTTCGACTATGCCGGCCATATCGGCGCCCTGCTGGCCGACCCGGCGGTGGCCCGCGACCTGACGGACGAGACGGAGCCCAAGGACGGCGAGGCCGACGATGAGTAGGCGGCGCGGCGGCACGCCGATCAATGGCTGGCTGATCATCGACAAGCCCTTGGGCGTGACCTCGGCCGGCGTCGTCGGCAAGGTGCGGCGCCTTACCGGCGCCGCCAAGGTCGGCCACGGCGGCACGCTGGACCCGCTGGCCACCGGCGTCCTGCCCCTGGCCCTGGGCGAGGCGACCAAGACCGTCGCCTACGCCATGGACGGCACCAAGATCTATCGCTTCGCCATCCGCTGGGGCCAGGCGACGGCGACCGACGACGCCGAGGGCGAGGTGACGGCCACCAGCGACGTGCGCCCCGACGCGGCCCGCATCCAGGCCGTCCTGCCCGCCTTCATCGGCACCATCGAGCAGGTGCCGCCGATCTATTCGGCGGTGAAGGTGGAGGGGCAGCGGGCCTATGCCCTGGCGCGCGCCGATCAGCCGGTGACGCTGGAGCCGCGGCGGGTGCGCATCGACGATTTCCGGCTCATCGGCCAGGCCGACGCCGACCACGCCGAATTCGAGGTGAAGGCGGGCAAGGGCGCCTACATGCGCAGCCTTGCCCGCGACCTGGCCCTGGCGCTGGGCACCGTCGGGCACGTGTCGGCGCTCAGGCGCATCGCGGTTGGCCCCTTCCATGAAAAGGACGCGATTTCGCTGGAAAACCTGATGACCCTGGGGCATAGTGCGCCGCTTTCCAAGTACCTGCTCCCGGTCGAGACCGCGCTGGACGACATCCCGGCGCTGGCCCTGACCGAAGCAGAAGGGTCAAGCCTCAGACAGGGCCGAGCCGTCCCGGCGTTGCCGGTGATGACGCGGTCGGCTTCCGCAGAATTGGGCCAGGGCGTCGTCGTTTGCGCCATGGCCGGCGGCAGGCCTGTGGCTCTGGCCCAGATCCGGGGGGCCGAAATCCGCCCCCTTCGTATTTTGAACCTTTGACGGAAGATGTGGAGATCCCGATGTCGATTACCGTCGAGAAGAAGCAGGAACTGATTGGAAAATTCGCCCTCAAGGAGGGCGATACCGGGTCGCCGGAAGTCCAGGTGGCCATTCTGAGCGAGCGCATCGTCAATCTGACCGAGCACCTGAAGACCCATAAGAAGGACTTCCACTCCCGGCGCGGTCTGTTGATGATGGTCGGCCAGCGCCGTCGTCTGCTTGACTACGTCAAGAACAAGGAGACGGCGCGTTACGAGGCCCTCATCAAGGAACTGGGCTTGCGCCGCTAAGGCCGCCGCATGTCGACGGCCTTTTCCCGGCCGGGCCTTCGGGGCCGTGTCCGGAGCGGGTTATCCCGCGAAATTCAAGACCAAGTGAAGACGCCGGGCAAGAATCCGCTTGCCGTGGCGGCGTGCGTGTCCGCCATTGCCGGCCGGACCCGTCCCGATGGGGACGGGTATACCGCCGGCGTGGCGGCGTTGGCGCGCCTTCACCGCCGCATGGAAGTGCGGTGCGGGAACGGATGGAAGGAAATTCACCGTGACGAACATGTTTAAGGAATTCCGCAAGGAAATCGACTGGGGCGGACGCCGCCTCGTTCTCGAAACCGGCAAGATCGCGCGCCAGTCCGATGGCGCGGTGCTGGCCACCTATGGGGACACCATCGTGCTGTGCACCGTGGTCGGCGACAAGAACCCCAAGCCGGGCATCGATTTTTTCCCGCTGACCGTCCACTACCAGGAGAAGACCTTCGCCAGCGGCAAGATCCCCGGCGGCTTCTTCAAGCGTGAGGGCCGCCCCTCCGAAAAGGAAACCCTGACGTCGCGCCTCATCGACCGGCCGATCCGGCCGCTCTTCGCCAAGGGCTACCGCAACGAGACCCAGGTCATTTGCACCGTGCTGTCGCACGACATGCAGAACGACCCCGACATCGTCGCCATGGTCGGCGCCTCGGCGGCGCTCACCCTCTCCGGGTTGCCGTTCCTCGGCCCCATCGGCGGCGCCCGCGTCGGTTACATCGATGGCAAGTACGTGCTCAACCCGGCGCTGGACGAAATCGCGGTGACCGACCTCGATCTGGTGGTCGCCGGCACCCAGGAAGGCGTGCTGATGGTCGAATCGGAGGCTCACGAGCTGTCCGAGGAGGTCATGCTGGGCGCCGTCATGTTCGGCCACGAGGCCTATCAGGCGGTGATCGACGCCATCATCGACCTGGCCGAGGTGTGCGCCAAGGAGCCGCGCGACGTGCCCGAGGCGCCGGCCGGCAAGGACGCCATCGCGGCCCGTGTCAAGGAGATGGCCGAAGCCGGCCTGCGCGAGGCCTATGGCGAAACCGCCAAGACCGAGCGCCACAAGAAGATCGAGGCGATCCGCGAGCAGGTCGTCCAGGCCCTCGCCGCCGACGAATCGCTGGACGCCAAATTGGTGGCCGACGTCCTGCCGGGCCTGTTCAAGGACCTCGAGAAGGACATCGTCCGGCGGGCCATCCTGGAAACCGGGCGGCGCATCGACGGACGCGACACCAAGACGGTCCGTCCGATCGCCACCGAGGTGGGCGTGCTTTCGCGCACCCACGGCAGCGCGCTGTTCACCCGCGGCGAGACCCAGGCCCTGGTGGTGACCACGCTGGGCACCGGCCAGGACGAGCAGATCATGGACGCGCTGGTCGGCGAATACCGCGAGCACTTCATGCTGCACTATAACTTCCCGCCCTACGCGGTGGGCGAAGCGAGCTTCATGCGGGGGCCGGGCCGCCGCGAGATCGGCCACGGCAAGCTGGCGTGGCGGGCCATCCGTCCGTTGCTGCCGGCGAAGGAGGACTTCCCCTACACCATCCGCGTCGTCTCCGAGGTCACCGAATCCAACGGCTCGTCCTCGATGGCGACCGTCTGCGGTTCGTCGATGTCGATGATGGATGCCGGCGTTCCGCTGGCGCGCCCGGTGGCGGGCATCGCCATGGGCCTGATCAAGGAGGACGACGGCATCGCCGTGCTGTCCGACATCCTGGGCGACGAGGACCACCTGGGCGACATGGACTTCAAGGTCGCCGGCACCGAGCGCGGCGTCACCGCGCTGCAGATGGACATCAAGATCACCTCGATCACCCAGGCGATCATGAAGACGGCGCTGGAACAGGCCCAGCAGGGCCGGCTCCACATCCTGGCCGAGATGGCCAAGACCATCGAAGGTTCGCGCCAGGCGGTCAGCGAAAAGGCGCCGCGCATCACCGTCATCCATATCGCCAAGGACAAGATCCGCGAAGTGATCGGCTCCGGCGGCAAGGTGATCCGCGAGATCTGCGAGGTGACCGGGGCCAAGGTCGACATCGAGGACGACGGCACCATCAAGGTGGCGGCGGTCGACCAGAAGGCGGCCGAGGCGGCGATCCAGTGGATCCGCGGCATCGCGGCCGAGCCCGAGGTGGGCGCCATCTACGACGGCAAGGTCGTCAAGGTGGTCGACTTCGGGGCCTTCGTGAACTTCCTGGGCAGCCGCGACGGCCTGGTTCACATCAGCGAACTGGCGCCGCGCCGGGTCGGCAAGGTGTCCGACGTGGTGAACGTCGGCGACCAGGTGAAGGTCAAGCTCATCGGCATCGACGATCGCGGCAAGGTCAAGCTGTCGATGAAGTCGGTCGATCAGCAGACCGGCGCCGAAGTGACGCCCGAAAAGGCGTCCTCCGAGGAGGCCGCGCACTGACGGTATGACGGCGATCCGGCGGCGCGGGACGCCGCCGGACGGGCCGGCGTCGGCGGAAAAATCCGTGACGCCGGCTCGATTGTCCCCATATGAAAAACAACCCGGCCGCGGCCAGTCCCGCCGCGAGTCCGGGGCAGGGATGGAATGTCCGGCGAGGAGACTTGATGTGAAGCCGCTTCAGCCTGTGGTCATTTCCGGCTTCGAGGTGCTGCCGCTCGTCGAAGGCGGCAAGGGTGTGTCCATTTCCAACGGCGAAAGCGCCGGCGCCTGGGCGGCGGCCGGCGGCGTCGGCACTTTCTCGGCCACCAACGCCGATACCTACGACAGCCAGGGGCGGCCCATCTTCCAGGACTATCTGGGCAAGAACCGGCGGGAACGTTTCGAGGAACTGGTCGCCTACGCCATCCACGGCGGCATCGTCCAGGCGCAGCGCGCCCACGAGGTTTCGGGCGGGCGCGGCCCCATCCACATGAACATCCTGTGGGAGGCCGGCGGCACGGAACGTGTGATGCACGGCATCCTCGAGGGGGCGCGCGGGTTGGTGCATGGCGTCACCTGCGGCGCCGGCATGCCCTACAAGGTGGCCGAGATCGCGTCGCACTACGGCGTCTACTATTATCCCATCGTGTCTTCGGCCCGGGCCTTCCGGGCGCTGTGGAAGCGCGCCTATCACAAGTACGCCGAATGGCTGGGCGGCGTCGTCTACGAGGACCCCTGGCTGGCCGGCGGTCACAACGGACTGAGCAACGTCGAGGACCCCGAGGCGCCCCAGGACCCCTATCCGCGGGTGGTCGAACTGCGCGCCACCATGCGCGAATTCGGCCTCGACGCGACGCCGGTCTTCATGGCCGGCGGCGTCTGGTACCTGCGCGAGTGGGAGCACTGGCTGGACAATCCCGACATCGGGCCGCTGGCCTTCCAGATCGGCACCCGGGCCATCCTGACCCGCGAAAGCCCGGTGTCGGAGGCCTGGAAGAAGCGGCTGCTCAACCTCAAGAAGGGCGAGGTCTTCCTCAATCGCTTCAGCCCGACCGGCTTCTATTCGTCGGCCGTCAACAACAGCTTCATCCAGGAACTGCGCGGGCGCAGCGAGCGGCAGGTGGCGTTCACCCGCGAGCCGCTGGGCGAGCATACCGAGGCGCTGTCGGTGGGCGCGCGCGGCCGCCTGTTCTACCTGACCGCCGCCGACAAGGTGCGGGCCGAGGGCTGGATCGCCGAGGGCTACGTCACGCCGATGCAGACCCCCGATTCGACCCTCGTCTTCGTGACCCCGGGAAAGGCCGAGCAGATCCGCGCCGATCAGAGCGGCTGCATGGGCTGCCTTTCCGCCTGCCGGTTCAGCAACTGGGCCCAAAACGAGATCGGCAGCACCGGCAAGCTGGCCGACCCCCGCTCGTACTGCATCCAGAAGACGCTGCAGGACGTCGCCCACGGCGGCGACACCGACAGCAACCTGATGTTTTCCGGGCACAACGGCTATCGGTTCGCCGACGATCCGTTTTATGGCAACGGCTTCATTCCCACTGTCGGCGAGCTGGTCGAGCGGATGGCCAGCGGCGACTGAGGGGCGGGTCCGGGCAAAATACCCATAATTTTTGTGTTGATACCGGGAGTGAACTCCGATATCGTATTCGAATTATGCTTATTTCAAACAACAAAATAGCTATATAAGAAACATGACAAAAATACGCCCCTACAGCCATGTCATCGATCGTCTGCGCGCCGCCGGCCTGCGGCCGACGCGGCAACGATTGGCCTTGGCCAAGCTGCTGTTCGATGGCGGCGACCGCCACGTGACGGCGGAAATGCTGCATGCCGAGGTTTTGAACGCCAACGTGCGGGTGTCGCTGGCCACGGTCTACAACACCCTGCACCAGTTCACCTCGTGCGGGCTGCTCCGCGAAATCGTGGTCGACGCCTCGCGCTCGTACTTCGATACCAACATGTCCGAGCATCACCATTTCTACATGGAAGACGGCGGCGAGCTGCTCGACATCCCCGGCGACCAGATCGTGGTGTCCCGGCTTCCGGCGGTTCCGCAAGGCAAGCAGATCAAGCGCGTCGAAGTCATCGTGCGGGTCGGCCTCGAGAGGCACTGAGCCTCTCCGAGGCGAGGTTCCGGTTTTCTTTTTCGCGATGGGCGGTCAATGGCCGCCGCGAAGGCTGTCTATTCGACGGCCTCGTCCGCGTACGCCCCCCAGAACTCGACCCGGCGCAGCCATCCCTTGAAGCCGTCGATTTCGGCCTGGCACCAGGCGCTGCCGCCCGGGCAGCCCAGCAGGAAGCCGACGACGCCGGCTTCGGCGCGGACCACCGCCCGGCTGTCGGAATCGGGCTTGCTGCGCAGCGTGCGGGTGGCGCCGGTGACGATCAGCGTGCGCTTGCCGCTGACCAGGCTCTGGTGCATCCAGCCCTGGGTACCCTGCCAGTCGCGGACCTTTCGCCAGGTATGGTGCTCGGCGATGATCTCCAGCGGCACGTCCTTGCGCAGATAGACCCAGTCCTCCGGGTACTGGACCCCCGGTCCGGTGCGCAGCTTGGCCTTTTCCGAACGCAGGCTGACGAAGCGGGGCAGCGGCAGGCCGGTTCCCTCGGCGGCGGCGAGGGCCGGCGCCCCGGTCCCCAGCAGGAAAAAGACGGCAAGCGCAAGGGAAAGCGGGCGGATCGATCTCGGCACCGGGAGGTGACCTTTCAGGGCGGGTTGGCGGGCCCATTATAGGGCGAAGCGCGCGCGCCGGGTCAAGCCGGCCGTCGCGGCCGGGACGCCGGCCGGTCGTAAATACGCAAGGCTGGACAAGGCCCTGGCATGCTGCTATGGCCTGACCGGAGGTTGCAGACCGGAGGGCCGTGAATGGCGCAGACCAAGCCCGTCGTCGTCGTTACCCGAAAGCTTCCCGACGCCATCGAAACGCGGATGATGGAGCTGTTCAGCGCGCGCCTCAATCTCGACGACACGCAGATGACCCGGACTCAGCTTATCGAGGCGGTCAAGGACGCCGACGTGCTGACCCCCACCGTCACCGACCGCATCGACGCCGAGATCATCGCGGCGGCCGGACCGAACCTCAAGCTGATCGCCAACTTCGGCACCGGCGTCGATCACATCGACCTGGCCGCCGCCGCCGCGCGCGGCATCGTCGTCACCAACACGCCCGACGTGCTGACCGAGGATACCGCCGACATGGCCATGGCCATGATCCTGGCGGTGGCGCGCCGCCTGGGCGAGGGCGAGCGGGTTCTCAGGGCCGGCAAATGGTCGGGGTGGTCGCCGACCTGGATGCTTGGCCGGCGCATCAACGGCAAGCGCTTGGGGATCGTCGGCATGGGGCGCATCGGCCGCGCGCTGGCGGTGCGGGCCCGCGGCTTCGGGCTGTCCATCCACTACCACAACCGCCATCGGGTGCATCCCGACATCGAGGCCGAGCTGGAGGCCACCTATTGGGACAGCCTGGACCAGATGCTGGCCCGCATGGACATCATCTCGGTCAACTGCCCGCACACCCCGGCCACCTATCACCTGCTGTCGGCGCGCCGGCTGCGGCTGCTGGCGCCGCAGGCCTTCGTGGTCAACACCTCGCGCGGCGAGGTCATCGACGAAAGCGCGCTGACCCGCATGCTGGCGGCCGGCGAGATCGCCGGCGCCGCGCTCGACGTCTTCGAGAACGCGCCCGCCGTCAACCCCAAGCTGCTGGCCTTGGACAACGTCGTCCTGGTGCCGCACATGGGCTCGGCGACCATCGAGGGGCGCGTCGCCATGGGCGAGAGGGTGCTGATCAACATCAAGTCCTTCGTCGACGGCAACCCGCCGCCCGATCGCGTCCTTCTCGACGCGCCCTGAGCCCGCCGGCGACCGCCTCCATGTCCGCCGCCGCCCCGCCGCGGCCGTTGGCCCGGGCCATTCCCTTCGTCGAGCCGGCCGATGCCTTCGCCGCCTTCGCCGCCGATCCCGTTGCCGCGCTGCTCGACTCGGCGGCGCCGGCCGGCGGCCGTGGGCGTTATGCCTATATCGCCGCCGATCCGTTTCGCGTGCTGACCTGGCGGTGGGGCGATGCCGGCGACCCGCTGGCCCTTCTCGCCGCCGGGCTGGCCGGCCGGCCGTTGGCCGCCAACCCCGGCCTGCCGCCCTTTCAGGGAGGCGCCGTCGGCTTCCTCGGCTACGAGCTGGCCGGGACGCTCGAGCGGCTGGCGCCGCCCGCTGCCGCCGGGCCGGCGCTGCCCGATCTCTTCTTCGCCTTCTACGACACCGTCGCCGCCTTCGATCTCGAAGACCGCAAGGCCTGGGCGATCGCCGCCGACGTCGCGGCGGCCGGCCCGCGGCCGCCGGCCGGCCGCCGCCTGGAGGCGCTTGCCGCGCGCCTGGCCGCCGCGCCGGCGCCGCCGAACGACCCGGGCACCGCGTCCTCCTGGCGGGCCGAAACACCGCGCCCGGACTACGAGGCCAAGGTCGCGCGCACGGTGGACTACATCCGGGCCGGCGACATCTATCAGGCCAACCTGTCGCAGCGCTTCCTCGCCCCCCGCCCGCCCGGCCTCACGCCCTATCTGCTGCACAGGCGGGTACGCGCCGCCAGCCCGGCTCCGTTCGCGGCGCTGCTGGCCTGCGGGCCGGGGCAGACCGTCGTCTCGGCCTCGCCCGAGCGCTTCCTCAGGCTCGCCGCCGACGGCGCCATCGAGACCCGCCCCATCAAGGGCACCCGGCGGCGCGGCGCCGATGCCGCCGAGGACGCGGCCTTGGCGCGCCAGCTGATGGCCAGCGCCAAGGATCGGGCCGAGAACCTGATGATCGTCGATTTGCTGCGCAACGACCTGTCGCGCGTCGCCGTGACCGGCAGCGTCGGCGTGCCGGCGCTCTGCGAACTCGAAAGCTTCGCCTCCATCCATCACCTGGTGTCGGTCATCGAGGCCCGGCTTAAGCCCGGGCTGGGGCCGGTCGATCTCCTGCGCGCCGCTTTTCCCGGCGGCTCGATCACCGGGGCGCCGAAGATTCGCGCCATGGAGATCATCCGCGAGCTGGAGCCGGCCCGGCGCGGCCCCTATTGCGGGGCCATCGCCTGGATCGGCTTCGACGGGGCGATGGATTCCTCGATTGTCATCCGCACCCTGGTCGTCGACGGCGACGATGTCATCCTGCAGGCCGGCGGCGGCATCGTCGCCGATTCGCAGCCGGCGGCCGAGTACGAGGAGACGCTGGACAAGGCCAGACCCCTGATGGCATGCCTGGACCCCCGGAAAGGCGGCGGCATCCGATGACGATCTGGCTCGACGGCACGCTCATCCCCCTGGAATCGGCCCGCCTGCGCCCGGACGATCGCGGCTTCACCCTGGGCGACGGCCTGTTCGAGACGCTGGCCATCCGCGATCGAACGGTCTTGCGCGTGCCCGCCCATCTCGCCCGCCTGCGCGCGGGCTGCGCCGAGCTGGCCCTGCCGCTTCCCTACGGCGATGACGCTCTTGCCGAGGCGCTGACCCGGGTGGCGGCGGGGATGGAAACCGGCACCGCGCGGCTCACCGTCAGCCGCGGCCCGGCGCCGCGTGGCCTCAAGCCACCCGAAAAGCCGTTGCCCACGGTATTGATCACCGCCACTCCGGCCTCCCTGGCCCCACCCGCGCCGGCCGCCGTGGTGATCGCCGCCACGACGCGGCGCAATTCCCATTCCCCGCTGGCGCGCCTCAAGTCGCTCAACTACCTGGACGGGATCATTGCGTTGATGGAAGCCCACCGCCGCGGCGCCGACGACGCGCTGCTGCTCAACACCGCCGGCACGCTGGCCGAGGCGACGGCGGCCAACCTGTTCGCGGTGATCGAGGGCGTGGCGGTCACGCCCCCCATCGCCGACGGGGCGCTGCCCGGCCTCATGCGGGCGGCGGCGCGCGATGTGCTGAACGCCACGGAGCGCAGCCTGACCGCGGCCGATCTCGAAGCCGCATCGGAGATTTTTCTGACCAACGTCACCGGCATCCGCCCGGTGGTGCGACTCGAAGACCGGCCGGTGGGCCGGGGCCGGCCGGGCCCGGTGTGGGCGTCGCTGGGCGGCCTGGTCCTGGGGCGGGAAAGGCCCTAAATGAACAGCATGGCGCCTTTGGCCGAGGCGTCGGTGACGAAGGTGACGACGCCGCCGTCCTCGATCGGGATGTCGCCCCGGAGGTCGGTGCGGGAGAGATCCATCGCCTTCAGGCCCATCTCGCAGACCAGGAAGCGCACGCCGAGTTCCGGGCAGGCCGTCAGCAGTTCCTCGAAGGTGGCGACGCCCCTGGCCGCGAAGGCGTCGTCCATGGCCCCGGCGTCGGCCCAACCGTCGCTCGCCACCGGCAGTGCGCGCCACGAAGGCGTACCGTCGGCGGCCGGTTTCATCAGGGCGCGGCTGGCCTCCATGGTGAAGAAAAGGGTCACCGCCTTGCCGATGGCGGCGGCGCCGCTGGCCAGCACCAGGGCGTAGTGGACCTTGTCGAAGTCGCCCGAGAAGACGACGAGGGAAAGCTTGTCCGGGCTGGCCTCAGTGGGCATGGATCGAAAGATCCCGGATGGACGGGTGGGCACCGCACAGCGGGCAGCCGGGGTCGCGCTTGGCGCGGATCTTGCGAAACGTGGTGGTCAGCGCGTCGATGACCAAAAGCGAGCCGGCCAGGCTTTCGCCGATGCCCAGAAGTTCCTTGAGCACCTCGACCGCCTGGGTCGAGCCGACCAGGCCGCACAGCGCGCCCAGCACGCCGGCCTGGGCGCAGGTCGGCACCGAATCGGGCGGCGGCGGCTCGCGGAAGATGCAGCGATAGCAGGGCCCGTCGCCCTCCTCGTAGGCCTTGAAGGTATAGACCTGGCCGGCGAAGCGCAGGATGGCGCCGCCGACCAGGGGCTTTTTGGCGAAGTAGCAGGCGTCGTTGAGCAGGAACTTGGTCTCGAAGTTGTCGCTGCCGTCGGCCACCACGTCGTAGCCGGCCATCAGCTCCTCCGCGTTGGCGGCGGTGAAGCGCACCGGATGGCGGATCACCTTCACCCCCGGGTTGACGGCCGCCAGCGTCTCGGCGGCGCTGTCGGCCTTCATCCGGCCGACGCTTGCCGTCCTGTGCACGATCTGGCGCTGCAGGTTGGTGAGGTCGACGGCGTCGTCGTCGACCACGCCTAACGTCCCCACTCCCGCCGCCGCCAGGTAGAGCAGCAGCGGCGAGCCCAGCCCGCCGGCCCCGACCACCAGGACGCGCGAGGAAAGCAGGCGGGCCTGGCCCTCGCCGCCGACCTCGGGCAGCAGGATGTGGCGGGCGTAGCGGTTGATCTGTTCCTCGGTGAAATCCATGGTGTCGTCCGGCGTGGCCGGAAGCCTTTCTACTCGACGCCGAGGCCGTCGAAAAGGGCGGTCGACAGATAGCGCTCGGCAAACGAGGGCAGGATGGCGACGATCATCTTGCCTTCCATGTCGGGCCGCTGGCCCAACTCCAGCGCCGCGGCCAGCGCCGCGCCCGACGAGATGCCGCCCGGCAGCCCCTCCAGGCGGGCCGCTTTGCGGGCGGTGGCAAACGCGGTTTCGTTGCCGATCTTCAAGACCTCGTCGATGATCGAGGCGTTGAGGATCTTGGGCACGAATCCGGCCCCGATGCCCTGGATCTTGTGCGGCCCCGGCACGCCGCCCGACAGCACCGGGCTGTCCTCGGGCTCCACGGCGACGACCTTGAAGGAAGGCTTGCGCGCCTTCAGGACCTCGCCGACGCCGGTCAGCGTGCCGCCGGTGCCGACACCCGATACCAGCACATCGGCCTTGCCGGCCGTGTCGGTCCAGATCTCTTCCGCGGTGGTCAGGCGGTGCACGGCCGGGTTGGCCGGGTTCTCGAACTGCTGGAGCATGATGGCGACGGGGTTCTGCTCGACGATCTCGGCGGCCCGGGCAATCGCCCCGGTCATGCCCTTGGCGGCGGGGGTCAGTTCCAGCTCGGCGCCCAGCAGGGCCAGCATCTTGCGCCGCTCGACCGACATGCTTTCGGGCATGGTGAGGATCAGCCGGTAGCCCTTGGCGGCGCAGACGAAGGCCAGCGCGATGCCGGTGTTGCCCGAGGTCGGCTCGACCAGCAGCGTGCCGGGCCCGATGCGGCCGGCGGCCTCGGCCGCCTCGACCATGGCCAGCCCGATGCGGTCCTTGACCGAGGCCAGCGGATTGAAGAACTCGCACTTGCCGAGGATGATCGCCTTGCTGCCGGCGTCCTCGGCCAGCTTGGAGAGGCGGACCAGGGGCGTGGCGCCGATGGTATCGACGATGCTGTCGTAGATGCGTCCGCGAAATTCCGACGTGAAAGCGGCTTCCGAAACGACGCTGGGGCGAGTGCTCATGGGTCAGGCCCTTCCGTGGCTAATGAATATCCTCAAAAAAAATGTTATTTCCAGGCAATTCCGTCAAGGAGAATGTGGTTTCCCGACGGCCGCCATGCGACATCGATCCAAGGCAGATGGGGGCCTCAGATGGTGAAATCGAGATTGCGCCGGCCTTCGCTGACGATTCCCGCCTCGTCGGCCCGCGTGCACAGCGAATCGATGGTGATTTCGTCGAGCGAAACCAGCACCGACTGCTGGAGTTCCAGCCACATCGGGCGGATGACGTCGTGCCCCAGGCTGGAGCCGCCGACGTCCTCCAGCGGGTCCTCCGAACCGTCCATGGCGCGCACCACCCTGACGATGTCGCCGACCGAAATGCGCCGCCGCTCGCGGGCCAGCCGATAGCCGCCGCGCGGCCCCCGGACGCCGATCAGCACGCCCTCGCGCACCAGGTTTTGCAGGGCCTGTTCCAGATAGCGCCGGGGAATGCCCTGGCGGCGCGTGATCTCGCGGCTCTGCACCGGCTCGCTGCCGGCGTGATAGGCGATGTCGAGGACCGCCTCGATGGCGAACAGCATTTTCTTGGACACACGAAACATGGGTTCAACCCTTTGCGTGGAGGCCGGTCGAGCCGAAACCGCCGGTGCCCCGTCCGCTTTCCGGAAGGGCGTCGACCGGTTCCCAGGCGACGTGGCTGACCGGGGCGACCACCATCTGGGCGATGCGCATGCCCGGTTCGACGGTGAAGGTCTCGGCCCCGATGTTGGCGAGGATGACCATGATCTCGCCACGGTAGTCGGCATCGACGGTGCCGGGCGAGTTGACCAGGATGATGCCGTGCTTGATGGCCAGGCCCGAGCGCGGCCGCACCTGCGCCTCATACCCCTCGGGCAGCGCGATGGCGATGCCGGAAGGGACCAGCCGGCGGGCCCCCGGCGCCAGGGCCAGCGGCGCCGCGATGGCCGCCATCAGGTCGACCCCGGCGCTGCCCGGCGTGGCGTAGGCCGGCAGCGGCAGGTGGGCCCCGTGCGGCAGCCTTTGCACGGCGACGGCGACCCCGCTCACGACGCCGTCTCCAGGGCGGTGGCGATGCGCTCGGCCAGCCGCTCGGCGACCTCGCGCTTGGAAAGGGTCGGCCAGGCCTCGGTGGCCTGCGGACCGTCGGCGGTGATCAGGTGGACGCGGTTTTCGTCGCCGCCGAAGGTGCCGGCGGCCGCAGACACGTCGTTGGCGACGATCCAGTCGCAGCCCTTGCGGGAACGCTTTTCCCGGGCGTTCTCGACCACCTGCTCGGTCTCGGCGGCGAAGCCTACGACCAGACGCGGGCGGTGGGGGCCCTTGGCGGCCAAGGTCGCCAGGATGTCGGGGTTCTCGGTGAGCTTGAGGACCGGCGGCTTGCCGCCGGCGGTCTTCTTGATCTTGCCGGCCGCCGGCTCCGCGACCCGCCAGTCGGCGACGGCGGCGGCGCAGACGGCGACGTCGGCGGGCAAGGCAGCCTGGCAGGCGGCCAGCATGTCGGCCGCCGATTCGACCCGCACCACCGTCACCCCAAGCGGATCGGGCTCGAGCGTCGGACCGGCAATCAGCGTGACGTCGGCGCCCAGCCGTCGAAGCGCCGCGGCGATGGCATGCCCCTGCTTGCCCGACGAGCGGTTGGCGATGTAGCGGACCGGATCGATCGGCTCATGGGTGGGGCCGCTGGTGACCAGGGCGCGACGCCCGGCCAGGCGGCCGTGGCCGCCGAAGAAGGCCTCCATCGCCGCCAGGATGTCGTCGACCTCGGCCATTCGCCCCATGCCGAATTCGTTGCAGGCCATGGCGCCCTCGGCCGGGCCGACCCGATGGATGCCGCGCCCTTGCAGGGTGGCGAGGTTGGCCTGGGTGGCCGGATGCTCCCACATGCGCACGTTCATGGCGGGGGCCACCATCACCGGCGCGCTGGTCGCCAGCAGAAGGGTGCTGGCCAGGTCGTCGCCCAGCCCCGCCGCCATCTTGGCCAGGATGTTGGCGGTGGCCGGCGCCACCAGCACGAGGTCGGCTTCGCGCGACAACTGGATGTGGCCCATCTCGCTCTCCTCGGTCAGCGAGAAGAGGTCGCGATGCACCGCATGCTCGCTCAAGGCGGCCAGCGAAAGGGGAGTGACGAACTGTTCGCCGGCCCGCGTCAGCACGCAGCGCACCGAGGCGCCGCGCTCGCGCAGCCGGCGGATCAAATCGAGGCACTTGTAGGCGGCGATTCCCCCGGCGACGATTAAAAGAATGCGTTGTCCCTGAAGCACGGCCTATTCCAAAAAAAATCACGGAAAAAATGGTGTGGTTAGAACCTAGTCTACGCCGTAACGGGATGCAAGCTCGATCCCGGCGTTTTCACCCTATGGGAGGGACAGGAAAGCCAGGGCGCCGGCCAGAAGCGCGATCGCCACCCAGGCGGCGATCAGCGGCAACCGGCCCGGCGTGCCGCCGCGCAGGGCGTGCAGGGTTTCGGGATGCAGCTTGAGCTCGCCGGACGCGATCATCGAAATGCTGCGCTCGATGCTGTCGAGCACGCGGGGCAGGCGCTCGCCGGCCTTGACCAGTTCGCCCAGCGTCTCGCGCAGGCGGGCGTCGGGGGCCATCAGTTCGGCCATCCAGTCCTCGACCAGCGGGCGGGCCATGAACCACATGTTCGAATCGGGGCTCAGGCGGCGGGCCGTGCCTTCGCCGACCAGCATGGTCTTCTGGAGCAGCAGGAGCTGGGGCTGGGCCTCCATCTGGAAGGTCTCGGCGACCTGGAACAGTTGGCCCAACAGCCGGCCCATGGAAATCTCGTTCTGCGGCTTGTCGAGAATCGGCTCGGCGATCGAGCGGCAGGCCTGGGTGAAGGCGTCGACCGAGCTGACCGGCGGAATCCATCCCGCTTCGTAGTGGACCTCGGCGGCCCGCCGGTAGTCGCGGGTGAGGAAAGCCAGCAGCAGTTCGGCCAAGTGGCGCCGGTTGGGGCGGTCGAGCCTTCCCATGATGCCGAAATCGACGGCGGCGATGCTGCCGTCGGTCTGCACGAACAGGTTGCCGGCGTGCAGGTCGCCGTGGAAGAAGCCGTCGCGGAAGACCTGCCTGAAGAAGGCGTTGCCGGCATTCTTCAGCACCACCTCGGGGTCGTGGCCGGCGGCCAGGATGGCCTCGCGGTCGTCGATGGGAATGCCGCTGACCCTGGCCGTGGTCAGTACCCTCCGGCCGGTCCTGGCCCAATCGATCGAGGGAACGTGGAAGGTGGGATCGTCGGTGAAATTCTCGGCCAGCTCCGAGGCGGCGGCCGCCTCGTAGCGCAGGTCCATTTCGAGCGCCACGGTGTCTGCCAGCGTGCGCACCGATTCGACGGGCTTGAAGCGGCGCAGCGCCGGCCGGGCCGCCAGCGCCAGTTCGGCGCCCCAATAGAAAAGGTCGAGGTCGCGGGCGAACTTGGCCTCGATGCCCGGGCGCAGCACCTTGACCGCCACCTCGCGGCCATCGGTGGTAACGGCGAAATGGACCTGGGCGATGGAGGCGGCGGCGACCGCCTTGTCGTCGAACGAGCGGAAGAGGGCATCGACGGGTTTGCCGAATTCGGCCTCGATGGCGGCGCGCGCCAATTCGCCGGGGAAGGGCGGCAGGCTGTCCTGCAGCGCCGAGAGGTCGGCGGCGATCTCGTCGCCCATCAGGTCGGCCCGGGTGGAAAGGGCCTGGCCCATCTTGATGAAGCTGGGGCCCGCCTCCTCCAGCGCCGCGGCCAGGCGCTGGCCCGGACGGCCCTGGCGGCTCCGGTGGGCGAGCAGGCGGGCGGCCCACACCACGCCGCGCACCACGTCGGTCCGCTCCAGCAGGAACAGCGCGTCGTGGCGGGCCAGGATGCGGGCGATCCGGAGCAGCCGGGCGACGTTCCTGAGGCTCCGCATCATAGGCGCCACCCCGAATGGATGGCGGCGATGCCGCCCGACAGGTTCCAATAACGGACCCGCTCCAGCCCCGCCTCGGCGATCATGGCGGCGAATTTCTCCTGCGGCGGAAAGCGGCGGATGCTCTCGGCCAGATACTGGTAGGCGTCGCGGTCCTGGGCGACGACCTGTCCAATCAGCGGCAGCACGCGGAAGGAATAGGCGTCGTACAGGCGATCGAGCACCGGCAGCACCACCTGGCTGAACTCGAGGCAGAGAAAGCGTCCGCCCGGCTTCAGCACGCGCCGCGCCTCGACGAGCGCGGCGGGAATGTCGGTGACATTGCGGATGCAGAACGCGGTGGTGTAGGCGTCGACCGAGGAGGAGCCGACGGGCAGGCGCTCGGCGTCGCCGCATACCCAGGCCGGGCCGCCCGAAAGAATGCCGCGGTCGACGGCGCGCCGGCGGCCGACCCCCAGCATCTCGGCGTTGATGTCGCACACCGTGACGTCGCCACCGCCCCGCTTGAGGAAGGCGAACGCGATGTCGCCGGTGCCGCCGCCGACGTCGAGCAGCCGCATGCCGGGCTGCGGGTTCAGCTTGTCGACGAACGCCGACTTCCACAGCCGGTGCACGCCCCAGCTCATCAGGTCGTTCATCAGGTCATAGCGTGGCGCCACGCTTTCGAACACGCCGCGCACCAGCGACGCCTTCTCCGCCACCGGCACCGCGCGGAAGCCGAAATGGGTGGTCGCCTCGTCGGCGGGGCCGGGCGAACCGGCCGGGGATCGCGATCTCTTCGACATGACGCGGAAAGATAGCCTAAGCCACGGGCACGCGCTACGCTAGAACCGGCCGCGCCAACCCCGAAAGTCGTTCACGCCATGCCCGAACTGCCCGAAGTGGAAACCGTGCGCCGCGGCCTCGAACCCGCCCTTTTGGGGCGTGTCCTCGTGCGGGTGCTGGCGCGCCGGCGCGACCTGCGCCAGCCCCTGCCCGACGACTTCGAGGCGCGCCTCACCGGGCGGCGGGTGACGGCGCTCGGCCGGCGGGCGAAGTACCTGCTGGTTTTCCTCGACTCGGGCGACTGCCTGATCGGCCATCTCGGCATGTCCGGGCGCATCTGCGTGTTCGCCCCACCGGTCCCGGAGCCCGAGCGCCACGACCACGTGGTGCTCGAAACCGACGACGGCTATTCGGTGCGCTTCAACGATCCCCGCCGATTCGGCCTGATGGCGCTGGCCCGCGCCGACGCCCTGGCGGCCCATCCGTTGCTGGCCGGCCTTGGCCCCGAACCGCTGGGAGACGGCTTCGACGGGGCGGCCCTGGCGGCCCGCCTGGCCGGGCGGCGGGGACCGCTCAAGGTGGCGCTGCTGGACCAGTCGGTGGTCGCCGGGCTCGGCAACATCTACGCCAGCGAGGCGCTGTTCAGGGCCGGGCTGTCGCCGCTGCGCGCCGCCGCCAGCGTGACCGGGCGGCGGGCGGAGCGGCTGGTCCGGGCGATTCGCCTGACGCTGGAGGAGGCCATCGCCGCCGGCGGTTCGTCGCTGCGCGACCATCGCCGGCCGTCGGGCGAGCTCGGCTATTTCCAGCACAGCTTCGCCGTCTACGACCGGGAAGGGCAGGCTTGCCCGGGCTGCGACTGCGACTCCGCGGCGACCGGGGGCATCCGGCGAATCATCCAGGGCGGCCGTTCGACTTTCTATTGTGCGAAGCGCCAGCGATGAGGTACCACCGGGAATGATGACAGGCATTCGACGACGCTGGAAGACGGGGGCGCTGGCGTTCCTGTTGACGGTGGCGACGGCGGCAGCCGGCGCCGCCGACACCGCCTTCGTCAGCGGCATCGACGACCTGCCCCTGATGGCGGGTCTTGTCGAGCAGCCCGGCAGCGCCCTGGTTTTCGATTCGCCTTCGGGGCGGATCGTCGAGAGCGAGGCCTCGGGCGCGCTGTCGCGGGCCGAGGTCATGGCCTTCTACGTGGCGACGCTTCCCGAATTGGGATGGCACCGCCAGGGCGAGGCCGCATTCGCCCGTCAGCGCGAAACCCTCACGTTGGAAATCGCCGAGAGGCCAGGCGGGGTGGTGGTGCGCTTTGTGCTGTCGCCCGCCGGTCCGTGAGGGCGACTCGCGACGCCAAGGGTTGACGGGCCCGGGCTGAGGGATATATAAGCCTGCGATCTTTCCGGGAACACGAAGAACAGGATTGAACGCATGGCCTATAATTCGTCGGCGAAGAAGCGCATCCGCCAGATCGAGCGTCGCACCGAGGTGAACCGCGCGCGGGTCAGCCGGATTCGCACGTTCGTCCGCAAGGTCGAGGAAGCGATTGCCAGCGGCAACAAGGAAGCGGCCGCGGGGACTCTTCGCGAGGTCCAGCCGGAGCTGATGCGTGGCGCCAAGTCGGGCCTTCTGCATCGCAATACGGTGGCCCGCCGCGTGTCGCGGCTGTCCCGCCGGATCAAGGCGATGACCGCCTGATCCACTCTCGAATCCAAGCAGGCCGCGACCCCCTGGGACGCGGCCTTTTTCGTGCCTGCGGGGTGCCGTTCGGGGACTCTGCAGGGTGGGGTGAGTCAAGCGAATTTTTTTCGACGTTCGCTTTTCGGTCTTATTGCATGACCGGAGGGTGGCCGGTACAGTGTCGGTCACCCCGATGGACTGGGAACCCTACAATTTATGGTGTTTTCAGTATTCAATTTGGGACGCGTCAGAATTTAAAGGTAAAATTACAGACAAAGCTGACGCAATATTAAGAGTTGCGGCAAGAATGTTTTTGCTTCATTAGAAGCAAGGTATGCTCCGGGAAGAAATTCAAAACGGGGCTCGTAAGAAATCGACAAAAGATTTCGCGAATACAACAGGGTCTTGAGGGGTGTGCCCGTTCGGCTGGGGTTCCGGTCTGAGGAGGAGCCGAAGGCTTGAAAGGGGGATAACCACCCGAATTCCTGGGGGCGTGGTGTTCCTCGAAAATGCTCGGCGGGGGGTTCCCTGCCGGGATGATGTTGGTGATTGCTTCGTCGTGGAGTTCGCTCTTCGCGGGTCGGGCGGGCGATGACGGTGGGGGCCGATAAGTCCGACGGCCACGACGACTGAGAGTTTGGGGGCACCTGAGGATGAACGACGGAATGGGGGAGATCCGATTGCATTCGCAATGGGAGGCGGTCTGCGGACGATTGCGCTCCGAGATCGGAGAAGCCGCGTATCAGAGCTGGTTGAAACCCATCACGGTGCGCGAAATGGCCGACGGCCAAGTGCGGCTGTCGGTGCCGACCCGGTTCATGCAGGACTGGATCGTCACCCACTACGCCGACCGGCTGTGCATGCTCTGGCAGGGGGAGAATCCGGGCATCCGCAGCGTCGACGTCGTGGTGCTGAGCGATCGCCCGGCGCGGGCGGTCGAGAAGCCCGCCGTCGTCGCGCCGTTGCCGACCGTCCCGACCGCCCGGCGCATGGGGTCGGCCGAGGAGGCGGTGGTCGACATCGGCGCGCCGCTGGACCCGCGCTTCACTTTTGAACGCTTCGTGGTCGGTAAGCCCAACGAGTTCGCCTACGCGGCGGCGCAGCGGGTGGCCGACGCCACCCAGGTGTCCTTCAACCCGCTGTTCCTCTATGGCGGGGTCGGGCTGGGCAAGACCCATCTGATGCACGCCATCGCCTGGCGCATCCGCCAGAGCGACCCCACCCGCAACGTCATCTATCTGTCGGCCGAGAAGTTCATGTACCGGTTCATCCGGGCGCTGCGCGAGCAGAACACGGTCGACTTCAAGGAGCAGTTCCGTTCGGTCGACGTGCTGATGATCGACGACGTCCAGTTCATCGCCGGCAAGGACTCGACGCAGGAGGAATTCTTCCACACCTTCAACGCGCTGGTCGACCAGGGCCGGCAGATCGTGCTGTCGGCCGACAAGTCGCCCTCCAACCTGGAGGGGATCGAGGAGCGCTTGAAGTCGCGCCTCAACTGCGGACTGGTCGCCGACATCCACGCCACCACCTACGAGCTGCGTCTCGGCATCCTGCAGTCGAAGGCTGACCAGCTGGGCGTCGAGGTCAAGCGCAACGTGCTGGAATTCCTCGCCCACAAGATCACCTCGAACGTCCGCGAACTGGAAGGGGCGCTGAACCGCATCGTCGCCCACGCCCAGCTGGTGGGCCGCCAGATCACGCTGGAGACCACGCAGGAGGTCCTGCACGACCTGCTGCGCGCCAACGACCGCCGGGTGACCATCGAGGAGATCCAGAAGCGGGTGGCCGAGCATTTCAACATCCGCATTTCCGACATGCACTCGGCCCGCCGCGCCCGTTCGGTGGCGAGGCCCCGTCAGGTCGCCATGTACCTGGCCAAACAGCTCACCACCCGCTCGCTGCCCGAAATCGGGCGCAAGTTCGGGGGGCGCGACCACACCACCGTCATGCATGCCGTGCGCAAGGTCGATGAGCTGCGCGAGAGGGATGCCGGATTCGCCGAGGACGTCGAGCTTCTGCGCCGCATGCTGGAGGGCTGAGCGGGCCCTGCGGCCCTTCCCGCGGCGGGTCCCGGAAGGGGCTGCCCGGGCGGTCGTGGGCGCGGTCGAATGTGCTTTTGATTCCAAGCACTTTTGTTATAATGGCCGCCCTCTGCGGGGGCCCTTCACGGTACTCTTCGGCGACCACCATGCGGGAACTGACGGGCGTCGGGATTCGCCCGTGGGGGGAAGGCCACACTTTGGATAAGTTGGTGCCATGAAACTGACCATCGAGCGTGCCGCTTTGCTGAAATCGCTGGGACACGTCCAAAGCGTGGTCGAGCGCCGCAACACCATTCCGATCCTGTCCAACGTCAAGGTCACGGCCAGGGACGGCCGGCTCAGCCTCAACGCCACCGACATGGATCTCGACATCGCCGAATCGGTCGCGGCCGAGGTGGCGACGCCGGGCGAAACCACGGCGCCGGCCCACACGCTCTATGAAATCGTGCGCAAGCTGCCGGAAGGCTCCCAGGTGGAGCTGGAAACCGCCGACGGCGACAGCCTGACGCTGCGCTCCGGTCGCTCGCGCTTCACGCTGTCGTGCCTGCCGACCGAGGACTTCCCGGTGATGGCGGGCGGCGACCTGCCCCAGGAATTCAAGCTGCCGGCGGCCGAGCTGCGCGGCCTGGTCGACCGCACGCGCTTCGCCATCTCCACCGAGGAGACGCGCTACTACCTGAACGGCATCTACCTGCATGCCAGCCAGCGCGACGGCGTCGACGTGCTGCGCGCGGTGGCCACCGACGGCCATCGCCTGGCCAGCGTGGAAATGCCGCTGCCCGAGGGGGCGACCGGCATGCCCGGCGTCATCGTGCCGCGCAAGACGGTGGCCGAGCTGCGCAAGCTGATCGACGAGACCGGCGAAGACATCGCGATCGCCCTGTCGGAGACCAAGATCCGCTTCTCCTTCGACGACGCGGTGCTGACCTCCAAGCTGATCGACGGTACCTTCCCCGACTACGAGCGGGTTATCCCGTCGGACAACAACAAGATCATGGAAGTGGACTGCAAGCAGTTCGCCGAGGCGGTGGACCGCGTGTCGGCGATCTCCACCGAGAAGTCGCGCGCGGTGAAGCTGGCGGTCGGCGGCGGCCATCTGGTGCTGTCGGCCAACAGCCCGGACAACGGCACCGCCAGCGAGGAGCTGGAGGTGGCCTACGCCGCGGATGCCATCGAAATCGGCTTCAATTCCCGCTACCTGCTCGACATCACCCAGCAGATCGAAGGGGACGCCGCGCAGTTCGTCATGTCCGATTCGGCCTCGCCCACCATCGTGCGCGAGGTCGGCGACGCCAGCGCTCTCTATGTGCTGATGCCCATGCGCGTCTAGGGGGGTGCGGCCCTGAGCGAATCGCGCGGTTTGGCAAGGGTCGGGTGCTCCGTCGGAGCGGCCGTGGCGGTGGCGAAATTTTCGGTGGCGCGTCTCGCGCTCACCGATTTCCGCTCCTACGGCCACCTGCGCCTGGAAACCGATGCCCGCCCGGTGGTGCTGACCGGGGCCAACGGCGCCGGCAAGACCAACCTGCTCGAGGCGCTGTCGTTCCTGGTGCCCGGCCGCGGCCTGCGCAACGCCAGGCTGGGCGAGGTGGCGCGCCGCGAGGCGGGCGAGCCGGAAGACGATTCGGGGCGGGCCTGGGCGGTTGCCGCCGGGGTGCGCGGCCCGCAGGGCGTCGTCGACCTCGGCACCGGGCGTGATGCCGCCGGCCTCGCCGCCGGCGGGCGCGAGCGCCGCGTCGTGCGCATCGACGGCGAGACGGTGCGCAGCCAGGCGGAACTCGCCCTGCATTTCGCCGCCGTCTGGCTGACGCCGCGCATGGACCGGCTGTTCTCGGAGGGCGGTTCGGCCCGCCGGCGCTTCGTCGATCGGCTGGTGTTCGGCTTCGACGCCGCCCACGCCGGCCGCGTCGCCGCCTACGAGCAGGCGCTGCGCGAACGGGCGCGGCTGCTGCGCGAGGCGGCCTCGGGACGGCGGACCGACGGCGCCTGGTTGAACGCGCTGGAGGACACCATGGCGACGCGCGGCGTTGCGGTGGCGGCGGCGCGCAAGGACATGGCGGCGCGCCTGGCCGCCTTCTGCGCCGAGTCGCCGGGGCCCTTCCCGGCCGCCGGCATCGGGCTCGCGGGCGCCGTCGAGGGGTGGCTGGACGACGGTCCGGCGCTGGCCGCCGAGGACCGTTTCCGCGCCGCGCTCGCCGCCGGGCGGGCCGCCGACGCCGACAGCGGAACCACCGGCGTGGGGCCGCACCGCAGCGATCTGGTGGTGCACGATGTCGCCACCGGGGTGGCGGCCGGCCAGTGCTCCACCGGCCAGCAGAAGGCGCTGCTCATCGCCATCGTCCTGGCGAGCGCGCGCATGCAGGCCCTGGAACGCGGCTCGGTGCCGCTGCTGCTGCTGGACGAGGTGGCGGCGCATCTGGATCAGCGGCGCCGGCAGGCGCTGTTCGAGGAATTGCTCGGCCTCGGGGCCCAGGTCTGGATGACCGGCACCGAGACCGAGGTGTTCCGGCCCCTGGCCGGCGAAGCGCAGTTTTTCCGCGTGGCCGACGCCCAAGTGGCGCCGGCGTCCTGAAAACGACCGGAAGATCAATGATGACCGACGAAACCAAGGAAACCTCTCCCGTCCCCGGCAACGTCTACGATGCCGAATCGATCAAGGTCCTGCGCGGCCTCGACGCGGTGCGCAAGCGGCCCGGCATGTACATCGGCGACACCGACGACGGTTCGGGGCTGCACCACATGGTCTACGAGGTGGTGGATAACGCCATCGACGAGGCCCTGGCCGGCTATTGCGACCGCGTCGACGTCACGCTGAACGGCGACGGCTCGGTCACCGTGCGCGACAACGGCCGCGGCATCCCCGTCGACCTGCACAAGGAGGAGGGCGTCTCGGCGGCCGAGGTCATCATGACCCAGCTCCATGCCGGCGGCAAATTCGACCAGAATTCCTACAAGGTGTCGGGCGGCCTGCACGGGGTCGGCGTCTCGGTGGTCAACGCGCTTTCCGAATGGCTGGAATTGCGCATCTGGCGCAACGGCAAGGAATACTTCGTGCGCTTCCGCCACGGCGAAACCGAGTCGCCGCTGAAGGAAGTCGGCGAGGCGCCTTCGAAAGCCGATGGCGGGACCTTTACCGGCTCGGAGATCACCTTCCTGCCGTCGACCGAAACCTTCACCATGACCGAATACGACTTCGCCACCCTGGAGCGGCGGCTGCGCGAGCTGGCCTTCCTCAACTCCGGCGTGGCGCTGGCGCTTACCGACGCCCGGCATGTCGACGACAAGAAGGTCGATCTCCACTACGAGGGCGGGCTCATGGCCTTCGTCGCCTATCTCGACCGTTCGCGCACCGCGCTGCACAAGCCGATGATCTACGTCAGCAGCGAAAGCCAGGGCATCACCGTGGAGCTGGCGTTGCAGTGGAACGACAGCTACCACGAGACCATGCTGTGCTTCACCAACAACATCCCGCAGCGCGACGGCGGCACCCACCTGGCCGGCTTCCGCGCCGCGCTGACGCGCACCATCAACTCCTACGCCACCAACAGCGGGCTGGCCAAGAAGGCCAAGGTGAGCCTGACCGGCGACGACGCCCGCGAGGGCCTGACCTGCGTGCTGTCGGTCAAGGTGCCGGACCCCAAGTTCTCGTCGCAGACCAAGGACAAGCTGGTCTCTTCCGAGGTGCGCCCGGTGGTCGAGAATCTGGTCGCCGAGGGCCTCGACCGCTATTTCGAGGAAAACCCCGGCGAGGCCCGCAAGGTCATCGGCAAGATCATCGAGGCCGCCGCCGCGCGGGACGCGGCGCGCAAGGCCCGCGAGCTGACGCGTCGCAAGGGCGCGCTCGACATGGCGTCGCTGCCCGGCAAGCTGGCCGACTGCCAGGAACGCGACCCGGCGTTTTCCGAGATCTTCATCGTCGAGGGCGATTCGGCCGGCGGTTCCGCCAAGCAGGGGCGCGACCGCGCCCATCAGGCGATCCTGCCGCTGCGCGGCAAGATCCTCAACGTCGAGCGGGCGCGCTTCGACAAGATGCTGGGCTCGGCCGAAATCGGCACCCTCATCGCGGCGCTCGGCACCGGCATCGGGCCCGAGGATTTCGACGCTTCGAAATGCCGCTACCACAAAATCATCATCATGACCGACGCCGACGTCGACGGCAGCCACATCCGTACGCTCCTGCTCACCTTCTTCTACCGGCAGATGCCCGAGATCATCGAGCGCGGCTATCTTTACATCGCGCAGCCGCCGCTCTTCCGGGCCAAACGCGGCAGTTCCGAGGTCTACCTCAAGGACGAGCGGGCGCTGGAGGATTATCTGTTCGGCGCCGTGCTCGACGAGGAGTGCGTGCTGACGCTGCACGACGGCGCCCAGGTCGCCGGCAACGACCTGCGCGGCCTCGTCGAGGAGGCGCGCATGGTCAAGGGCCTGCTCGCCAACCTGTCGCACCGGGTGCCCGTGCGGGTGGTCGAGCAGGTCGCCATTACCGGCGCGTTGAACCCTCAAATCCTGTCCGATCCGGCGCATGCCGGGGAAACCGCCACCTATGTGGCGCGCCGCCTCGACCATCTGGAGCCGCTGCTGGAGCGCGGCTGGACGGGGGCGCCGCTTCCCGACGGCGGGCTGGAGTTCATCCGCACCCTGCGCGGCGTGGCCGAGCGCCACGTCGTCGGTTCGGCGGTGGTGCGCAGCAGCGAGGCGAGGCGCCTGGACGAGCTGGCCGGCAGCCTGCAGAAGACCTATCGCCTGCACGCCAAGCTGACCGCCAAGGGGCAGGACTTCACCATCGCCGGGCCGGTCGCCCTGGTCGACACGGTGACCGAGCTCGGCCGCAAGGGCATCGCCATGCAGCGCTACAAGGGCTTGGGCGAGATGAACCCCGAGCAGCTGTGGGAAACCACGCTCGATCCCAACGTCCGTTCGCTGCTGCAGGTCCGCGTCGCCCACGCCGAGGAGGCCACCGAGGTGTTCTCCACCCTGATGGGCGACCTGGTCGAGCCGCGCCGCGAGTTCATCCAGGAAAACGCGCTCAAGGTGGCGAATCTGGACGTCTGAGGGGGCGGAGAGCGGCGGAAATCGGCGGCCGTTAACCCAATCCTAACCATAACGGATCGCATAATCGGCCATGGCACGACCTCACCCCCCGCGGGGCCGCAAGGCGGCCCGGCAGGCGTCGCCGCGTTCGCGGCGGCCCTCGCTGCCGGCCCGCCTGGTGCTGTTCGCCGCCAAGTGGACGGCCATCGCCGCCGTGTGGGGGGTCATCGCCGCCACCGGCGTCGCCGCCTTCTATGCCTATGACCTGCCCGACATCGACGCCGCGCTGGAGGCCACCCGCCAGCCGACCGTCACCTTCATCGCCGCCGATGGCACCACGCTGGCCACGGTGGGCGAGGTGCACGGCGCCCCGGTGCGCCTGTCCGACCTGCCGGCCTCCATGCCCGACGCCGTGCTGGCCATCGAGGATCGCCGCTTCCGCGACCATTTCGGCCTCGACGTCATCGGTCTGGCGCGCGCCATGGTCGCCAACGCCAGGGCCGGGCGCATCGTCCAGGGCGGCAGCACCATCACCCAACAGGTGGCCAAGAACCTGTTCCTGACGCCGGAACGCTCGATCAAGCGCAAGGTGCAGGAGGTGCTGCTGGCGCTGTGGCTGGAACAGCGCTTCAGCAAGGACCAGATCCTCACCCTCTATCTCAACCGCGTCTATCTGGGGGCCGGCACCTATGGCGTCGACGCTGCCGCGCGGCGCTATTTCGGGCACAGGGCGCGCGACCTCACCGTCTACGAGTCGGCCATGCTGGCCGGCCTGCTCAAGGCGCCGTCGCGCTTCAACCCGGCCAACGATCCCGGGAAGGCCGGCGCGCGCGCCCGGGTGGTGCTGGCCGCCATGGTCGACGCCGGCACCCTGAGCGAGGCCGAGGCCGAACGGGCGGCCAAGACCGGGCGCGGCACCATCGCCGCCAACGGGCCGGCCGCCCGCTATTTCACCGACTGGCTGATGGAACAGGTGTCGGGCTTCGTGGCGCCGGGCGACAGCGACCTGATGGTCTTCACCACGCTCGACCCGCTGCTCCAGGGAATGGCCGAGCGTGCCGTTGGCGAGGCTTTGGACGGGCCGGCGGCCGGGCTCGACATCGGCCAGGCGGCCCTGTTGGCGATGGCCCCGGACGGCGCCGTGCGCGCCATGGTCGGCGGCCGCGATTACGGCGTGAGCCAGTTCAACCGCGCCACCCAGGCCCTGCGCCAGCCGGGCTCGGCCTTCAAGCCCATCGTCTTTCTGGCCGGCCTCGAGGCCGGGCTGACGCCGGACAGCCGCCTGATGGACGCCCCCATCTCCATCGACGGCTGGACTCCCGGCAATTTCGACAACCGCTTCATGGGCGAGGTGTCGATGACCCAGGCGCTGGCCCGTTCGCTCAACACCGTCTCGGTCCGGGTCGCCCAGCGGGCCGGTCCGCCGGCGGTGGTTGCCGCCGCCCGCCGGCTCGGCATCACCAGTCCGTTGCAGCCGACCCTCGACCTCGCGCTCGGCACCGGCGAGGTGACGCTTTCAGAGTTGACGGCGGCTTTTGCGGCGTTCGCCAACGGCGGCCGCGGGGTTTGGACTTACGGCATCCGCGAGATCAGGGACAGCCGCGGCGCCGTACTCTACCGGCGCGCCGGCTCGGGGCCGGGGCCGGTGGCCTCCGCCGCCCACGTGGCGGCCATGAACCGCATGCTGGAGCGGGTGCTGACCGAGGGCACCGGCAGGGCGGCGGCGCTCGACCGCCCGGCCGCCGGCAAGACCGGCACCAGCCAGAACTTCCGCGACGCCTGGTTCGTCGGCTACACCCCCCAGCTGGTGGCCGGGGTGTGGATGGGCAACGACAACGGCGCGCCGATGCGCAAGGTTTCCGGCAGCGGCCTGCCGGCCAAGGTCTGGCAGGCCTTCATGACGGCCGCCCACCGCGACGTCCCGGCGCGTCCGCTGCAGGACGGCGGCGGCGAGTCGGCGCCGAAAGCGCCCCAGGACGGCTTCTGGAGCCGCCTGCTCTCCACCCTCGGCGTCCAGGGCTGAAGCCGGCTAGATGGCCCGGCCTTTCCACGGCACGAAGGCCGGCACCCGGCGGCGATAGTCGGCGTAGGCGGCGCCGTAATGGGTCAGCAGCCAGCGTTCCTCGAAGAGGGCGCCGATGACCAGATAGAGCGACCCCCAGATGGCGGTCGCCAGTTCGAATTCGTTGCCGATGCGTCCCCACAGGATCAGGAATCCCGCCGAATAGATGGGATGGCGCACGAAGCGGTGCAGGCGGTCGGTGCGCAACGGCTCGTCCTCGGGCTCGGCGACGCCCCGCCGATGGTGGCGGATCTGGCTCATGCCGCCAAGGCGCCCCAGGTCGTAGCCGGCGAGCGCCGCGGCCATCAGTCCCCAGCCGGCGATCTCGACGGCGAGCAGCAGGCCCCGCGCCCAGCCGGGAAGGCCGAAGGCCCCGGCCCCGGCGAAGGCAAACCAGCCGACGGCCCACACGGCGGCGATATGGGCCACCGACAGGCCGTTGTAGGCAAGCCGATACCACGGGCCGAACAGCGGGCGCAGACGATCCTTGACGAAGGAACGGGCGAGCAGCGAATGGAGGGCGCCGAAGGACAGCCAGGCCAGGGCATAGGCCAGGTGGCCGGCCAGCGGCGTCACGACGGCGAAGCCGCCTTGCCGTTCATGCGGGCGATGGTGGCCGTCGTGCTGTGGCCGGGCTCCAGCTCGATCAGCAGCACGCGCCCGCCGTTGGCCTGCACCACGTCGGCGCCGACCACGGTTTCCACCGTGTAGTCGGCGCCCTTGACCAGGACGTCGGGTTTGATCGCCTCGATGAGGGCCAGCGGCGTGTCCTCGGAGAAGATCACCACCAGATCGACCGAGGCCAGAGAGGCCAGCACGGCGGCCCGCGCCGCCTCGGGCTGAATGGGGCGTTCCGGGCCCTTGAGGCGGCCCACCGAGGCGTCGCTGTTGAGCCCCACCACCAGCCGGTCGCAAGCGGCGCGCGACTTGGCGAGCAGCGCCACGTGGCCGGGATGCAGCAGGTCGAAGCAGCCGTTGGTGAAGCCCACCTTGCGGCCGGTGCGCCGCCACACGGCGATGCGATCGAGGGCCTGGGGCAGGCTCAGGACCTTGGCCTCGGCGCTGGAGAGATCCTGGCGATGCAGGGCGGCGACGACCTCGGCGGTGTAGGCGGCGGCGGTGCCGACCTTGCCGACCACGATGCCGGCGGCGACGTTGGCGAGGCGCGCCGCCTTCGCCAGGTCGGCGCCGACCGCCAGCGCGGCGGCCACGGCGGCGATCACGGTGTCGCCGGCGCCCGACACGTCGAACACCTCGCGCGCCTCGGTCGGCAGGTGATGGGCGTCGTCGGCGAACACCAGGGTCATGCCGTCGCGGCTGCGGGTGGCCAGCACGGCGTCGACGCCGCAGCCGGCGATCAGCGCGCGGGCGGCGGCGACGATGTCGGCGTCGGTGGCGGTGGGCATGCCGGTAGCCTGGGCCAGCTCGGCGCGGTTCGGGGTCAGCAGGTGGGCGCCGCGATAACGGCTGTAATCGGTGCCCTTGGGATCGACGATGACCCGCCTTCCGGCCTCGTGGGCGGCGGCGATGATGCGCGCGGCAATGCCGCCGCCCAACACGCCCTTGCCATAATCGGACAGCACCACCAGGTCGCATTCGCCCAGCGACCGGTTGACGGCGGTGACCACGGCCTCGCCGGCCGTCGCCGACAGCGGCGCCGTATCCTCGCGGTCGGCCCGCAGCATCTGCTGGGTGCCGGCGACGAAGCGGGTCTTGATCGACGTTCGCCGGCCCGGTTCGACCACCAGCTCGGGGGCGACGGTCGGGTGTTCGGCCAGGAGCGCCAGCACCTCGCGGCCGGCCTCGTCGTCGCCGATGGCGCCCACGAAGCGGCAGGAGGCGCCGAGCGCCGCCAGATTGCGCAGCACGTTGCCGGCGCCGCCCAGCATCGCCGACTCGGCCTCGACGCGCAGCACCGGGATGGGGGCTTCCGGCGAAATGCGCTCGACCGCGCCGGTCACGAAACGATCCAGCATGATGTCGCCGACGACGAGCACGCGCGCGGCGCCGAACGCCTCGACCAGGGGAACCAGCTGGGCGCGGTCGGTCATAGCAGCCCCAGCTCCCGCTCCAGGGCCCCGCACAGCATGTGGCCCAGCGTGATGTGCATTTCCTGGATGCGCGCGGTCTCGGCGGCCGGCACGCACAGGAAGGGATCGGCCAGCCCGCGCATGGCGCCGCCGTCGCGCCCGCCGAAGCCGGCGGCGACGGCGCCCAGCGCGCGGGCCGTCTTAAGGGCGTTGTTCACGTTGGCGCTGTTGCCCGAGGTCGAGAAGCCGATGGCCACGTCGCCGGCCCGGCACAAGGCCTCGATCTGGCGCGAAAACAGCGCCTCGAAGCCGAAGTCGTTGCCGATGGCGGTCAAGGCCGAAGTGTCGGTGGTCAGCGCCAGGCCGGCGATCGGCGCGCGGTCCCGCTGATAGCGCACCGCCAGCTCGGTGGCCAAGTGCTGGGCGTCGGCGGCGCTGCCGCCGTTGCCGAAGAAAAGGATCTTGCCGCCGCGCCGGATCGATTCGGCGCACGCCGCAACCAGCCGGGCGAAGGGCTCGAACAGGACTTGGCGGGTCGCCTCCAGGGTGCGCTGGTGGCTGTCCATCTCGGCTGTGAAATACGCCTCCAGGTCGATGCCTGTCCGTGCCGCCACGCTTTTCCCTCCCGCCGTCGGTTCGGCCGCCGGCCTCCCTTTTACCCCGATTTCCATCGGCGATGCAAAGCGAGAGCGCGTTCAATCGCCGGCAAGATGAAGCGCCAGCCGGCGCTGGTGCTGCCCTCGGCGGTGCTCGAACAAGTAGATGCCCTGCCAGGTGCCGAGCGCCAGTCGCCCGGCGGTCACCGGCACGGAAAGCGACACGGCGGTCAGCGCGGCGCGGATATGGGCCGGCATGTCGTCCGGGCCCTCGACGGTGTGGCGATAGAGCGCCGGGTCCTCGCGGACCAGGCGCTTGAAAAAGCTTTCGAGATCGGCCCTGACGTCGGGGTCGGCGTTCTCCTGGATGGTCAGGCTGGCCGAGGTGTGCTGGCAGAAGACGGTGAGCAGCCCCTGTTCGATGCCCTGATCGGCCACCCAGCGGGCGATCTCGCCGGTGACCTCGTGAAGGCCCTGGCCGGGGGTGCGAACGGTGATCGTCTGCTGCGTCTGCCTCATGGCGTCTCGTCGAGGATGCGGAAATCGAACTTTCGTTTGTCGCTGGCGAACACATCGTAGCGCAGGACCTGGTCGATGCGGTTGTCCGGCGTGAAGGTCAGGACCTTCGGGCGGACCTCCGGCAGCGCCTTGGCCTCGATGTAGTCGGAAGCGACGATGATCACCTCGTCGCCGACCTGGCAGGTGCGGGCCGCCGCGCCGTTGAGCACGCAGCAGCGCGACCCCGCCTCGCCGAAGATGACGTAGGTCGAAAGCCGGGCACCCGAATTTTTGTTCCAGATCTCGACGAATTCGAGCGGGTAGATCCCGGCGGCATCGCAGTGTTCGGGGTCGAGCGTGATGGAGCCGTGGTAATCGAGGTCGGCGCCGGTCACCCGGATTCCATGGAGCTTGGCTCGGACGACTTTCAGCACGGAGGCGTGTCCTTGATCGAGAGAAAAAATATGGCGGCCGGCTGGCGGCGCCGGGTGTGATATACGCCGATGGCCGGTGGAATCAACCGCCCGCAGCCGGCGGGGCTGCCGCTGGCGGTGGGGTCGCGCCATGGCGGCGCGGCCAGACCAAGGTCAGGAAAGCCACCAGGCCGCCGGCGCCGAGCCCCGTCATCACCAGGCCAAGCGGCAGTTGCGAGGCGGTGTGCGGCAGGGAACCGGCGGTCAGGCTGGCCAGGGCGCCCACCCCCATCTGGGCGAAGCCCAGCAGCGCCGAGGCGGCGCCCGCCATGCGCGGGAAGGGGGCCATGGCGCCGGCCATGGCGTTGGGCATGACGATACCCATGCCGAGCAGGAAGACGGCGACGGCGGCCAGGATGGGGATCACCGCGAAATGGCCGGTCCAGCCGCCGGCGGCCATGGCGACGCCGCCGGCGAAGGCCAGCAGGGTGCCGATCAGCACCATGCGGTCCACACCCAGCCGCAAGGTCAGCACGCCGGCCGACAGGTTGCCGGCCAAGGTGCCGACGGTCGGCAGCGCCACCAGCAGGCCATAATGGGCGGGCGACAGGCGAAGCCCGTCGATCAGCAGGAACGGCGAGGCGGTGACGAAGGCCATCAGCCCGGCGAACACCAGAGACAGCGCCAGCATGTAGCCGATGTAGACCGGGCTTTTCAACAGGGTGGCGAAATTGCGGACCATGGCCACCGGATTGAGCGCGTGGGGGTCGGGGTGGCGGTTGGTCTCGGCCAGCATCGTCCAGGTGGCGGCGCCGAGGATGAGGCCGACCAGGGCCAGGAAGGTGAAGCTGGAGCGCCAGCCGAACCACACCTGCAGATAGCCGCCGATGATCGGCGAGATGGCCGGCGACACCGAAAAGGCGACACCGATGAAGGCCAGCGCCCGGGCGGCCCGCTCGCGGCCATAGACGTCGCGCACCACGGCGCGGCCGACCACGGCGCCGGCGCAGGCTCCCATCGACTGGAAGAAGCGGGCGACGAGCAGCACGCCGATGGTCGGCGCCAGGGCGCAGGCCAGGCTGGCCGCCACGAAGATGACGGCGCCGGCCATCAGCACGAGACGCCGGCCGAAGCGGTCGGAAAGCGGGCCGAAGACCATCTGGGAGACGGCGAATCCGGCCAGGAAGACGGTCAGCGTCAGGCTGACCATCTCGGGCGTGGTGGAAAGCCCGGCGACCAGCGAGGGCATCGACGGGGCGTAGATGGCCGTCGAAATCTGGCCCATGGCGATCATCGCCGTCAGCAGGCCGCCGACGGCGATGGACGCGGGATCGGGTTGGGTGCGTGGCCAAGCCATGGCGCTTTATAGGCGGAATGGCGCCCGCCGGGCAAAGGCGATCAGCGCGCTTTGCCCGCCTTTTTCACTTTTTCGAGGTCGAGCAGACGGCGCTTGCGCTCGATGCCCCAGCGATAGCCGGTCAGCGTCCCGTCGCCGCCGACCGCCCGATGGCAGGGCACGACGAGGGCCACCGGATTAAGGCCGCAGGCCCTTCCCACGGCGCGTGCCGCCGTCGGCCTGCCGAGACCGGCGGCGATGGTGCCGTAGGTGCGGGTCTCGCCGCGCGGGATGGCGGCCAGCGCCCGCCACACCTGCCACTGGAAGGCGGTGGCCCGCACGTCGAGCGGTAGGTCGAGGCGCGCCAGGCGGCCGGCCAGATGGTCGAGCACGGCGGCCAGGTGGGCGGCGAGCGCGCCGTCGTCGCGGCGGATCGTGGCGGCCGGGAAGTCCCGGCGCAATTCGGCCTCCAGCGCGTCGTCGGCATCGCCCAGGCAGACGGCGCACACTCCCCTGTCCGTCGCCGCCACCAGCAGGCGGCCGAGCGGCGAATTGGCGAAACTGAAGGCGATCGTCGCCCCCGCGCCCCCCTTGGCGTAGGAGGCCGGCGTCATGCCGAGATGGGCGTTCGACTTTTCATAAAGCCGGCTGGAGGAGCCGTAGCCGGCGTCATAGAGCGCCGCCGTCACCGGCACGCCCTGGCGCAGGCCGGCGGCGAAGCGCTCCCGCCGCCGGGCTTCGGCGTAGCGGCGGGGCGACAGGCCGGTGGCCCGGGTGAAGACGCGTTGCAGGTGATGCGGGCTGACGCCGACCGTGGCGGCCAGGGCGTCCAGCGTCGGGATCGCGTCCTCGGCCTCGGCGATGGCCTTGCACACCGCCTCGACGATGCGCCGCTCGGGGTCGGCGGCGGCCGGCGCCTCCGGCCGGCAGCGCCGGCAGGCGCGGAAGCCGGCGGCCATGGCGGCGGGGGCGTCGTCGAAGAAGCGTACCCTGTCGCGTTTGGGCCGCCGGCTTGGGCAGGACGGCCGGCAAAAGACGCCGGTCGAGGCGACGGCATAGACGAAGGCGCCGTCCAAGGCGGCGTCGCGGGTGGCGACGGCCCGCCAGCGCTGGGCGTTGGTCGTCGCGGGATGGGATGGGTTCTGGCTCATGACCCTCAATCTAGGCCGCCGGCGGAGAAAATCTATCCGAACCCTGCGCTCAAACCGCCTAGCCGAAACGATGCAGGGCCTCGCCGTGGCTGTTCAGCCAGGCGCGGGCCCGCTCGGCTTCCCCGGTCAGCGTCGCCACCGTTTTCCAGAAGCGCGGGCTGTGGTCGCGCACCGCCAGATGGGCGACCTCGTGGGCCACCACGTAGTCGACGACGAAAGGGGGCGCCAGAACCAGCCGCCAGCAGAAGGACAGGTTGCCGTTGGCCGAGCACGACCCCCAGCGGGTGCGGGTGTCGCGCACGGTGACCCGGCCCATGGGGCAGCCCAGGGCTTCGGCCTTGACCCGGGCGCGGGCGGCGAACTCGCGCCGGGCTTCGGCCTTCAGCCAGTCGGTCAGGCGGCGGGCCAGGTGCTCGGGGCGGCCGGCGACGATCAGGGCATTTCCCTCGCGGCGCACCACGCCGCGGGCCTCGGAACGGTGGCGGACGGTGAGTTCGGCGCCCAAAAGAGGGACGATCGCGCCGTCGGCAAGGACCGAACGCGGCGGCAGCGCCTCCAGACGGCCGATCAGCCAGCCGGCCTTGCGCCGCACCATGGCCATTCCCTCGTCGGCCGGCGTCGAGGCCGGCAGGGTGACGACGGCGCCGCCGCCCACCGGATCGATTCGCAGCGTCATCCGCCGGGCCCGCGGGTGGTGGCGGATGCACAGGGGCACCTCGCGTCCGTCGAGTTCGACGACGGTGCGCTCCTCGCGGATGGGCCGGGGTTTGCGCCGCCCCGCCCGGAAAAAGCTCAGGCCGGCCATGTGACGATGTAATCTTCGAGGTCGAGGGCCCGGCGCTCCGGCACCGCCCGCCCGCGCACCGAGATGCCGGCGTAATGGACGCTGTCGGGATCTCCCGACACCAGCGGATGCCAGGCCGGCAGATCCTTGCCCTCGGCCAGCAGGCGGTAGGCGCAGGTGGAGGGCATCCAGCGCAGGCGGGTGACGTTTTCGGGCGTCAGGGTGATGCAGTCGGGAACGAACAGGCTGCGCTTGGCGTACTTGGTGCACCGGCAGGTTTCGTGGTCGAGCAGCCGGCAGGCGACGTTGGTGTAGGCGATCTCGCCGGTGTCCTCGTCCTCCAGCTTGGCCAGGCAGCAGCGGGCGCAGCCGTCGCAGAGCGATTCCCACTCCTCGCGGGTCATCTCGGTCAGGGTCTTGCGCTTCCAGAAGGGGACGTCGGCCATGGGTCAAAGATACTCGCGGATGCGGGCGGCGATGTCCGCCGCCGGGGTTTCAAGCGTGAAGTGGGCGCGGAAACGGCCGTCCCGTCCCATCAGATAGATAATGGCTGTGTGGTCCATCAGGTAGTCCTCGTCGTCGCCGCTCTTGCCGGGCAGCCGGACGAAATCGATTTGGTAGGCTTGGGCGGCAGCGGCGACCTGTTCGGCGGTGCCGGTCAGGCCGACCAAGCGGGGGTGAAAATAGCCGACGTACATTGCCAAGTGTTCGGGTGTGTCGCGGGCCGGGTCGAGGGTGACGAACAGCGGCACCACCGGCGCCCCGTCGTTGCCCAGCAGGCCGATCGCCTGGCCCATCGTGGTGAGCGCCGTCGGACAGAGATCCGGACAGTAGGTATAGCCGAAATAGACGAGCAGCAGCCGGCCCGCGAAATCCTTCTCCGTCACCGCCCGGCCGGTGTGGTCGATCAGGCTGAACGGGCCGCCGATGGCCACCAGGTCGGCCGTCGCCAGGGGCCGCCGTTCGGGCGGCCAGGCCTGACGGTAAACGCCGTAGCTGGCGACGATGGCCAGCGCGAGGACGGCCAGCGCGAGGACGGCCAGTGCCACCCGCAACGGAAATCTTCGCCCAGCCTCGCTCATCGCCTGACGCCAACCCGGCCGCACCCACGCACCCCCGCACCGTACGCCAGTTTCGCCGGATCGTCACGTGCCGGCGGGCGAAAGGCGTTTTTCGCGCGCCAGGGCCGAGCGGGCTTGATTTCATCGGAAAGAAAGTGGAAACCGGATGGCGGACGGACTGCTGCCGATCCCGGAAGAAACGTCAGAAAGAGAGAAATCGATGAGCAAAGACTTTCCCCAGATGGCCAAGGATTTGAGCCGCGCCATCGGCGTTCTGCGCAAAGGCGCGACCGAACCCCTGCAGGGCTTCTCGGCCCTCGCCAAGGCGGCCACCAAGGCCGGCACCCTCGATCCCAAGACCAAGGAACTGATCGCCACCGCCATCGGCATCGCCGTGCGCTGCGACGGCTGCATCGCTTTTCACGTCAAGGCGGCCCGCGAGTTGGGCGCCAGCCGCGAGGAGATGGTGGAAACCATCGCCATGGCCGTCTACATGGGCGGCGGGCCTTCGCTCATCTACGGGGCGATGACGCTCGAAGCCTGGGACCAGTTCGAGGCGGCCGGCGCCGGCGATTGATCGCGGCAACGCCTATGTCCCAACGAAAAACCCCGGGAGGTGGCCTCCCGGGGTTTCGTTTCAGGCGCTCCGCGCGCGTCAGCGGCGCTGGCCGAACAGGTGCAGGAGCATGATGAAGAGGTTGATGAAGTCGAGGTAGAGCGTCACCGCGCCCATGATCGCCTTCTTGGTGGCGATCTCGGCCGCATCCGATTCCAGGTACAGCAGCTTGATCTTCTGGGTGTCGTAGGCGGTGAGGCCGACGAACACCAGCACGCCCACCACCGAGATGACGAATTGCATCGCCGTGCTCTGCAGGAACATGTTGACCAGCGAGGCGATGACGATGCCGATCAGGCCCATGAACAGGAACGAGCCGATGGCGGTCAGATCCCGCCGGGTGGTGTAGCCGTAAAGGCTCATCGCGCCGAAGGTGCCGGCGGTGATGAAGAACACCCGGGCGATGGAGGCCCCGGTGAAGGCCAGGAAGATGTTGGCCAGCGACAGGCCCATGACCGCCGAGAAGGCCCAGAACACCATCTGCATCGTCGAGGCCTGCATGCGCTGCACGCCGAACGACAGCACCAGGATGAAGGCCAGCGGCGCCAGCATGACGATCCAGGCCAGCGGCGTCGCCTGCACGGCGCCGTTGGGGCCGACCGCGTAAAGCAGGTTCAGCACGGCCGGCGTGGTGGCCGTCAGGTAGGCGATGATGCCGGTCAGCGCCAGGCCCGACGCCATGTAGTTGTAGACCCGCAGCATGTATTCACGCAGGCCCACATCGATCTCAGCGGCCTCGGCCTGGGCGCGCGTCATCGTCGCGGTGCGCAGCTCAAACCGTTTATCGGGTCCGAATGCCATGGATGGTTTCCCTTTCAGATAATGCAAACCACTTGCCGCTAATATGGCATGAAACGCTGGCAATTCAAGGGATTCCGGGCTTCGGTGGGGGGTGCGCGGGATTAAATTTTTGTCATTATTCGTTGCGCAGATAGGGCGCCGCCTTCTGGCCCAGGGCCCGCCAGGTGCCGGCGAAACCGACCGCCAGCGTCACCAGCAGGCCGGCCGCCAGGGTCGCCGCCATGGCGCCCGGCAGCAGGACCCACGGGCTTTCCATCAAAAACACGATCACCGCCCAGGCGGCGACGCCGCCGATAACGGCGGCGATGGCGCCGGTGGTCAGGCCGAGGATGCCGTATTCGAGCACGAAGGCCTTGAGCACGCGCGTACGCGTCGCCCCCAGCACCTTGAAAACGATCGCGTCGTAGAGCCGCCGCCGACGGGCCGCCGCCACGGCGCCGGCCAGCACCAGCACGCCGGCCAGGATGGTCACCGATGCCGCCGCCCTGACCGCGCCGCCCACCCCGGCCAGGATGCGCGCCGCCGATTCCAGGGCGTCGCGCACCCGGATGGTCGAGATGTTGGCGAAACGCTCGGTCACCGCCTTCTCGATGGCGGCGTCGGCGCCCGGCGGCGCGTGGACGGCGCCGATGAAGGATTGCGGCGCTCCCTCCAGGGTCCCCGGCGCGAAGATGACGGCGAAGTCGAAGCGCAGCGAGCGCCAGTCGATCTCGCGCAGGGCGACGATGCGGGCCTCGATCTCGCGGCCCAGCACGTTGAACGTCAGCGTATCGCCGAGGCCGACGCCGAAGCCGCGGGCGAGGGAGGCATCGATGGAGACGAGGGGCGGTCCGGCATAGTCGGCGGGCCACCACTTCCCGGCGACGATCTCGGAATCGGCGCTGGGCTCGGCGGCATAGGTCAGCGCCCGGTCGCCGCGTACCGCCCAGGCGGCGTCGGGGGCGACGGCGGCCTTCTCGACCGGCACGCCGGCGATCTTCACGATGCGCCCGCGCAGGGTCGGCACCCGGCGGTAATCGCTGGCCTGCGGGATGGAGGTGACGGTCGCATCGAAGGCGGCCACCTGGTCGGGCTGGATGTCGATGAAGAAAAGGGCGGGGGCCTCCTTGGGCAGGCGCTCGCCGATCTGGCGGCTGAGATTGCCCTGGATCAGCACCACGGCGACCAGCACGGCCAGCCCGAGGCCGAGCGAGACGACCACGCTGGGCGTCGAGGCGCCGGGCCGGTGCAGGTTGGCCAGCGCCAGGCGCCACTCGGCGCCGGCCGGCCGGGCCACGCCGGCCGAGGCCCGCATGATCAGGAAGGCGGCACCGCGCAGGACGGCGAAGGCGACCAGCGAGCCGCCGACGAACCACAGGGCGGCCCGGGTTTCGCCGGCGCCGGCGACGGTCAGCGCGGCCAGCGCGGCGATGCCCGCTGCGACGAGGCCGACGTAGCGGGCGCGCGGCCGTCCGTCCAGCGGCGCCACGAAGGCGCGGAACAGGTTGGCGGCCGGCACGTCGCGGGCCCGGGCCAGCGGCCACAGTGCGAAGGTGGCCGCCGTCAGCAGGCCGAAGACCGCCGCCCACATCAGGGGGACGGGATAGAAGCCGAGACGTGGCGGCACCGGCAGCAGGCCGGCCAGCGGCGCCACGGCGGCGAGGGGCGCCACGCCGCCGAGCAGGAGGCCGAGCACGACGCCGACGCAGGCCAGGCCCATGATCTGGATCAGGTAGACGGTAAACACCAGCCGCCCCGAGGCGCCCAGGCATTTCAGGGTGGCGATGGTCGCGGTACGCCCGTCGAGATAGCTCTTCACGCCGTTGCCGATGCCGATGCCGCCGATCAACAACGCGGTCAGGCCGACGAAGGTGAGGAAAAGCGTCATGCGATCGATGAAGCGTCGCACCCCCGGCGCCGCGTCGTCGAGGCCGCGGATGCGCCAGCCGGCGTCGGGGAAGGCCGCCGCCGTCGCCTCGCCCCAGGCCTCGGGATCGACGCCGGCCGGCAGCGTGAGGCGGTAGTGGTAGACGATCTGGCTGCCCGGCTGCACCAGCCCGGTGTCGGCCAGCGCCGCCTCGGCGATCAGGGCACGCGGCCCGAAGCTCAGCATGCTGGCCACCCGGTCGGGCTCGCGCGCGATGGTGGCGCTGACCACGAACTCGGCATCCCCGATGCGCAACCGGGCCCCCGGCTCGATGCCCAGCTTGGTAAGCAGATTCGGATCGACGACGACGCCCCAGCCGCCGTCCCGCTTCTCCAGCAGGGAGGCGAGAGGGGCTTGGGGCTCGGTGGCCAGGGCGCCGACCAGCGGATAGGCCCCGTCCACCGCCTTCAGCTCGACCAGGGCGCGGGTGTCGACGCCGGTCTCCGGGCGGGCCATGGCGCGCATCTGGACGACGGTCGAAAGCCGTGTCGCCTGCGCCTTCAGATAGGCCAGTTGCCCGGCGTCGGCCGGCGCCTGCTGGGTCCGCACGTCGACGTCGCCGCCCAGCAGCGCGCGGCCGTCGGCGGCCAGGCCGGCCACGACCGACTGGTTCAGCGAGCCGACCGCGGCGATGGCGGCGACGCCCAGGGTCAGGCAGGCGATGAAGACGCGGAACCCCTTGAGGCCGCCCCTCAGTTCACGGCGGGCCAGCCGGAAGGCGAGGCCGAGGCCGTTCATGGGCGTGCCTGGGCCGCCGCGCGCGGCGCCGGCACGCTTTCGTCGCCGGCGATGCGTCCGTCCGCCAGGTGGATGACGCGGGTGCAACGGCGGGCCAGCTCCGGCTCGTGGGTGACCAGCACGAGCGTGGTGTTGCAGCGCCGCTGGAGGTCGAAGAGCGCGTCCATCACCGTTTCGCCGGTGGCGCGGTCGAGGTTGCCGGTCGGCTCGTCGGCCAAAAGGATGGCCGGCTCGGCGACGAAGGCGCGGGCCAGCGCGACGCGTTGCTGCTCGCCGCCCGAAAGCTGGCTGGGATAGTGGGTCACGCGGTGGCCGAGACCGACCCGCTCCAGGCTGGCGCGGGCCGCCTCGAAGGCGTCGGAACGGCCGGCGAATTCCAGCGGAATGGCCACGTTTTCCAGCGCCGTCATGGTCGGAACCAGGTGGAAGTTCTGGAAAACAATCCCGATATGATCGCGTCTGAAGAGCGCCAGCCCGTCCTCGTCCAGGGCCGTCAGATCGACGCCGGCGGCGTGGACGCGGCCCGCGGTCGGCCGCTCGAGGCCGGCGATGACCATCAGCATGCTGGTCTTGCCCGACCCCGAGGGGCCGATGACGCCGACCGTCTCGCCGGCGGCGATCGCGAGGTCGAGGCCACGCAGGATGTTGACCTGGCCGGCCGCGCTGGCCAGTGTGAGGTGGACATCGTCGAGGCGGAGGGCGGCTTCGGGCGTGGCAGGGCGATGGGACATTGAGGCTCCAGGTATGATGATTCTCGGCCGTCTTCCCCGTAGCATCCGATATGGCGTGATGGCCGGGCTTGTCAACCTGACGGTGCTGGCCGGCGCCGCGCCGGCGGATGCGGCCCCGCCGCGCATCGTGGTGCTGGGCGACAGCCTGACCGCCGGCTACGGGCTGGCCGGCGACGATGCCTTTCCGGCCCGCCTTCAGGCGGCGCTGAAGGCCGACGGCATCGAGGCCCGGGTAGTCAACGCCGGGGTGTCGGGCGACACCACCGCCGCCGGCCTCCGGCGCCTCGACTGGGCGCTGGCCACCGGCGCCGACGGTCCGCCCGCCGCCCTGATCGTCGAACTGGGGGCCAACGACGGCCTGCGCGGCCTCGACCCCAAAAAGACCGAGGCCAACCTCGACGCCATCGTGACCAGGGCCAAGGCCCAGGGGCTCAAGGTCCTGCTTACCGGCATGAAGGCCCCGCCCAACTATGGGCGCGACTACGCCGCCGAATTCGACGCCATGTTTCCCCGGCTGGCGGCCCGCCACGGCGTTCCCCTCTATCCCTTCTTTCTCGACGGCGTGGCGGCCGAGCGCTCCCTCAACCAGGCGGACGGCCTTCATCCCACCCCGGCCGGCGTCGCCGTTATCGTCGAGCGCATCCTGCCCTACGTCAAACGCCTGATCGACGACCCTTGACGGCCGGCCGTCGTCACGGTTTCGGCACGCCCATCGGTTGCGCTATGATGCCGGACGGGAAGGATAAAAGCATGGAGGACAGCCCACCGATGACCCCCTTCAAGGTCGCCCACGCCGCCGCCGAGGATTGGGCGCACGCCGTCAAGGCCTGTGCCGACGCGCTGGGCGATGCCGCGAAGGAGGCAACGCTGGGCTTCGTCTACGTGACCGACGTGCTGGCCAGCGACCTGCCCAGCATCCTCACCTACCTGCGCCAGAAGACCGGGGTCGAGCATTGGGTCGGCACCGTCGCCATGGGGATTTGCGCCGACGAGACGGAATACTTCGACCGCCCGGCGGTGGTGGCGATGCTGGCAACGCTGCCTCCCGAAAGCTTCTGCGTCTTTCCGTCGCTGACCGCCGGGCTCCGCCAGTTGGGCGAGACGCAGCGGGCGTGGATCGCCCGCACCGCGCCGGTGCTGGGCCTGGTGCACGCCGATCCCGCCTGCGAGGATCTGGCCGGGCTGATCGACGAAATAGCGCAAGCCAGCGCCGACTTCCTGGTCGGCGGCCTCACCTCGTCGCGCGAGGCGCCCCACCAGGTGGCCGGGCGGGTCACCGGCGGCGGCGTCTCCGGCGTCCTCTTCGCGCCCGACCTTCCCGTCGTCACCGGCTTGAGCCAGGGCTGCACGCCGGTCGGCGAAAGCCACGAAATCTCGGATTGTCTGGACAACGTGCTGATCGGCCTCGACGGCCAGCGGGCATTGGACGTGCTGAAGGCCGACATCGGCCCCGAGCTTGCCTCCGACCTCTCGAAGGCGGCGGGTTATATCCACGCCGCCCTGCCGATCGCCGGCTCGGACACCGGCGACTACCTGGTGCGCAACCTCTTGGGCATCGATCCGGCGCGCGGCTGGCTGGCCATCGGCCAGCAGGTCGAGCCGGGCGACCGGGTGATCTTCGTCAAGCGCGATCCGGCCAGCGCCGCCGACGACCTCCGGCGCATGCTGGAGCGCCTGAAAAGCCGCCTGGAGCGGCCGCCGCGGGGCGGCATCTACATCTCGTGCATCGCCCGCGGCCCCAACATGTTCGGCGAGGCCGGCGGCGAGATGGCGCTGATCCGCAGCGTGCTGGGCGACATTCCGCTGGTCGGCTTCTACGCCAACGGCGAGATTTCCTTCAACCGCCTCTACGCCTACACCGGCGTGCTGACGCTGTTCCTGTAGGCGAGCGGCGCCGCCCTATCGGACCCGCCATGCGCCTGTTCGTCGGCATCCCGCTTCCTTCCGCCATCCGCGCCCGCCTGGCCTTGCTGGCCGGCGGCTTGCCGGGCGCGCGCTGGGTGCGCCCCGAAAGCCTGCACGTCACGCTGCGCTTCATCGGCGAGGTCGACGAGGGACAGGCCGAGGACATCGACGCGGCGCTGGCGGCCATCCGCGCCCCGGCCTTCCCCTTGAGCATCGCCGGCATCGGCTGCTTCGACCGCGGCCGCCAGGTGCACACCGTGTGGGCCGGCGTCGAGGCCGGCCCCGCCATCGGCCACCTTTACGGAAAGGTGGAATCGGCGGTGGTCCGTTGCGGCCTTGCGCCCGAGCGGCGCAACTTCAAGGCGCACGTGACGCTGGCCCGCCTGCGCGGAACCCCGGTCGGCCGGGTCGGCGAATACATGCAGACCCGGCAGGGCTCGTTCGGCGGCCCGTTCACGGCCGACGCCTTCACGCTGTTTCGCAGCCACCTGGGCAGCGAAGGGGCGCTTTACGAGCCCCTGGTCGACTATCCGCTGGACGACACCCCCTGAAGCAGGGCCGGCAGTTCGGCCATGTCGTCGAACACCCGGGCGGCGCCGGTGGCCTTGAGCATGGCCGCGTAGCCGTCGCCGGCATGGCCGCCGCCGGCGAAGCCCAGCACCGGCATGCCGGCCGCGCCGGCCGCCGCGACCCCGGCCGCGCTGTCCTCGACCACCACGCAGCGGGCGGCCTCGACGCCCATCTTGGCGGCGGCGAACAGGAACAGGTCGGGCGCCGGCTTGCCGCGCCTGACCATATGGGCGCTGAACAGATGGGGCGCGAAGAAATCGATCAGCCCGGTCACCGTCAGCGAATGGCGGATCTTCTCGGGCGCCCCCGACGAGGCCACGCATTTGGCGGTCGGAATTCGGGCCAGCGCCGCCGCCACCCCCGGCACCGCCTTCAGTTCGCGGGCAAACACCGCCAGGTCGTTGGCCCTGACCTTGTCCTCAAAATCGGCGGGCAACGGCGTCCCGCGTTCCGCCTCGATGATTTCGATCACGGAACGGATGCTGATGCCGGTGAAGCGGGCCCGGCAGTCGGCCTCGGTGACCGCATAGCCCTCGGCGGCCAGGGCCTCGGCGAGCAGGCGACTGGCCAGAAGCTCGCTGTCCACCAGTACGCCGTCGCAGTCGAAGATGACGAGGTCGGGGCGGGCAGCGTCCATCTCAACACCCGTACTGGGTCAGCGTCCGTTCGACGGCGCCGACATAGGAGCCGCCGAAGAGGCGCACATGGACCAGCAGCGGATAGAGGTTGTAGAGATCGCGCCGCTCCTCGAAAAAGCCTTCCCGGATCGGCCGCAGTTCGCCATAGCGGGCGAAGAACGGCGGGCCGAAGGTGCCGAACAGCGTGCCGAAGGCGAGTTCGATCTCGGGGTCGCCGTAGTAGATGGCGGGATCGATGAATCCGACCACGCGGCCGCGGTAGGCCAGGATGTTGCCGCCCCACAGGTCGCCGTGCAGCAGGGCGGGGTAGGGCGGCTCGACGATCCAGGTCGCCAGCCGGCCGGCCAGCGTCTCGAGGCGTCCCATCAGATGGCCCGGCAGGCGCTTGGCCCGCAGCGCCTCGCGGCCCATGTGGATCAACCGCCGGTCGCGGAAGAAATCGAGCCAGCGCGCCGTCTTCGGATTGGGCTGGGGCAGGCCGCCGATCCGGGTGTCCTGCTCGAAGCCGAAAGCCTCGCCCCTGATCTCGTGCAGGGCGGCCAGCAGTTCGGCGGCGTGGGCCTGGGCGCCGTCGTCCAGGCGCCCGCCGGCTTCGACGTAGTCCATCAGCAGCAGGGTGTCCTCGGCGTAGAGCACGGCCGGCACCGGCAGGTCGGATAGCTCGGCCAGCCGGCGCAGCATGTAGCCCTCGACGGCCAGGCCGCCGCCCGCGTGTCCGGTCTTGGCGACCAGGGTCCGGCCGTCGGCGAGGTCGACGCGATAGACCTCGCTGACGCTGCCGCCAGCCAGGGGCCGGACGCGCTCCGGCCGGCTGCCGGTGATGGTTTCGATGCGCTCGGTAAGGGCGGACATCGGGGTTCCTACAGGTGCTTGGCCCGGATGTCGGCCAGCAGCCCCCGGGCCCCCGCCTCGACGAGGTCGAGCACCCGCTCGAAGCCGTCGGCGCCGCCGTAATAGGGATCGGGCACGTCGCGCCGGCCCACCTCGGGCGCGAAGTCGAGCAGGCGGCCAAGTCGGTTCTCGCGGCCCCTGGGGCAGAGAATCGACAGGTTGGCGAGGTTCTCCCCGTCCATGGCCAGCACGTAGTCGAAACGCTCGAAATCCCGCGCCGTCACCTGGCGGCCGCGCAGCGACTCGAGATCATAGCCGCGCTGCCTGGCGGCGGCCCGCATGCGGGCGTCCGGCGCCTTGCCGACATGCCAGGACCCGGTGCCCGCCGAATCGCAGGCGATCTTTCCGGCCAGCCCCTCGCGCTCGACCAGCGAGCGGAACACCCCCTCGGCGGCTGGCGAACGGCAGATGTTGCCGAGGCAGACGAAAAGGACGTTGACCACGCCCACCCTCCGTGTCCTTCAATGCCTCGGCTGACTTATCATGGCGCCATGCCGCCGGTCCACCCCGAGGGGTCAGGAGGAACGATGACCACACCGCACCACAATGCCATCGTCGTGCTGACGGGGGCCGGAATTTCCAAGGAATCGGGGCTCGACACCTTCCGCGACGCCGACGGCGTATGGGCCAAGGTCGGCGTCGAGGAGGTGGCGACGCCCGAGGCCTTCGCCCGCGACCCGGTAAAGGTGCACGATTTCTACAACAGCCGCCGGCGCACCCTGATGAAGGGAACGGTCGTTCCCAACGCCGCGCACGCGGCGCTGGCCCGCCTGGAGGCGGAATGGCCGGGCGAGGTGCTGATCGTGACGCAAAATATCGACGACCTGCACGAACGGGCCGGCAGCCGCAACCTTGTCCACATGCATGGCGAGCACCTGAAGGTGCGCTGCCAGGACTGCGGCGCGGTCTACGCCTGGACGGACGACCTCGCCGTCGATTCGGCCTGCCTTGCGTGCGGAGGGACCGGCGGCATGCGCCCGCACGTGGTGTGGTTCGGCGAGATGCCGCTGGAGATGGAGCGCATCTACGCGGCGCTGGAGGGCTGCGCCCTGTTCGTCTCGGTCGGCACCTCGGGCAACGTCTATCCGGCGGCCGGCTTCGTGCGCCACGTGCGCCAGTTCACCGAGGCGCACACGGTCGAACTCAACCTGGAACCGTCGCTGGGGGCGTCCCTCTTCGCCGAGGCCCGCTACGGCCGGGCGACCGAGGTGGTGCCGCGCTTCGTCGACGAACTGCTGTCGCTGGCCGCGGAAGACGCCGCCGATTTCCGCCGGGCGCTGCTGAGGCGGTAATGTGCCCCGGAGCCTATCGGTTCTCCCGGGTGTGCCACAGGCGCAGCACGTAGAGGGTCGATTCTCGGACCTCGTAGCGTATTTCGTAGCGGTCGACGAGAATGCGGCGAACCTCGCGCGGCTCGAACTCTTCCAGTTTTTCACCCATGCGCGGATGTTCGAGCAGCCGCGCCGGCACGGCTGCCAGCGACCGGACAAGACGCGCCGCGGCCTGCGGGTTGGCGGGCGCCAGGAAGGTATGGAGGCGCACCAAATCCGACAGCGCCTTGCTGGTCCATTTCAGGTCCATCAACGCGGTGCGGGCAGCGGATCGTCGGTATCCAGGCTATCGGCCCAGGCCTGTACCTCCCGATGGTCGACGACATGGCCGGCGTCCACGTCGGCCAATGCCTCGAGCGTCAGGCGTCGGCGTTCTTCCTCCTGGTCGACCCACGCCGCCAAGGCCTGCTTGACGATCCAACCGCGCGGACGCTCCAGGCGGGCGGCCAGTCGGTCCACCTTTTCCGCGAGCGCGAGCGGCACATGGGCGGTCAGCACTTTGGTTTCCATGGAGGCCCTCATTCTCAATCAAATTTAATCATATTGATTATATATGATTGGATCAAGGCATGACGATGGGAGCCATGAAGCCGCGAGGCGGCCGGCTCTTGGTTTGTCGAAAAAAGGAGGATGGCGGGGCCGCGCGGCCCCGCCCCGGTTTCCTCAGTCGACCTTTTTGCGCAGGCGCAGGCGCAGCGCGTTCAGCTTGATGAAGCCGGTGGCGTCGCGCTGATCGTACACGGTGTCGGCCTCGAAGGTGACGATCTGCTCGGAATAAAGGCTGTTCGGCGACTTGCGGCCAACGACGATGACGTTGCCCTTATACAGCTTCACGCGCGCCGTGCCGGTCACCACCTTCTGGCTTTCGTCGATGGCGGCCTGGAGCATCTCGCGCTCGGGGGCGAACCAGAAGCCGTTGTAGACGAGTTCCGCGTAGCGCGGCATCAGCTCGTCCTTCAGGTGCATGGCGCCCTTGTCCAGCGTCAGGCTCTCGACCGCGCGCCGGGCGTGGAACAGGATGGTGCCGCCGGGGGTCTCGTAGACGCCGCGCGACTTCATGCCGACGAAGCGGTTCTCGACGATGTCCATGCGCCCGATGCCGTTGGCTCCGCCCAGTTCGTTCAGGCGGGTCAGCAGCGCGGCCGGGCTCAGGCGCTTGCCGTCGACGGCCACCGGGTCGCCCTTTTCGAAGTCGATCTCGACGTAGGTCGGATGATCGGGCGCGGCTTCCGGCGATACCGAGCGGGTGAAGATGTATTCCTCGGGCTCGTTCCAGGGATTCTCCAGCGCCTTGCCCTCGCACGAGATGTGCAAAAGGTTGGCGTCGGCCGAATAGGGGGCCTCGCCGCGCTTGTCGTGGGGAATCGGAATCTGGTGGGCGTCGGCGAACTCGATCAGCTTGGTGCGCGAGTTGAGATTCCACAGGCGCCACGGCGCGATGATCTTGATGTCGGGCTTGAGCGCATAATAGGTGAGCTCGAAGCGCACCTGGTCGTTGCCCTTGCCGGTGGCGCCATGGGCCACGGCGTCGGCCCCCACCTGCTTGGCGATCTCGATCTGGCGCTTGGCGATCAGGGGCCTGGCGATCGAGGTGCCGAGAAGGTAGGTGCCCTCGTAAAGGGCGTTGGCGCGAAACATCGGGAACACGTAGTCGCGCACGAAGACCTCGCGCAGATCCTCGATGAAGATCTGCTTGATGCCCATCATCTCGGCCTTCTTGCGGGCGGGTTCCAGCTCCTCGCCCTGGCCGATGTCGGCGGTGAAGGTCACCACCTCGCAGCCATACTCGTCCTGCAGCCAGCGCAGGATGACCGATGTGTCCAGCCCGCCCGAATAGGCGAGGACGACCTTCTTCACTTGGCCTTTCATGATTGACGCGCCCTTATGTCCGGGATTTCAAAACGAGGCGCGCAGTATAGGCTTTTGAAGACGCCGGGCAAGCGCCGCAATGGCCTGCCCACCCCATCGCCCCCGTCACGCCATTGTCATGCCGCCGTCGCATAACCGCAACACGTCCCCGGCTAAAGTGGGCGAAGCCTCCGGGGCGCCCCGACGGGTCGTTCCGGGATGGCAATTTTTTTCCGGAGAAGATGAGGGGGACTACCATGACCCGCCGCGCCTTGGGGATTTTTACCGCCGCCGCCGTCGCCCTGGGGGCGGGGGCCGCCTTCGCCGCCGATACGGTCGTGCTGTACGATCACGCCAACGACCCGATCCTGAAGCTGGGCCGGGTGGCTTATCCCGGCGGCAAGACGCTGGATCTCAGCGTCGGCATCGGCAGCGCCGCCTTCCGGCGGGCCGGCGATGCCGCCGATATCGTCTACACGCTGTCCGACCGCGGCCCCAACTTCACCTGCGGCGACGTGCCGGCGATTACCGGGCTTTCCGCCGATCAGGTGTGCAACGGGGTAAAGGGCCGCCTCTATCCGGTTCCCGCCTATACGCCCTCGATCTATGGGTTGAGGCTCAAGACCGACGGCACCTTCCAGGTGTTCGACGTCATCGCGCTGAAAGACAAGGACGGCAACCCCATCGACGGCCTGCTCAACCCGCTGACGGTGGCCAAGACCGAGGCGCCGCTGGACGGCTTCGGCAAGGCGCTTCCCTACAGCGCCAACGCCATCGACGCCGAGGGACTGGTCCGGCTCGCCGACGGCAGCTGGTGGATCGGCGAGGAAAACGGCCCCTCCATCGTTCACGTCGCCGCCGACGGCCGCATCCAGGAACGCATCGTGCCCGCCGGCAGCGAGAAGGATTTCGCCGGGGCCAACTACAAGATCACCGGCGGCCTGCCGGCCATCCTGACCAAACGCCAGACCAACCGCGGCATCGAATCGATGGCGGTGTCTCCCGACGAGGCCTTCCTCTATTTCATGGTCCAGAACCCGCTCGCCAATCCCGACGCCAAGGCCTATGCCCAGGCCCGGAACACCCGGCTCTTCAAGTACGACCGCCGGGCCCGCCGAGTGGTCGGCGAGTACGTCTACGAACTGGACGACCCGCAGAGCTTCCGCCTCGATCCCTCGAAGAAGCAGAGCGATCCCAGGATCAGCGAGGTGATGGCCCTGGGCGCCGACCGCCTGCTGGTGCTGGAGCGCACCGAGAAGACCACCAAGCTCCACGAGGTGACGCTCGCCGGCGCCACCAACATCCTGGCCGGCAAGTGGGACGACGCGGCGACGGCGCCTTCCCTCGAGCAGACGGCGGCGGCCGCCGCCGGCATCGCACCGGTCGCCAAGATCCTGCGCTTCGATTCGGCGGATCACCCCGAAGTGCCGGCCAAGCTGGAAGGCTTGGCCCTGCTGCCCGACGGCGCGCTGTTCATGATCAACGACGACGATTTCGGGATCACCGGCGAGAAGACCCGCGTGGTCATCCTGCGCGGCGACGGCCTCAAGACGGCCGGCCGCTGAACGTTTCCTGTGCCCGCAACTTGCACCTGGGGCGTCCCGAGTGGACGCCCCTTCTTTTTGGGGGACTGCGGAGACCGGCGGATCAGGCCGGGGCCGGGGCCTCGTGGTCGTCCTCGGCGCCGGTGGCGAGGCGGGTCTTGTAGCGGCTCAGCCGTTCGCGCTGGGTCTCCGACCGCAGCTGGCCGCAGGCGGCCATGATGTCGCGGCCGCGCGGCGTGCGGATGGGCGCCGAATAGCCGGCGGCGTTGACGATCTCGGCGAAGCGCGTCATGGCGTCCATCGTCGAGCACTGATAGGGCGCCCCCGGCCACGGGTTGAAGGGGATGAGGTTGAACTTGGCCGGGATGCCCTTGACCAGGCGCACCAGGGCGTGGGCGTCGGCCGGGCTGTCGTTCACCCCCTTCAGCATGACGTACTCGAACGTGATGCGCCTGGCGTTGTCGGCGCCCGGGTAATCGCGGCACGCCGCCATCAGCTCGGCCAGCGGGTATTTCCTGTTGATCGGCATGATCTCGTCGCGCAGCTCGTCGGTCACCGCGTGCAGGCTGATCGCCAGCTTGACCCCCAGATCCTCGCCGCAGCGGCGGATCAGGGGCACCACGCCCGAGGTGGAAAGGGTGATGCGCCGCTTGGAGATGGCGATGCCCTCGCCATCCATGATGATCTTGAGCGCCTTGGCGACCTCGTCGTAGTTCATCAGGGGCTCGCCCATGCCCATCATGACGATATTGGACAGCAGCCGGCCGCCCTTGGGGGCCGGCCACTCGCCATAGGAATCGCGGGCCACCATCAGCTGGCCGACGATCTCGCCGGCCGTCAGGTTGCGCACCAGAAGCTGGGTGCCGGTGTGGCAGAACTTGCAGGTCAGCGTGCAGCCGACCTGCGACGAGATGCACAGCGCGCCGCGGTCCTCCTCGGGGATGAACACGGTTTCCGCCTCGTGACCCCTGGCGAAGCGCAGCAGCCATTTGCGCGAGCCGTCGGCCGAGCGCAGTTCGGTGGTGACGCCCGGCCGCTCGACGCAGAAGCGTTCGGCCAGGCGGGGGCGGAAGTCCTTGGCCAGCGTGGTCATGGCGTCGAAATCGGTGGCGCCGCGGTGATACACCCAGTGCCACAGCTGCCGGGCGCGGAAGGGCTGCTCGCCCATTTCGGCAAGCAGACTGCCAAGCTCGGCGCGGTCGAGGCCGATCAGGTTGATGCGTTCATCGGTCATGATGGGAGGATATAGCGATTCGGCCGGCCGGGCCAAAGGGTCTGACGGGGGGCGGGGCGATTTTTCGCAACGGCGAAAAGATCAGTCCGCCTTCTTCTTGGTCACCTTGCACACGGAGGCGCCAGCGATGCGGGGGTCGGCGGCGCCGGTTTTCGGCAGGCCGGCCACCAGGTCGATGCCGATCACCGCGACACGCCCGAGCGCCACGTTGACCGCCTCGGTCAGCCGGCCGCGCGCGGCATCGACGTTGAGACCGGCCGCGCCGTGGCCGGGAAGGGGGGCGCGATAGAGGGCGGCGATGAAGGCGTCCAGCACGCGCGGCGACAGGTCGCAGACGGCGGCGGCCGACCCGCCGGCAGCCAGGCGCAATACCGGCGTGACGGCCATCGCCCGGATGCGGCCATCGGCATTGCGCACCGGGGCCATGAAGGCGGCCAGCCGAACCTGCGAGCCGGTGGCGGCCGGGTGCGGCGCCGGCACCACCTCGGCCCGGACGCCGGCGGCAAGCCCGCACACGGCAAGGGCGACGGCGAAGAGGGCGAGGCGTGGACGCATGGACGATTTTCCCGGATGGAGCGCGCCGCATGGGCGCTCCTTGCTCTACGTCTCGCAATCGGCATGCCAACCCGCGGCATCGCGACGGGCGCAGGATTCCAGCCCGGCCCTGGCGGCGGGTCATCCGGATACGAGAATGATTTTCATGGTGCGTCGCAGGATGCCGGCTTCGCCGGCGACAGGCTACTTGACCCCGCAGGCCTTGTTGATGGCCTCGAGCGCCGCCGTGAAGCCCTTGAGCGAATAGCTGTCGGTGGTTTGCGTGCCGCGGCTCGACGTGCCCTTGACGACCAGACTGGCACCCGCCTTCATGGCGGCGATCAGGGCCTGGTCGGTCTTGGCCTCGCGCGTCCACGCGAAACCCTGGTCGGTGAACAGCATGATGGGCTGGCCGCCGCCGACGCGGACCTCCACCTCGCTGCCTTCCTTGTAGATATAGCCGGCCCGCACGCTGACCTCGCCCGTCGTCTTCTCGGCCGGCCGGTGGGTCACCATCATGTAGGCGGCGCCGCGCTGTCCGGCCACGCCCTCGGACTTCTTGGGAAGGCTGGCCATGTAGCACAGCGGCTTGCCGTTCTCCTTCTCGCTGAAGGCGCTCCAGTCGTCGAAATTGTCGATGAAGCCGGAGGCGGGAGAAGGCGTCTGGGCGGCGGCGGCGCCGGCTCCGATGAGGAGGGCGGCGACGATGGGGAAAAGACGAGCGGTTTCCATGGCGCCATTGATAACCGCGCCCGGCGTCGTTGCCAAGAGGGTGACGCGGCGATGCCGGCTTTTGCCGGGTTCAATCGATGTCGGTCACCCGGGTCGGCGGCGGCGCCAGGAACAGGTCGACCTTGCGCCGGAAGCGGGGCGGACCGAACACCGGGGCCTCGCGCGGCGTTGGCTTGCCGCCCGGGATGCCCGGCCGCTCGGCGAACTTGCCCAGGTTGAGCAGGCGGTCGTACATGACGATGGCCGCCGCGATGCCGACGTTGACGCAGAAGTGGGTGGGAATCTTGATGACGAACTCGCAGCGCTCGATGGTGGCCGGCGACAGCGAGCCGCGCTCCGGCCCCAGGATGTAGGCGGCCTGGCGCGGATGGCGGAAGGTGGGCAGCTCGACGGCGTCGTCCGTCAGCTCGACGCCGACCAGCGCGCAACCCTTGGGCAGCATGAGCGAACCGAGGTCGGGAAAGTTGTAAAAGGGCAGCGAGGCCGGCGCGTTCGAGGTGTCGGCCAGGCGCCCCTCCTGCTCGGGGTAGACGGCGGCCACCGTGAACACGAAGCTGGCGCCGAAGGCATGGGCCGTGCGGAAGATGCTGCCCATGTTGAGCGCTTTGCTGATGCGCTCGACACCGACCCCGAAATAGCCTCTGACCACTCGCCTTCTCCCGCTTGCCTGGTGTAGGGTTGTTAACCTTGGCCAAAACGGCGGAACAATCAAGGAGGTCGCGCGTGCGGGCGATGGTGTGCAGGAACTGGGGCGGTCCCCGCGAGCTCAAGGTCGAGGAGGCGGCGGCGCCGCCGATGATCGAGGGCGGCCTGCGCATCGCGGTGGCCGCCGCCGGCGTCAACTTCGCCGACACGGTGATGATCGAGGGCCGCTACCAGAACAAGCCGCCGCTGCCCTTCTCGCCGGGCATGGAGGTGGCCGGACGGGTCGTCGAGACGGCGCCCGGGGTCAAGGGCTTCAAGCCCGGCGACCGGGTGTTCGCCAAGCTCGACTACGGCGGCTACGCCGAGGAGGCGGTGGCCGATTCCAGCTTCGCCTGGCCCATCCCCAAGGGCATGGACATGACGACGGCGGCTGGCTTCGCCGTCGTCTACGGCACCTCGCACCTGGCGCTTACCGATCGCGCCGGCCTGAAGCCTGGCGAGACGCTGCTGGTGCACGGCGCCGCCGGCGGCGTCGGCCTGACGGCGGTGGAGATCGGCAAGAAGCTGGGCGCCACCGTCATCGCCACCGCCGGCACGCCCTCCAAACTGGCCATCGCCGCCGAGCACGGCGCCGATCACCTGATCGACCATTCGGCCGAGGACGTGCGCACCCGGGTGCTGGAGTTGACCGGCGGGCGCGGCGCCGAGGTCATCTACGATCCGGTGGGCGGGGCCGCCTTCGCCGCCTCGCTGCGCTGCGTCGCCTGGGGCGGGCGGATCATCGTCATCGGATTCGCCAGCGGCACCATTCCGCAGGTGCCGGCCAACATCCTGCTGGTCAAGCACATCGGCGTCCTTGGTTTTGGGTGGGGCTCCTACCGGCTGCACCGGCCCGACCTGCTGACCGATTCGATGAAAACGCTGCTCGGCTGGTACGCCGAGGGGGCCTTGAAGCCGCGCGTCTCCATGACCTTCGAGCTCGCCGAGGCGAGGAAGGCCTTGGACGCCCTGCTGGGCCGCAAGTCGACCGGCAAGATCGTGCTGACGACGGGACGCTGAGCATGGCGGCACGAGGCGCCAAGGGGGGCGAGGGCAAACTGCGCCGCCAGTACGAGGCCTATCCCTATCCGGCGCGCGATCCCAGGGACGAGGCCAGGCGCCTGATCACCGGCTCGCCCAGCCATCTCGCCGAGCTCGACCACTATGTCTTCGCCGGCCGGCGCGATGCCTCCCGGCCGTTTCGCGTGCTGGTGGCCGGCGGCGGCACCGGGGATGCCACCGTCATGCTGGCCCAGCAGCTTGGCGATGCCGGCGGCCCGGCCGAGATCGTGCATATCGACCTGTCGGAAGCCTCGCTCGCCATCGCCGAGGCCCGGGTCAAGGCGCGCCGTCTTTCCAACGTTGCCTTCCGGCGGCTGTCCCTCCTCGACCTGCCGGGCTCCGGCCTCGGCCCCTTCGATTACATCGACTGCTGCGGCGTGCTGCATCACCTGGACGACCCGGCGGCCGGGCTGGCGGCGCTTGCCGCCGTGCTGGCCCCGCGGGGCGGCCTCGGGCTCATGGTCTATGGCGCGCTGGGGCGCACCGGGGTCTATCCGGCCCAGGCCATGCTGCGCGCGCTTGCCGGCGACGACGAAGGGGAATCGGCGGCGCGGGTGGCCGTGGCCCGCCGCCTGCTTGCCCAACTGCCGCCGACCAACTGGCTCAAGCGCAACCCCTTCATCGCCGACCACCTGCAAGGCGACGACGCCGGCCTCTACGACCTGCTGCTGCACAGCCGGGATCGCGCCTACACCGTGCCCGAGGTGGCGGCGCTGGCGGCGGGGGCCGGCCTTCGCGTCGCCGCCTTCGTCGAGCCCGCGCTTTACGATCCGGCCTCCTATCTGACCGACCCGCAAATCCTGGCCCGCCTCGGCCGGCTGCCGTGGCTGGACCGCTGCGCCTTCGCCGAGAACCTGGCCGGCAACCTGCGCAAGCACGTCTTCTACGCCATCAAGGCCGACCATCCCGGGCCCTGCGTCGCCGACGCCGCCGACGAGGCGGCGGTGCCGGTGTGGCGCGAGGCGGCGGATTCCGCCCTCGCGAAAGCCATCCGCCCGGGCGGCGCGCTGACCGCCAATCGCGACGGCGTCGGCTTGCGATTCCCGCTGCCGCCGCTGGCCGGCGCCATTCTCGCGCGCATCGACGGGCATCGCTCCATCGCCGCCATCCGGGCCGAGGTCATGGCCGCCAATCCCAGCCTTCCGGAAGACGCCTTCGCTCAACAGTTCGCCCAGACGTTCGCCGCGCTGAACGGCATCGGCAAGCTGTTCCTGCGCCACCCGGCCGGCTGAGTGCCGTTGCTGGCTAGGCCGGCTCGCCGCGGATGAAATAGAGGAGGTCGAGGGGCGGCGGGTCGACCGGGACCTGGGAAAGCAGGCCGTGGACCTGCCCGCGGTGATGGGTCGCATGATTGAACAGATGCCCCAATACCATGGGCAGAGGCGTTTGCTGGTGTTCTCCCCTCAAGGTGCGGTATTTCAGGACATCGTTCAGGCGGGCTGGGGCGAGGGATTCGATATACGCGATGATGGCGGCGTCCTCGGCACGACGCGCCTGCCACAGGGCCTCGCGGTCATCGTGCAGGATGGTGTCGAGGCGGGGAATGCCGGCATCGCCCCCGGCAAGCCGCGCCATCCACGTCCTGTCGGCGACCAGGATGTGGTTCAGGGTGCCGTGGATGGAACCGAAGAAGGCGCCGCGTTGTGCCCGATAGTCTGTCTCGGTCAATGCAAGGCAGGCCCTGAACAGGCGGCTATTGGCCCAGCCGTTGTAGCGGGCGAGGGTGGCAAAATACGCGTGCAATCGTCCCCCCCCAGGCTACTCGGCGGTGACGGCGACGCTGCCGGCCGGTACCGCCAGCGGCCGCTCGGCGATGGGGGCGTGCAGCAGGGCGGCGGCCAGCCCGAGCACGATGGAGGCGATCCAGATGGCGTCGTAGGACCCGGTGGCGTCGTACACCACGCCGCCCAGCCAGACGCCCAGGAAGCTGCCCACCTGATGGCCGAAGAAGACGATGCCGAACAGGGTGGAAAGATAGCGCACCCCGAAGATGTGGCCGACCAGCCCGCTGGTCAGCGGCACGGTGCCCAGCCACAGGAAGCCCAAGGCGGAGGCGAAGATGTAGACCGACATCTCACTCTTGGGGGCGGCCAGGAAGACGGCGATGACCATGGCCCGCAGCACGTAAAGGCCGGCCAGCACCCACTTCTTGGGATACATGCCGCCCAGGGCGCCGCAGGCATAGGTGCCGGCGATGTTGAAGATGCCGATCAGGGCCAGCGCGGTGGCCGCCGTGGTGCCCGGCAGGCCCAGGTCCCTGAGGTAGGCCGGCAGGTGGACGGCGACGAACACCACCTGGAAGCCGCAGACGAAGAAGCCGGCCGTCAGGTACAGATAGCCGCGATGGCTGAGGGCTTCCGACAGCGCCACGCGCAGCGTCGCCGCACCGTGGCCGCGCCCCGCCGCCGAGGGCCGCCCGGCCACGGCAAGGGCGAGGGGCACCATCAGGGCGGCCAGCACCGCCATCGACAGGAACGCCCCCTGCCAGCCCTGCTGGGCGATCAGGGCCTGGCCGACCGGGGCCATGGCGAACTGGCCGAACGAGCCGCCGGCGGAAACCAGCCCCAAGGCCATGCTGCGCTTTTCCTCGGGCACCCGCCGGGCCACCGCGCCCAGCACCACCGAGAAGCCGGTGGCGGCCATGGCCAGGCCGATCAGCACGCCGCCGCCCATCTGCAGGCCGGCCGTCCCCTCCATGCCCGACATCACGACAAGCCCGGCGACGTAGGCGGCGGCCCCGGCCGTCACCACGCGCCCCGCCCCGTAGCGGTCGGCGATCATGCCGACGACGGGCTGCACGGCGCCCCACAGCAGGTTCTGCACCGCCATGGCCAGCGAAAAGGTCTCGCGGGCCATGCACAGGTCGGCGGTCACGGGCGGCAGGAACAGCCCGAAGGTCTGGCGGATGCCCATGGCGAGGCTGAGGATGAGCCCGCCGCAGACGATGGCGACGAGAGGTGTGCGGACGGCGGCGGGCATGACGACGGCTCCCGAAAAGCGACACGTTCGCCTCATATGGGAACGGCGAGTTCGCTTGCCGACGACAATATTGTCATGGCGACAAAGCGATGGGGCTGCGCCCCGAAAGCCTTCGATAGGGTTGACGCGGGGGGGGGTGTGAGGTGGCGAGGATGACTCGACCGCGTCACGAAATGCCCTGGCCGCATGGGGGGTGCGCGATGCCTTCGCTGAAGGCGTCGGGCGATTGGGGGGATGACCGCCGGGCCGTCCAGGAATTTGACTCGCACACGGCATCCGGGTAATCCCTTCCGGGGAATGGAGTTAGAATTCCGGCGTCCCAAAAAGAGGCCGTCGGAATTGCCGGGGAGGGAACGACCCGGAAATGATGCCCTACTGGAGTTGTGACATTGTGAGAGCCCTTAAGATCGCCGCGATTTTGTGTGCCTTTGTCCTGACGTCATGCGATGTGAATCCGGATGTCAACCCGGGGGCCGTCCGGCACGCCGTTTCGCGGTTGTTCGGACATTCCCCGCCGCAGGTTCAGGATGGCTTCGAGACGTCCCGGCTCGACACGATCTGGTCGCGCAGCAAATTCCTTCCCGACGCCGTGGAAATGCAGTCATCGGTTGTCAGGGCCGGAATGGGGGCCGTCCGAATCACGCTTCATGGCGGAGACCAGATTCCGACCGAACGGGGATCGGGCCTGGAGCGCGCCGAACTGATGGAATCATGGGGACTGTGGACGCTCGAAGACCTGAGCTATGAATACGTGTTCAGCCTTTTTGTCCCGCCGGATTTCCCGGTTGTCCCGGTTCGCCTCGTTCTGGCCCAGTGGAAGCAGGACTGCCCGATCGAAGACTGCAATCCCAACAATCCCGTCATCGCCATCCGGTATGTCGCGGGGGAGCTGCGGATCACCCACAAAACCGGGCCGCAGCCGACCGTCCTCTACCGAACGCAGGAGGACATCAGGGGGCGGTGGCTGGACTTCCGGTTCCAGATCCGCTTCTCGCAAGGCCGGAACGGGCGAATCAGGGCCTGGCTTGGCGATGAGGCGATCATCGACTACCGGGGCGTCAACGCCTACCCGGCCGAGGGCGGGTATACGGACAGCAACGCCTTCTATTTCAAAATGGGACTTTACCGGGACCTCATGGCCGAGCCGATGACGGTGTACGCCGACGAGTACAGGAAACGACGATTGCCGGACGACGCCATCTGAACCCGGGTGGGGGCCTATTTTCCGCCTTTGGCGAGGACAAGCCCATTGCCGGCCAGCACCAGGACGACGCCGCCCAGCGCCAGCGGCGTCCAGGCGAAGCCCTCGAAGAGGGTGGAGAGGGTGAGCGCCACGATGGGAAAGAGGACCGAGGCATAGGCCGCTCGGTCGGGTCCGATACGGCCGACCAGGGTGAGATAGCTCCAGAAGCCGATCACCGTGGCGCCGATGGCAAGGTGAAGCAGCGACAGCACGTAGGTCGGCGACGGATCGAAGGTGAAGGGGATGCCGCGCGCGATGCTGTAAAGCGCGATGAAGGCGAAGCCGTAGGCCATGCTCCAGGCGTTGTTGGGAATGACCGGCAGGCCGGCCCGCTGGTTGCGGGCGCTGAGCAGCATTCCGGTCGTCGCGAAGGTCGTGCCGGCCAGGGCCAGGGCGAGGCCCAGGCTGCCGCCCGCGGCGAGATCGAAAGCCCGGATTTCCGGCCAGAAGACCAGGCCGATGCCGAGGAGCCCGCAGGCCGCGCCGGCCGCCACCCGCGGGCGGACGGGGAAACCGAAGAAGAGGGCGCCGAGCACGATGGTCATCACCGTGATGGTCGAAAACGCCACCGCCACCAGTCCGCTGGTCAGGTATTGGGTGGCGGAATAGATGAGCAGGAAGTTGGTCGAGAAAAGGCACAGTCCCTGGGCCGCCATGAAGGCGTGCTCGCGCAGCGAGAAGCGCAGCCGCCGGCGGGTGACGAGGCAGAGAGCCAGCAGGATCACGGCCGAGGCGCCGAAGCGATAGACGATCGACACCTCGGGCGCCACCACGCCCAGCTGGAACTTGATGGCCAGCCAGCTGGTACCCCAGAAGAGCACGGTGGTGGCGTAGAGCAGCGCGTTGGTCATGGGTGGGGCTATCGACATGGGTTGGCGGGGCGCGGAGTATGCCGTCCCGTCCCGCCACGGGCAATCGGTATAACCGATTTCCTCTCCGCCCCCGGGGGGGCCGCTTGCGGCATTTTGCGCTTCCTTCTGGCAATCGCCGGACAAGCTCCGTATGGTCCGGTCCGCCATGAGCCGCCGCCGTTTCGCCGTCTTTGCCGCCGACATCCCGCCGCCCGTGCAGGGGGCGCTGTGGATGGCGTTTTCCGCCTGCAGTTTCGCCGGTGTGTCGGTGGTGGTCCATTCCCTGGCCGGGCGGATTCATCCCTTCGAGATCGCCTTCTTCCGCACGGTCTTCTTCCTTCTTGTCATGTCGCCCTTGCTGCTGCGCTCGGGGCGGTCGGCGCTGGCGACGCGGAACTGGCGGATGCACCTGTTCCGCGCCGTGGCCAGCGTGGCGGCGATGATGGCGTGGTTCTCGGCGCTGAGCCTGATGCCGATCGCCGAGGTCACCGCGCTGACCTTTACCGCGCCCCTGTTCTCGACCCTGGGGGCCGGCCTGCTGCTGGGCGAGCGGGTGGGGGTGCGCCGCTGGGGGGCGGTGGCGGTCGGCTTCGCCGGCACCCTGGTGATCCTGAGGCCGGGCGTCGAGGCGCTGGCGGCGGGGGCGTGGGTCGCCCTGCTGGCCGCGCTCTTCATGGCGGTCATCCCGCTGTCGGTGAAGGTGCTGTCGCGCACCGATCCGCCGACTACGGTGGTGCTGCTGGTGGCCCTGCTGTCGACGCCGCTATCGCTGATCCCCGCCCTTTTCGTGTGGACGGCGCCGCCGCCCGACACTTGGCCGTGGCTCATCGCGTCGGGCCTGTTCGCTTCGGGCGTCCAGTGGGGCATGGCCAAGGCCTACGCGCTGGCCGACGTCACCGCCGTGCTGCCGTTCGAGTTCTCGCGGCTGATCTTCGTGGCGGCGGCCGGCTTCGTCATGTTCGGCGAGGTTCTCGACCTGTGGACGGGGATGGGCGCCGCCATCATCTTTTCGGCGACCCTCTACACCGCCCGGCGGGAGGCCCGACTGGCCCGGCGCGTCACCCCGCGGCCGCCCGATCGATGAAGCGGGCCAGCTCGATGTCGCGCGCCGTGACGCCGCCGGCATCGTGGGTGGAAAGCACGACGCCGACCCGGTTATAGACGTTGCTCCATTCGGGATGGTGGTCCATGCGCTCGGCCTTGAGCGCGACCCGCGTCATGAAGGCGAAGGCGGCGTTGAAATCGGCGAAGCGGAAGTCCTTGGCGATGGCGTCGCGGCCGTCGGCCTCGCTCCATCCGTCGAGGGCGGCGAGGGCGGAACGGCGGGCCGGGCCGGTCAGTTTTTCGGTCATCGGGGCCTCCTTCTCGGGTTCCGGGATGGGAACTGCCTGCCGGCGACATAGGAGCGCTTGGCCGCCGGGTCAAGCCGGGGTAAGGTTCGCGCCATGAGACCCCGATTCACCGTTCCGCCTTCGCTGGCCGACATCGAGGACATCGCCCACGAGGCGTATGCCCGCATTCCCTTCGAACTGCGCCGCTATGTCACCGACGTGGTGATCCGCATCGAGGAGTTCGCCGACGAGGAAACCCAGGACGAGATGGACCTGGAAAGCCCGTTCGACCTGCTCGGCCTCTACCGCGGCGTGTCGCTGGACCGCCAGAGCGTCGCCGACGCCCGGCAGGAACCCGACATGATCTTCCTCTACCGCTCGCCCATCCTCGACTATTGGTGCGAGACCGGCGACGACCTGACGCGCATCGTGCGCCACGTGCTGATCCACGAGATCGGCCATCACTTCGGCCTCAGCGACGAAGACATGGAGCGCATTGAGGAGCAGATATGACGGGCCGCCTGAAGCCCCTGCCGCCGGGTGCCCTCTACACGCCCTGCGACCCCGCCGACTTCCCCTTCGCCACCACCGCAGAGATCGACCCCGTCGAGGACGTCATCGGCCAGGACCGAGCGGTGGCGGCGGTCCGTTTCGCCATCGGCATGAAGCATCACGGCTTCAACCTGTTCGCCATGGGCCCGGAAGGCACCGGCAAGTACAGCTTGATCCGCCGTTTCCTCGAACTGCGCGCCGCCGGCGAGCCGGTTCCCGACGACTGGGGCTATGTCAACAACTTCGACGAGCCGCACCGGCCGCGCGCGCTCCGGCTGCCGCCCGGCCGGGCGGCACCGCTGGCCGCCGACATGGACCGCCTGGTCGAGGAACTGCGCGCCGCCATTCCCGCCGCCTTCGAAAGCGACGCCTACCGGGCGCAGCGCGCCGTCATCGATCAGCGCTTCAAGCAGCGCCACGAAGAGGCGTTCGGCGGCCTGCACGAAAGGGCGCAGAGCCAGGGCATCGCCCTTGTCCGCACCCAGGCCGGCCTCGTCCTGGCGCCGGTCGCCGACGGCGAGGTGCTGGAGCCGCAGGATTTCGCCAAGCTGCCGAAGGACGAGCAGGAGCGGCGCACCCAGGCCATGGCCGATCTGCAAAAGGAACTGGAGGCCCACCTGGCCGAGATCCCCAAGTGGGAGAAGGCGCAGCGCCAGGAGATCCGCAAGCTCAACCGCCAGGTGACGCGCCAGGCCGTCGACCACCTGATCGAGGAGGCCAAGCGGCCGTGGACGGGCCTGCCCGCGGTGCTCGACCATCTGGAGGCGGTGCGCCGCGACGTGGTCGAGAACGTCCGCGATTTCCTGTCCTTCGAGCAGGCGCCGGAGGCGGCGGCACAGGGACGGCCGCCGTCGAAGATCGAGGCCGATCCCTACCGGCGCTATCACGTCAACGTGCTGGTCGACAACACCTGCCCGTCGCCGGTCGACGAGGCCGAGGGGCGCTCGGACCACGGACCGGCCTGCGTCGACGGCCGGTTGGCGGGCGCACCGGTGGTCTACGAGGATCATCCGACGCTGCCCAACCTGATCGGCCGCGTCGAGCACCTGTCGGAATTCGGGACCCTGGTCACCGACTTCAACCTGATCAAGGCCGGCGCCCTGCACCGGGCCAACGGCGGCTATCTGATCCTCGACGCCCGCAAGCTGCTGACCCAGCCGTTCGCCTGGGAAACCCTCAAGCGGGCCCTGCGCTCGCGCCGGCTGCGCATCGAATCGCCCGGCGAGGCCGGCGGCCTTCTGGGCACGGTGACGCTGGAACCCGAGCCCATCCCGCTCGACGTCAAGGTGGTGCTGCTGGGCGAGCCCCAGCTCTACTACGTGCTGACCGAAAGCGATCCGGAAGCGGGCGAGCTGTTCAAGGTGGTGGCCGATTTCGACAACCGCATGGACCGCAGCACCGGCAGCGCGCTGCAATACGCCAAGCTGATCGCCACCCTGGCCCGGCGCGAGAACCTGAAGTCGCTGGACCGCGGCGCCATGGCCCGCGTCGTCGAGCACGGCGCCCGGCTGGCCGGCGATGCCGAGAAGCTCAGCACCCACATGGGCAGCATCGTCGATCTGGTGCGCGAGGCGGACTTCTGGGCCGGCGAGGAAGGGGCGGCGGTGGTCGGCGCCCCGCATGTGCAAAAGGCCATCGACGCCCGCATCCATCGCGCCGACCGGGTCCGCGAGCGCATCCAGGAAGAAATCCGGCGCGGCACCCTTTTGGTCGAGACCGGCGGCGAGCGGGTGGGGCAGATCAACGGCCTGGCCGTGCTGCAGATGCACGATTTCGCTTTCGGCCGGCCGTCGCGCATCAGCTGCCGGGTGCGCCTGGGCAAGGGCCAGGTGGTCGACATCGAACGCGAGGTGGCCCTGGGCGGGCCGCTCCACTCCAAGGGGGTGCTGATCCTGGCCTCCTATCTCGGCACCCGTTTCGCCCGCGAGATGCCGCTGTCGCTGTCGGCCAGCCTGGTGTTCGAGCAATCCTATTCCGGGGTCGACGGCGACAGCGCCTCCTCGGCCGAGCTGTACGCGCTGCTCTCGGCGCTGAGCGAGATTCCCATCCGCCAGGGCTGGGCGGTGACCGGCTCGGTCGACCAGCACGGGCGGGTCCAGGCGATCGGCGGCGTCAACGAGAAGATCGAGGGGTTCTTCGACGTCTGCCGGGCGCGCGGCCTGACCGGCCGCCAGGGCGTCCTCATCCCCGCCGCCAACGTCAGGCACCTGATGCTGCGCCGGGACGTCGTCGAGGCCGTCGCCGCGAAGTCCTTCCGCATCTATGCGGTGGAGACCGTCGATCAGGGCATCGAGATCCTGACCGGCGTCCCCGCCGGGGAAGCCGACGCCAAGGGGGGCTTTCCAATCGGCAGCGTCAACCGCGCCGTGGTGCGAGGGCTGGAACGGTTGGCCAGGCTGGAGCGCAAGAGCGAGGAAAAACGCCTGCCCGGGCGGCGCTCCGGGCGGCGCGACCCGCGCGAGGATTGACGGCCGCCGCCGGGGCGCCGGACCCGTCCGGATCGGTCAGAAGGAGGGGGAGAGGCTCGGTGCCGCCGAGAAGCGAGCCTCGAAATTCAAACGGTCGCGTTCGCGCTCGAACAGTACCATGAACTTGCGGGTGATCCCGTCATGCTCGACGCTGGCCGGATGCAGGTCCCACTGGCCCTCGCAATGGCTCTGGAGCCAGGAGGCCACCTCGCCGGTCGGCACCCGGGTCGTGAAGATCATTCCGCAAAACAGGTTACCCATCGCACGTCACGTCCCGCCATCGCCGCTCCGGGAGCGGCAGAATCCATCGGAAGCCTGGAGACTAAAGGACGCCCGGGCCAGCGACAAACTGGGGAAACCCCGGACGGGCGTCCGGGAAATCCCTAATTCCACCCCGCAGACCGCCGATTCCACGGATCGCGCCGTCCGGAACGCTTCCGCTGTGCTTCAACGGCCGTGCCACGGAATGAGATTCCGCCCGCCGGTCGGGGCGGGGGGCGCATTCGGCGATTGATCGGGGCGGGGTCCGATGGGACAATCCGCCGGCACTCGCGATGGAGGGATACGGACGCGGCCGCTCTTCGGCAGGGAGGTCTCGCTGTTTTTCGCTTGTGGCGATCGTCCGATCGCGGAGGGGGATGGACTGATGGATTCGATCGACGCGGCCCCGCCTGCCGCCGGAAGTCCCGTTGGCCTGGGACAGGGCATCGGACCCGACTCGGCGGTCGTCTGCCGCGAGGCGGCCTGCCAGGCCCTTGTCGGTCTGGCGCCAGGGGACCCGCCGGCATGGGCGGTGGCCTTCAGCGGCGGGCGCCACGACGGCCCCAGGGCGTTCGCCGCCATGCGCGACGTCTTGGGCGACATTCCGCTGGTCGGCGGCGCCGCCGTCGGCACCATCACCCGCCACGCGGTCGGCTACAGCGGCTTCGAATGTGCCGTCGCCGTTTTTCCGGCCTCGCTCGGGGCACCGGCCATCCTGGCCGAGGCGGGGCTCGATGACGGCGAAGCGGCGGCCGGCGAACGGCTGGGCCGGCGCATCCGCGAGGCCGCCCGGCCGGGGGCGGCGGTCATCCTGTTCTACGACAGCGTCCGCTCGGGGCCGCCGCCGGTCCTGCATGCCGGCAGCCGCCTGGTCGAGGGCATTTATGCGGGCCTCGACGGCATGGCCATCCATCTTGTCGGGGGCGGCACCATCGCCGATGTCCAACTCACCGCCAGCTACGTGTTCGACGGCCAGGGCTCGACCCGCCACGCGGCGGTGGCGGTCATCCTGCCGCCGGCGCTCACCGCCGACACGGTGATCCTGCACGGCTGCGTTCCGGCCAGCTCGTTCATGGAGATCACCCGGGCCGAGGGCGCCGTCGTCTACGAGCTGGACGGCCGGCCCGCCATCGAGGCCCTGGAGACGATGCTGGGCATGCCGATCGACGACAAGCGGGCCCGGGATCTGTCGCTCAGGGTGACCCTGGGCGAGAAGCATGGCGATCCCTTCGCGCCCTATGACGAGTCGGCCTACGTCAACCGGCTGATCGTCGCCGCCGACGCCAAGAGCGGGGCGCTGACGCTGTTCGAGGCCGACTTCCGGACCGGCGCCCGCGTCCAGTTCATGGCCCGCGACAACGACATGATGCTGGCTTCGGTCAAGCGGGGAACGAAGGCGCTGATGGAGCGCCTCGCCGGCAAGTCCTGCGTGCTCGGCCTGTACTTCGATTGCGCCGGCCGCTCGGGGCTGGTGAGCGGGTCCTCCAGCGAGGAGGCGCAGGACATGGTCCGGCTTTGCCGGTCCGACATGCCGGTGCTGGGATTTTTTTCGGGCGTCGAGATCGCCCCGCTCATGGGGCGAAGCCGGCCGCTCGACTGGACGGGCGTTTTGACGGTTGTCCATTGGACGCAGGGATGACGGCGGACACCTCCGATCAGGACCTCCGGCGCGAACGCGACTTCTATCGCCGCCAGTGCGACGAGATGGGAAGCCAGCTTCTGCGCCTGCAGCGGGCCCACGAGCGCGCCCATCTGGAGGCGCGCCGCAGCCGGGCCGTCGCCGCCCTGATCCGCGAGGCGGTGACCATCGCCGAAACGGCTACCGACGCCACGGAAATCGGCGACGCCTTCCTCGAGGCGGTTCTGCGGTCCACCTGGTACGATCAGACGGCGATTCTGAAGCACGACCCGGCGACCGGCGGCTTTATGGTGCTGCACGCGCTGGGTTTCGAGGCTCCGCCGGACCTGTCGCCCATCGCCGAGCCGCCGGCGGCGCTGTTCGTCAATTCGTGGACGCCGCTGGACGCGGTGGCGCAAGCCCTGCAACAGGGCCTGGGGGTGCCCTGCTTCCTGTGGGCGCTGGATGCGGCGACGCATCACGTCCTGGTCGCCGGCAACAAATCGGAGGTCGGCGTCTCGGGCGTCTTCGAGGAGGGCGACCTGGAGATCGTGCGGGCGGCGCTGAACGTCTATTGCGACGCCGTGCGCCGCAAGCAGGTGGAGCGGGCGCTCCAGGAGGCCAACGACCTTTTGGAACAGCGGGTTGCGGAGCGCACGCGGGCGCTGACGACCGAGATCGATGAGCGCCGCCAGGCGGAAGCGGCGCTGGCGGCCAGCGAGACCAGACTGCGCGGCGCTGTCGAGAGCCTGCGCGAAGGGTTCGCGCTGTTCGACGCCCAGGATCGCCTGGTGCTGGCCAACGCCGCCTATGCGCGGATCGTCCCGACGGCCGCCGACGGCGTGCGCGACGGCATCTCGTTCGAGGCCCTGCTGCGGGCCCTGGTGCCCCTGGGACTGGTGGGGGAAGCGGCCGGGCGCGAGGAGGAGTTCATCCGCGAGCGCCTCGAGCACCATCGCCATCCGCGGGAATCGTTCATCCAACAGATGGCCGACGGCCGGCGATACATGATCCGCGAGTCGCCGACGCCGGAAGGCGGCGTGGCGGTGTCCTATACCGACCTCACCGACCTTGTGCGCGCCCAGGAGAAGACGCGCCGCCTGCAAACCGAGCTCTCCCACATCTCGCGGCTCAACGCCATGGGCGAAATGGCGGCCGGCTTCGCCCACGAGATCAACCAGCCGCTGGCGGCGATCAATTCCTATATCCGCGGCTGCATCCGCCGCCTGCAGAAGGGCGCCATGGCGCCGGCCGAGCTGTTGCCGATCCTGCTCAAGGCGTCGGAGCAGGCCGAACGGGCCGGCGAGATCAACCGGCGGATCCGGCGGTTCCTGTCGAAGGAGGAACTGGAGCGGACGCCGATCGATATCAACGGGACGATCGATTCGGCGCTGCGTCTGGTCGACACCCTGGCCGGCGAGTGCGACGTGTCGGTCGTTCTCGATCTCGAGGATGGCCTTCCCCGGGTGATGGCGGACGCCCTGCACATCCAGCAGGTGGTCATCAACCTGGCCCGCAACAGCATCGAGGCGATGGGCGAGAACGACGGGGCCGAACGCCGGGTGACCATCCGCACCGCGATCGACGGCGGCGACGCCGTCAAGGTCGAGGTCGAGGATACCGGCTGCGGGATTCCCGCCGACGTCGGACCCCGCCTGTTCGAGCCATTTTTCACCACCAAGCCGGGCAACATGGGCATCGGGCTTCTGGTCTGCCAGCGGATCATCGAGGCGCACGATGGCAAGCTGTCGATCGGCTCGCGCGGCGACCGCGGCGCCGTCGCCGCCTTCACGCTTCCCTGCGCGCCGTCCGGCGGCCGCGAAAAAAGACTTAGAGCCGCCGCCCATGGGGAATAGAATTCCCTCGGCATTTCGCAAAAGGACCCTATTTTTCTCCGACATGGTCGTACGGCTTTTCCGGCGTCGTCTCGACACCGGGCTTCCGGCGCGACCCATCCTGCGGGCTTGAAAAGCGACCAACGATGAACAACGATCCCCTGACCCTCTACCCCTGCGACGACGCGCGCGCCGGCATGCTCGGCGACGCCCAGGCCCTCGAGCGGCGCCTGCTCGACTACATGGTTCATGTGGTCGGCAAGGATCCCCAGTTCGCGACCGAGCGGGACTGGTACTATGCCCTTTCCTATCTGCTCCGCGGTGTCCTCGGCGAACGCCTGATGGCCACCTCGCAGGCCCAGCACCGCGCCGACGCCCGGCGCGTCTACTACCTGTCGATGGAATACCTGATCGGCCGGCGGCTGGAGCAATGCCTGCTCGACCTTGGCGTCGACGGGGTCATCGACGAGGCGCTGAAGCGGCTGGGTGTCGACATCGCCCAGGTGACCGACTGCGAGGTCGACGCCGCGCTGGGCAACGGCGGCCTGGGGCGGCTGGCCGCCTGTTTCCTCGATTCGCTGGCCACCCACGGCTATCCGGGCTACGGCTACGGCATCCGCTACGAGTTCGGGATGTTCAACCAGCGGATCGAGAAGGGCCAGCAGGTCGAGCAACCGGAAAACTGGCTGCGCTACGGCAACCCGTGGGAGTTCGAGCGCCCGAACGTCATCTATCCGGTGCGTTTCAACGGCCGCATCCTCACCTTTAAGGGCGCAGACGGCCGCGAACAGTGCCATTGGGTGGACACCGAAAACGTCATCGCCATGGCCTTCGACGTGCCGATGTCGGGGTTCCGCTCGCGCACCGTGACCAACCTGCGCCTGTGGTCGGCCCGCTCTACCCGCGAGTTCGATCTCGGCACCTTCAATGAAGGCAACTACGTCGAGGCGGTGCGCGAGAAGACCCTGTCGGAAAATCTTTCCAAGGTGCTCTATCCCAACGACGCCACCGCGGTCGGCCAGGAATTGCGCCTCAAGCAGGAGTACTTTTTCGTCAGCGCCTCCATCCAGGACATCCTCCGGCGCTTCCAGAAACTGCACGGCAGCCTCGACGACCTGCCCAAGAAGGTCGCCATCCAGCTGAACGACACCCACCCGGCCCTGGCCATCCCCGAACTGGTCCGCCTGCTGATGGACAACCACGGCTATGACTGGGAAAATGCCTGGGCGCTGACCCAGCGGGTGTTCTCCTACACCAACCACACCCTGCTGCCCGAGGCGCTGGAAACCTGGCAGGTCCCCCTGCTGGAAGCGGTGCTGCCGCACCATCTGGACATCATCTACCGGATCAACGACGGCTTCCTGAAGCGCGTCCGCGCGGTCTTCCCTGGCGATTTTTCCGTGCCCAAGCGGGTGTCCCTGGTCGACGACGACGCGCACCGCATCCGCATGGCCCATCTCGCCATCGTCGGCAGCCACAAGGTGAACGGCGTGGCGGCGCTGCACACGCAGATCCTGCGCACCCGCACGTTTGCCGATTTCGACCGCATGGACCCCGACAAGTTCGTCAACGTCACCAACGGCATCACCCAGCGGCGCTGGCTGCTGCAGGCCAATCCCAGCCTGGCCAAGCTGATCGACGAAAAGGTGGGGACCGGCTGGACGACCGATCTCGCGGTGCTGCAGGGCCTGGCGCCGTCGGTCGACGACGCCGAATTCCGCGCCCGCTTCATCGACATCAAGCGCCAGAACAAGGTCCAGCTGGCCGCCCTTATCCAGCGCGAGGTGGAAATCCGCGTCGACCCCGCCTCGATGTTCGACGTGCAGGTCAAGCGGCTGCACGAATACAAGCGCCAGCTCCTGAACATCCTGCAGGTGGTCGCCCGCTACAACCGCATCCGCGACGGCAACGGCGCCGGCCTGGTGCCGCGCACCGTGATCTTCGGCGGCAAGGCGGCGCCCAGCTACGTCATGGCGAAGTCGATCATCCACCTGATCAACGACGTGGCCGCCGTGGTCAACGAGGACCCGGCGGCGCAGGGCCTGCTGAAGGTGGTGTTCATCCCCAACTACAACGTGTCGGCGGCCGGCGTCATCATTCCCGGCAGCGATCTCTCCGAACAGATCTCGACGGCCGGCACCGAGGCCTCGGGCACCGGCAACATGAAGTTCGCGCTCAACGGGGCGCTGACCATCGGCACGCTCGACGGTGCCAACATCGAAATCAAGGACGAGGTGGGCGAGGACAACATCTTCATCTTCGGGCTTAATGCCGAGGAGGCCGAACACCTGCATTTGCGTGGCTATGACCCGTGGCGCTACTATAACGGGAACGCCGAACTGAAGCGGGTGCTGGACATGGTCGCCGAAGGCTTCTTCTCGCCCGACGAACCCGACCGCTACCGCGCGGTCGTCGACAAGCTGCTCCGGGGCGGTGATCCCTATCTGCTGCTCGCCGACTTCGCGTCATATCTAGAATCCCAGGAACGAGTCGACGCCACGTTTGTTGATGTCGAGGACTGGACGCGAAAGGCCATCATCAACGTCGCCCACATGGGCAAGTTTTCGAGCGACCGCTCCATCCATTCCTACGCGACGGACATCTGGGGGGTGGCTCCCGTCGTCGTCTAGGACGATTGGAGGCGCTGCGTTTCAAACGGGGCTGGGGAAAGGCCCCTTTTTCGGGGGACGGGGAGGCAAAAGAAAGATGCCCGGCGGAAAGGCGGGCAATCCCGGATGAAAATCCGCATCGAGGACGTATATGGAAAACATGCGCAAGGGAAAGGCATGAAAAACGGTCCCCGAATCTATAACCTCTTTCCACCCCTGGTCGGGCCGATCGAAGCGTGGTCGCGCCACCTTTCCCGCATCGCCGCCATGGGCTTCGACTGGGTCTTCGTCAATCCTTTCCATCTGCCCGGGATGTCGGGCAGCCTCTATGCGGTCCGCGACTACTACCGCCTGAACCCGCTGTTCGGCGACGGCCCGCCCGCCGACACCGACCGCCGCCTGGCGGCCTTCACGGCCGAGGCCGGGCGCCACGGCCTTTCCGTCATGATGGACCTGGTGATCAACCACACCGCCATCGACCACCCGTGGGTGACCGAGCGCGCCTCGTGGTACGTCAGGGGCGAGGACGGCAAGGTGCAATCGCCCTTCGCCGTCGACCCCGACGACCCGGGCAAGGTGACGGTGTGGGGGGATCTGGCCGAGATCGACTACGCCGAACGGCCCGAGCGCGACGCCATCGTCGAGGAATGGCGGCGCTTGGTGCGCCACTACGCCGCCCTCGGCTTCGGCGGCTTCCGCTGCGACGCCGCCTACAAGGTGCCGGCGGCGGTATGGGCGGCGGTGGCCGAGGCCGCCCGCGAGGTTCGTTCCGGCGCCGTGCTGGCCGCCGAAACCCTGGGCTGCCGAGTGGACGAGGTGGAGGCGCTCGCCGGCGGCGGCTTCGATTACCTGTTCAACAGTTCGCGCTGGTGGGACTTCCGCCGTTCCTGGCTTCTCGATCAGTACGAGCAGTTCCGCCACATCGCCCCCTCCATCGCCTTCCCCGACAGCCACGACACCCCACGCCTGGCCGCCGAACTGCAGAGCCGGGGCGTCGCCGATACCGCCACGCTAGAGGCGATCTGCGGCCAGCGCTACCTGTTCGCGGCCACCTTCTCGACCGGCGTCATGATGCCGATCGGCTTCGAGTACGGCTTCACGCGGTCGCTTCATGTCGTCACCACCCGTCCGGCCGACTGGGAGGAGCCGCTGTTCGACCTGTCGCCGTTCATCGCCGAGGTCAACGCCATGAAGACGGCGCGGCCGGCGCTGAACGAGGAGGGGCCGCAGTATCGGCTGTATGCCGCGGCCGCCGACGCCGCCGTGCTGGTGCGCCAGACCGCCGACGGCGGAGAACGGGTGGTGACCGCCATCAATCCCCGGCCCGACGGCGCGGCCGCCGTCGATCTCAGCGCCATCCCCGGCATCGTCGAAGCCGGTGGCGCCGTGCGCGAGATCACGCCGGGGGCGCCGCCCGCCGCCGCGCCCAATCCGTTCGGCCTGCTGGAGGTGCCGCCCCATGGGGCGCGCCTGTTCGTGGTTCCGGCCCCCGGTCCCCGCCGCGACCGGCCGGCCGGCGCCGCCACCCGCATCGATCGCGCCCAACTGTCGGCGAGGCCCATCATCATCCAGAACGTGTCGCTCGAAATCGACGGCGGCAAATACCCGATCAAGCGCGAGGTGGGCGACGAGCTGGAGGTGCGCGCCGAGGTCTTCACCGACGGCCACGTCAAGGTGGCGGCCGTCCTCAAGGTGCGCGAGGCCGGCGCCAGGGAGTGGTCGGAAACGCCGATGCAGGTCGTCAACGCCGGCCTCGACCTGTGGGTCGGCCGGGCGCGCCTGACGCGCAACGGCCGGGCCGCCTATACCCTCGAGGCGTGGGTCGACGCCTTCGCGACGTGGCGCGACGAACTGGCCAAGAAACGGGGCGCCGGCCAGGACGTGACCCTGGAACTGATCGAGGGCCGCGTCATCGTCGAGCGGGCCCGGGAGCGCGCCCGGGGCGCCGGCCGGACCGCCCTGGAAGGCCGGCTGGCCGCCTTCGATGCCGCCGCCGATGCCGGCCGGCGTGCCGAGGTGATGATGGGAGACGACCTGCTGGCCCTGATGGCCGCCTGGCCGGAGCGCGAGGGGGTTGTCGCCTACAAGACGCTGGAGGTCGTGGTCGATCGCGTGCAGGCGCGCTTCGCCGCCTGGTACGAGATGTTTCCCCGCTCGCAGGGGACGGTGCCGGGGCGCGGCGCCACCTTTGCGGACTGCGAGCGGCGTCTGCCGGAAATCCGCGACATGGGCTTCGACGTCGTCTACCTCGTGCCCATCCATCCGATCGGCCGGATTCATCGCAAGGGGCCGAACAACACGCTCGCCGCCGGCCCCCACGACCCGGGCAGCCCCTATGCCATCGGCGCGGCGGAGGGCGGCCACGACGCCATCCATCCCGAGCTTGGCACGCTCGCCGATTTCCGTCGCTTCATCGGCCGCTGCCGCGCCGTGGGCATGGAGGTGGCGCTCGATTTCGCCATCCAGTGCGCGCCCGACCATCCGTGGGTCAAGGAGCACCCGGAATGGTTCAGCTTCCGTCCCGACGGCACCATCAAGTACGCCGAGAATCCGCCGAAAAAGTACCAGGACATCGTCAACGTCGACTTCCACTGCGCCGAGCGGGACGCCCTGTGGACCGCGCTTCGCGACGTCGTCGAATTCTGGGCCGGGCAGGGCGTGCGCATCTTCCGCGTCGACAATCCCCACACCAAGCCGGTGCCGTTCTGGGAATGGATGATCAAGGACATCCAGGGCCGCCACCCGGACGTTCTGTTCCTGGCCGAGGCGTTCACCCGCCCGCCGATGCTGAAGATGCTGGCCAAGGCCGGCTTCTCGCAGTCCTACACCTATTTCACCTGGCGCCACACCAAGCACGAACTGACCGAATACCTGAGCGAGCTGACGCAAAGCGAGGTCAAGGAATACCTGCGGCCGAACTTCTTCCCGAACACGCCGGACATCCTGCCCGTCTTCCTGCAAACGGGCGGGCGGCCGGCCTTCATGATCCGCTTCGTGCTGGCCGCGACCCTGTCCAGCGTCTATGGCATCTACAACGGCTTCGAGCTGTGCGAAAACGCCGGCATTCCCGGCCGCGAGGAGTACGACAACTCGGAGAAGTACGACTACAAGGTGTGGGACTGGAACCGCCCCGGCAACATCAAGGATTACATCGCGCGCATCAACCGGCTCAGGCGCGACAATCCCGCGCTTCACGAGATGGAGAACCTGCGATTTTACGCCGCCAGCCACGACGACGTTCTGTTCTACGGCAAGATGACGGCGGACCGGCGGAACATGATCTTCGTCGCCGTCAATCTCAATCCCTTCGACGTCCGCGAGGCCCATGTCGAGTTTCCGCTGGCCGACATGGGGGTGGGCACCGACGGCGGCTTCGAGGTCGAGGACATGCTGTCGGGCGAACGCCATCGCTGGCAGGGCGCGTGGCAGCCCCTGCGTCTCGACCCCCACTGGAACCCCGCCGCCATCTTCCGGGTCCACCCCGGTGCGCGCGTCGACGATCGTGCGCCCCGCCCGTGACATCGATCATGCCGAGCCGAGGGGAACGCGATGATTTCCGATGATCCGCTCTGGTACAAGGACGCCATCGTCTACGAGGTGCACGTCAAGGCCTTCTTCGACGCCAACAACGACGGCATCGGCGACTTCGCGGGACTGACCGAGAAGCTCGACTACCTGGAAAGCCTGGGCGTCACCGCGCTGTGGCTGTTGCCGTTCTATCCCTCGCCTTTGCGCGACGACGGCTACGACATCGCCGACTACAACAACGTCAATCCGGCCTACGGCACGCTGCGAGATTTCCGCCAGTTCGTGCGGGCCGCGCACGCCCGGGGCATGCGGGTGATCAACGAGCTGGTGATCAACCACACCTCGGACCAGCATCCGTGGTTCCAGCGGGCCCGGAAGGCCGGACCCGGCTCGTCGTGGCGCAATTTCTATGTGTGGAGCGACAGCGACCAGAAGTATTCCGGCACCCGCGTCATCTTCACCGACACCGAGGCGTCCAACTGGGCGTGGGACCCCGAGGCCAAGGCCTACTACTGGCACCGCTTCTTCTCGCACCAGCCCGACCTCAATTTCGACAACCCGCGGGTCATGAGGGCGGTGAAGAGCGCCATGAAGTTCTGGCTCGACGCCGGGGTCGACGGCGTGCGGCTCGACGCCATCCCCTATCTGGTCGAGCGCGACGGCACCAACAACGAGAATCTCGCCGAGACGCACGGCGTGGTGAAGCAGTTGCGCGCCTGGCTGGACAAGAACTTCAGCGACCGCATGTTCCTGGCCGAGGCCAACCAGTGGCCGGAGGACGTGCGCCCCTATTTCGGCGACGGCGACGAATGCCACATGGCCTTCCACTTTCCCCTGATGCCGCGCATCTACATGGCGCTGGCCCAGGAGGACCGCCATCCGATCACCGACATCCTGCGCCAGACCCCGGACATCCCAGACACCTGCCAGTGGGCCATCTTCCTTCGCAACCACGACGAGCTGACGCTCGAAATGGTCAGCGACCGCGAGCGCGACTATCTGTGGCGCTTCTACGCCGCCGATCCCCGGGCCCGCATCAACGTCGGCATCCGCCGCCGGTTGGCGCCGCTGCTGGACAACGACCGCAGCAAGATCCAGCTCTTGAACAGCCTGCTGCTCTCCATGCCCGGCACGCCGGTCCTTTACTACGGCGACGAACTGGGCATGGGCGACAATATCTTTCTCGGCGATCGCGACGGCGTGCGCACGCCCATGCAGTGGTCGCCCGACCGCAACGGCGGTTTTTCCAAGGCCGATCCGCCGCAGCTTTTCCTGCCCTCCATCATGGACCCGGTCTATGGCTTCCAGGCGGTGAACGTCGAAGCCCAGGCCCGCAATCCGGCCTCGCTGCTCAACTGGGTGCGCCGCCTGCTGACCGTGCGCAAGGCGCACCGCGCCTTCGGGCGGGGCAGCCTGACGCTGCTCTATCCGGGCAACCGCAAGGTGCTGGCCTACCTGCGTCAGTACGAAAGCGAAACGATCCTCTGCATCGCCAACCTGTCGCGCTCGGCGCAGCCGGCCGAGCTCGACATGTCGGGCTTCGCCAGACGGGTGCCGGTCGAGCTTTTGGGCAACAGCGCCTTCCCGCCGATCGGCGAACTGCCCTATTTCATCACCTTGCCGGCTTACGGTTTCTATTGGTTCCTGCTGGCCGAGGAGGCGGCGGCGCCGGTCTGGCACGAGGATTTCGCGAAGGCGGTTCCCGACCTTTTGACCCTGGTGTTGCCGCAGGGCTGGGCGAGCCTGGTCGCCGACGGCCCTCGCGCGACGCTGACCGAGCGCATCCTGCCCGAATACCTGAGCCATCAGCGGTGGTTCGCCGGCAAGGGCAAGACGCTGGTCAAGGTCGACCTGATCGAGCACGCCGAACTGCCCGATTCCCTGACCGGCTGGCTGCTGTGCCTCTTCGAGGCGACCTTCGCGGACGGCACCAGCCAGCGCTATTTCCTGCCCTTCGCGGTGGCCTGGGAAAGCATGTCCGACGATCCCCTGACGCAGCTTCTGCCGTCGATCCTGTGCCGGGTGCGCCGCAACGCCCGGGTCGGCGTACTTTATGACGCCATGGCCGACGGCGAGATGGTGCGCCGCCTGGTCGCCGCCATGGCCGAGGGCCGCGGCCTCGCCACCGCCGGCGGTCGCTTCGACTTCGCCGCGACCACCGCTTTCCCGGCCGGCGTCGACGTGAAGGCGATGGAGATTCGCCGCCTGGGGCGCGAGCAGAGCAACACCTCGGTCATCGTCGGCGAGGAGATGATCATCAAGGCCTATCGCCAGGTGCAGGTTGGCTGCCACCCGGAGATGGAGGTTGGCCGCTTCCTCACCGAAACCGCCGGCTATGCCCATTCGCCGCAGTTGCTGGGGACCGCCGAATACCGCGCGACGGGCGGCGAGACGATGGCCTTGGCCGTGTTGCAGAAGTTCGTGCGCAATCTGGGCGACGGCTGGTCGTTCACCCTCGATCACGTCGGCCGTCATCTCGAAGACGCCCAGATCGTCCAGCCCGAGGCGGGGACGGCCGGCGGCGAAGGCGACCCGCACGCCCTCTTCCTGCTGATGGCGGGCCGCCTGGGCGAGCGGACCGCCGAGCTGCACCGGGCCTTCGCGCTCGATGTCGGCGATCCGGCCTTCGCCCCCGAGCCGACGGGCGCGGCGGATCTCCGGGAATGGTCGCGCCAGGCCGTCGGCCAGGCGCGCGACGCCTTCGCGGCACTCAAGCGGGCGCGCTCCGCGGCGGGGCCGGGATTGCAGGACGACATCGACCGCCTGCTGGCCCGGCGCGACGATATCCTCGCTCGCCTGAAGGATCTGGCGCCGTCCCGCCTCGATGCCGTCCGCACCCGCCTGCACGGCGACTTCCACCTGGGCCAGGTGATCATCGCCCAGGACGACGTGCAGATCCTCGACTTCGAGGGCGAACCGGCCCGCCCCTTGGCGCAGCGCCGGGCCAAGGGTTCGCCGCTCAAGGACGTGGCCGGCATGCTGCGCTCCTTCAATTACGCCAGCTGGGCCGCCCTTTTCGAACACGCGGCGGGGCAGCTCGATTTGCTGGAGAAGCTGCGTCCGCTGGCCACCGAGTGGGAGCGCCGGACGGCCGAAACCTTCCTCGCCCATTACCAGGCCGTCATCGGCGACTGCCCGTCCTATCCGGCCGACGCCGCCGGACGGGCCCGCATCTTACGGCTGTTCCTGTTCGAGAAACTGTTCTACGAGATTGGCTACGAGGCGGCGAACCGGCCGGACTGGCTGCGCATCCCCCTGGCCGGCTTGACCCGCCTGCTGAATGAAACGGAGCCGGTGTAATGCCCCAATCCCTCGACCGTAACGCCCTTAATGCCCTGGCGTCGGGCGATCACGCAGACCCCTTCGGCGTGCTTGGCATGCACGAAGCCTCGGGCGGCCGCCTCCTGGCTCGGGCCTGCCTGCCCGGCGCCCGTTCGGTGGCGGTGGTGGACGCCGCCGACGGCACGACCGTCGCCGATCTGCCCCGCATTCACGACGCCGGCATCTTCGCCGGGCCGTTGGGCAAGCGGCGCCAGCGCTTCGCCTATCGCCTGCGCGTCGACTGGAACGGCGAGGTGGTGGAGGCCGAGGACGCCTACCGCTTCCCGCCGGTCATCAGCGATTTCGACCTGCACCTCCTGGGCGAGGGCAACCATCTCAGGGCCTACGAGGTGATGGGGGCCCATCCCCGTACGCTGGAAGGCGTCGCCGGCGTCGCCTTCGCCGTCTGGGCCCCCAACGCCCGGCGGGTCAGCGTGGTCGGCGGCTTCAACGGCTGGGACGGCCGGCGCCACGTCATGCGCCTGCGCCACAGCTTCGGCATCTGGGAGATCTTCGTTCCCGGCATCGGCCCCGGCGAGCCCTACAAGTTCGAGATCAAGGCCGGGGATGGCCGGCTGCTGCCGCTGAAGACCGATCCTTACGCGTTTGCCGCCGAAGTGCCGCCGAAGACGGCCAGCGTCGTCGTCGCCGCGCAACCCTTCGCCTGGACCGACGAGCTGTGGCGCGGCCGCCTCGGCGAGACCAACGCGCTCGACGCGCCCGTCTCGGTTTACGAGGTCCATCTCGGCTCCTGGCGGCGCAAGCCCGAGGAGGGGAACCGCTACCTGACCTACCGCGAGCTGGCCGGCGAACTGGTTCCCTACGTGCGCGACCTGGGCTTCACCCACATCGAGCTGATGCCGGTGTCCGAGTTTCCGTTCGACGGCTCGTGGGGCTACCAGCCGATCGGCCTGTTCGCGCCGACCAGCCGCTTCGGTTCGCCCGACGATTTCCGCGCCTTCGTCGATGCCTGCCACGCCGCCGACATCGGCGTGCTGATCGACTGGGTGCCCGGCCACTTCCCGACCGACGAGCACGGCCTCGGCCTCTTCGACGGCACCCATCTCTACGAGCACGCCGACCCCCGCAAGGGCCGCCACACCGACTGGGGGACGCTGATCTACAATTACGGGCGGCGCGAGGTGGCGAACTTCCTGCTGGCCAACGCCCGCTACTGGATCGATTCCTTCCACATCGACGGCCTGCGCGTCGACGCCGTGGCGTCCATGCTCTACCTCGACTACAGTCGCAAGGCGGGCGAATGGGTGCCCAACCAATACGGCGGCAACGAGAACCTGGAGGCGGTGGCCTTCCTCAAACGCATGAACGAGGTCATCTTCGGCGAGAACGGCGGGGCGACGACGGTGGCCGAGGAATCGACCGCCTGGCCGATGGTGTCGCGGCCGACCTACCTCGGCGGTCTGGGCTTCGGGCTCAAATGGAACATGGGCTGGATGCACGACACCCTGCAGTACATGTCCAAGGAGCCGATCTATCGTCGTTACCACCCGAACAACCTGACCTTCGGCCTGCTCTATGCCTTCACCGAGAATTTCGTGCTGGCGCTGTCCCACGACGAGGTGGTGCACGGCAAGGGCTCGCTTTTGGGCAAGATGCCCGGGGACCGCTGGCAGAAGTTCGCCAACCTCCGGGCCTATTTCGCCTTCATGTTCGGCCATCCCGGCAAGAAGCTGCTGTTCATGGGCGCCGACATCGCCCAGGAACGCGAGTGGTCGCACGACCGCAGCCTGGACTGGCACCTGCTCGACGATCCCCTGCACGCCGGCGCCAAGCAGCTGGTGGGCGACCTCAACCGGCTGTACCGGGCGGCGCCCGCCCTTTACGAGGTCGACTTCGAGCCGGCCGGCTTCTCGTGGATCGACTGCCAGGATGTCGACAACAGCGTGGTCAGCTTCCTGCGCCGCGGCAAGCGGCCGGAGGAGGTGGCGGTGGTGGTCTGCAACTTCACGCCGGTGGTCCATCACGGCTACCGCATCGGGGTGCCGAGCGGCGATTTCTATGTCGAATGCATCAACACCGACGCCGCCGACTACGGCGGCAGCGGGGTCGGCAACCTGGGCGGCGTCCAGGCCGAGGCCGTGCCCGCCCACGGCCATCCGTGGTCGGTCAACCTGACCCTGCCGCCGTTGGCCGTTCTCATCCTGCGGCCACGCGGCATCGAGGGACAAGCATGAGCGCAAAGCGCATGCGGGTGTGGCCGGGCAGTCCGTATCCGCTCGGCGCCAACTGGGACGGCAAGGGGGTCAATTTCGCGCTGTTCTCGGAAAACGCCGAGAAGGTCGAACTGTGCCTGTTCGACGAACACGGCGATCGCGAGATCCAGCGCATCCAGCTTCCCGAATATACCGACGAGACGTGGCACTGTTATCTGCCCGACGCCCGCCCCGGCCAGATCTACGGCTATCGGGTGCACGGCCCGTATGCGCCGGACAAGGGACACCGCTTCAATGCCAACAAGCTGCTGATCGATCCCTACGCCAAGGCCCTGGTCGGCGGCATCCGCTGGCACGACGCCCTGTTCGGATATCGCGTCGGCGATCCCAAGGAGGATCTGTCGTTCGATTCGCGCGACAGCGCCAAGTACACCTACAAGTGCCGGGTGGTCGACACCGCCTTCACCTGGGGCAACGACAAGGCGCCGGGCACGCCGTGGGAGCAGAGCATCCTCTACGAGGCCCACGTGCGCGGCCTGACCATGCGCCATCCCGAGGTTGCCACCGAGAACCGCGGCACCTTCGCCGGCCTGGCCACGCCGGCCGTGGTCGACTACCTGCGCGGCCTCGGCATCACCGCCGTCGAGCTGTTGCCGGTTCACGCCTTCGTCGACGAGCACCGTCTGGCCGCCAAGGGCCAGCGCAACTACTGGGGCTACAATTCCATCGGTTTTTTCGCGCCGCACCCCCTCTATCTGGCCGAGGGCGGCCTCGGCGAGTTCAAGACCATGGTGCATGTCCTGCACGACGCCGGCATCGAGGTCATCCTGGACGTCGTCTTCAATCACACGGCGGAAAGCGATCGCCTGGGACCGACGCTGTGCTTCCGCGGCATCGACAACCGCAACTACTACCGCCTGCAGGGCGACAACTACCGCGATTACCTGGACTTCACCGGCTGCGGCAACAGCTTCAACCCGCACCATCCGCGGGTCTTGCAGCTGGTCATGGATTCGCTGCGCTTCTGGGTCCAGGAGATGCACGTCGACGGATATCGTTTCGATCTGGCAACGACACTGGCCCGCGAGTACGACCAGCAATATCACGTGCACGCCGGCTTTCTCGATGCCGTCCGCCAGGACCCGGCGCTGTCCAGGGTCAAGCTGATCGCCGAGCCGTGGGACCTGGGCGAGGGCGGATACCGCCTGGGCGGCTTTCCGCCGGGCTGGGCCGAATGGAACGACCGCTACCGCGATACCGTGCGCCGCTTCTGGCGGGGCGACGCCGGCCAGCTTTCGGAACTGGCCACCCGCACCACCGGTTCCAGCGACCTGTTCGAGCGGCGCGGCCGGCGGCCGTGGGCCAGCATCAATTTCGTCACCGCCCACGACGGCTTCACGCTGAACGACCTGGTCAGCTATACCAAGAAGCACAACGAGGCCAACCAGGAAGACAACGTGGACGGCACCAACGACAATTTCAGCGCCAATTGCGGCGTCGAGGGGCCGACCGCCGATCGGGCGATCTCGCGCGTTCGCTTCCAACAGATGCGCAACTTCCTGGCCACGCTGCTGGTGTCCCAAGGCGTTCCCATGCTGGTGGCCGGCGACGAGTTCGCCCGCAGCCAGCTCGGCAACAACAACGCCTACTGCCAGGATTCCGAGATCAGCTGGATCGACTGGAACGACGTCGGCTCGGAAGGCCGCCAGTTGCGGGAGTTCGTCCGCTTCCTCATCGCGCTGCGCCGCCGCCACGTGGTCTTCCGCCGTTCGCGCTTCTTCCATGGCGGCATCATCCCGGGCACCGAGATCAAGGACATCACCTGGCTGCGGCCGGACGGCCGCGAGTTCGGCGAAGCCGACTGGCGGACCCCGACCAACCACTGCATCGGCTTTCTGCTGAGCGGCGAGGCCGGCGATTACCATCTGACGTCGGCCGGCGAGCCCGAACCGGACGTCACCTTCCTTGTCGTGCTCAACGCCGGCGACATCGAGGTCTCCTTCCGGCTGCCCAACGCCTCCGGCCCCGGCGACTGGGCGTGCGTCGTCGACACGGCGGCCGATCCGCCCACCGGCGGCGGCCCACGGGTGGCGAGGGGCGGCAGCGTGACCGTGCCGCCCCGCACCTTCCTGATGTTCGAATACGCCAGCACGGATGCCGCTTAAGGCAAGGGGCGGATCGCCATGACCGACGACCCTTCCCATCCGGCATCCCCACCCGGCCCGTTCCTTGCCCGGCTGGCCGAAGCCGTCGGCATCGGGCCCACCTACCGCGACATCACCGGGCGGGTCCATTCCGTCGCCGCCGGGCCGCTTTCCGCCCTGCTGGCCGGCCTCGGCCGGCCGGCGGCGGACGAGGCCGCCGCCGAGGCCGTGTTGAGGGCGCTCGAGGCCCGGTGGGCGGAACGGGCACTCGATCCGGTGCGGGTGGTCGTCGCCGGCGAGGGCGCCGTCGCCGTCGACGCCCTGTTCGCGGCGGCGGCCGGCAACGTCCGGCTCGACTGGCGGCTGGAATTCGAAGACGGCGGCGGGCGCGCCGGGTCGGCGCACCCTGGCGAACTGGCCGGAGGCCGGACCGAGGGGCCGAACGACGAACCGCTGCTGGCGGTGCGCCTCGACCTCGGGGCGGGGCTGCCGCTCGGCTATCACCGGCTGTGCCTGGACGGTCCGGCGGTGGCCGGGCGCAAGGGATGCACGCAGACCCTCATCGTGGCGCCGGCCCGCTGCCACCTGCCGGCGGCGTGGGAAGCCGGCGGCCGCGCCTGGGGCATGGCCGTCGAGCCCTATGCGCTGCGTTCCGCGGGCGATTGGGGGATCGGCGACTTCACCGCGCTGGCCGACCTCGCCCGCGCCGCCGGCGGCCTCGGGGCCGGCGCCGTCGGAGTGACCCCGCTGAACGCCCTGTTTCCGGCCAGGCCCACCCACGACAGCCCCTATTACGGCTCGAACCGCGGATTCCTCAACGCACTCTTCATCGATGTCGAGGCGGTGCCCGACTGGGCCGACGACCCGGCCGCTCGGCAACGCTTCGCCGGGCCTGCCTTCGCCAGGACGCGGGACGCCCTGGCCCGTCTGGAACTGATCGACTACGAGGGGGTGGCGTCGCTCAAGTTCGACGCCCTGCGCACCCTGTTCGCCGGGTTCAGGGTGCGCCATCTGGAGGGCGGCAGCGAGCGCGGCGCCGCCTTCCGCGATTTTGCGCGCCGCGGCGGCGGGGAGCTGGCGGCGCACGCCGCCTTCGACGCACTCAGCGCCGCCCTCGGTCCCGACTGGCGAAGCTGGCCGGCCGACTGCCGGCGGCCCGACGGCGCCGGCGTGGCGGCGTTTTGCACGACCGAGCCCGAAGCCGTCGACTTCTTCCTCTACCTGCAATGGGAAGCCGACCGCCAGCTGGCGGCGGCGGCCGAGGCGGGCCGGCAGGCCGGCCTTACGATCGGGCTCTATCGCGATATCGCGCTGGGGGCGTCGCCGGACGGGGCGGAAGCGTGGATCCACCAGGATTCGCTGGTGTTCGGCGCCGAGATCGGCGCGCCGCCCGACGCCTTCAATCCGGACGGCCAGGGCTGGGGCCTGCCGCCGTTCGATCCGCATGCCTTGGGCGAGGCGGCCTATGCGCCGTTCATCGCCCTCCTCAGGGCCAACATGCGCCATGCCGGCGCCGTGCGCATCGACCACGTGATGGGGCTGGCCCGCCAGTTCTGGATTCCGGCCGGGGGCTCGCCGGCCGAGGGCGCGTACATGCGCTTCCCGCTGGAGGACCTGCTTGGCATCGTCGCCCTGGAAAGCCGGCGCCATGGCTGCGTCGTCATCGGCGAGGACCTGGGCACCGTTCCCGACGGCTTCCGCGAACGCCTGGCCCAGGCCGGCATCCTGTCCTACCGGCTGCTTTATTTCGAGCGCGGCGACGGCGGGTTCACGCCGCCGGCCCACTATCCCCAACTGGCGCTGGCCGCGGTCGCCACCCACGACCTGCCGCCGCTGCCCGGCTACTGGAGCGGCCACGACATCGAGACGCGGGCCCGGCTCGGCCTGCTCGCCTCTTCCGGGGCCGAGCGCGCCGCCAAGCGCGAGCGCGTCGAGGATCGCACCGCGCTCGCCGACGCCTTGCACGCCCATGGCGGGCTACCCGAGGGCGGCCATCCGTCGCCCGACGACATCGCGCTTTCCGCCTATCGCTTCCTGGCCCGCACGCCGGCCCATCTGCTGATGGTTAGGCCCGAAGACGTGCTGGGGCTCGTCGAGCAGACCAATCTGCCGGGCACCCGCGACGAGCACCCCAACTGGAAGCGCCGGCTGCCGCTGACCGTCGAGGCGCTGATGGCCGATCCCAGGCTTCGCCGGCTGGCCGCCATGCTGGCCGCCGAAGGCCGGGCCGGGCCCGGTATGGCGCCCCTAGCCGTCGACCCCGGTTCGCAGGGCGACGGCGACCGGCAGGACTGACAGCAGGTCGGCGACGGCCAGCCGGCCATCGCTGGCGGCGGTCGGGTGTGCTCCGGTGAAAAGATGGGACCACGCCCCCGAAGCGAGGTCGTCAGGCAAAGCGAGCGCGGTGTCTCCCCAGGCGTCGGCACCGAGAGGGAAGGGCCGCCCGGTATCGCTGAGGCGGAAGGCCAGGCGGGGCACCGCCACCAGAAGCGCGGCGCCGGCATTCCGCCGCACAAAAGCGACCACGTGATCGGCCTTTCCGCCGGCCACGGTTACCGCTTCGTAACGGCCTTCCGCAAAAAACTCGGGGTGCTCTCGCCGGATGGACAGCAGGCGCCAGAGGACGAACAGCTTGATGCGGCCGTCCGGCCAGGTCCGCAGCAGGTCCGCCACGCCGTCGCCGATGGCCATTCTCGACAGGTCGTCGAGCAGCCGGCGCCGGAGGCCGAAATCGACGGGGCGCCGGTTGTCGGGGTCGACCAGGCTGAAGTCCCACAGTTCGCCGCCCTGATAGAAGTCGGGCACCCCCGGCGCCGTCAGCTTGAGGACGGCCTGGGCCAGCGCATTGACGGCGCCCAACTCCGCCACCCGCCGGTGGAAAGCCCGGAAGTCGTCGAGGAAGAGGTTGCGCCGCCGGCCGTCCAGCAGGCGGCCGATGAAGGTGGCCAGCGCCGCCTCGTAGGCCTGATCGGGGTCGATCCAGCTGGAATGGACCTTGGCCTCGCGCACCGCCTTGGCCATGTAGGCGACGATCCGCTCGCGGAACGCGTCGAGCGCGTCGGCGTCGAGGGGCGCCGCGCCATGGAATTCGGCCGGCCAGGCGCCGACCAGGGCTTGGTAAAGCAGGTATTCGTCGTTGGCGGCGGGGGCGGGGCGGCCGTCCACGTCGACCCGCAGGCGGCGCGTGAGGGTCCGCCAGCGCCGCACCCGGTGCTCCCACAGGCCGGGAATCTCCGACAGGGCGTCGATGCGCGCCCGGGCGTCCTCGCCGCGCTTGGTGTCATGGGTGGCGGAGGCCAGCATGGCATGGGGCCAGGCGCGGGCCCGCTCCTGCATGCCATGGTGGAAGGCCGAAGCGGTGGTGCCGAAACGGGCCGGTTCGCCGCCCACCTCGTTCAGCGAGATCAGCCGGTTGAACCGATAAAACGCGGTATCCTCGACGCCCTTGGCGGTGACCGGGCCGGTGTACTGCTGGAACTTCATGGCCAGGCGCCGGACCTCGTTTCGCCGGTAGGGGCCGTGCCGGCCGGCCGCCAGGTCGGTGGTCAGCGCGGCGTGGACGAAATCGAAGACGCTCTTGTCGGCGCGGCGGCTGCGTCTGCGGGCCAGGGACAGCGCCCAGTCGAGGTCGCGGCGATCGTCGGCGGTCGCCCCCCGGGCGTCGACATAGGTACGATAGACCGGAAAACAGGCCGCCACCTCGCGCAACGCCTGGCGCAGGCCGACCAGGGTGTGGTCGCGGGTCAGCCAGCTCATCTCGGCCAGGCGGTTGAAGCCGTTGGCCAGCACGCGAAGTTCGCTGGCCAGCTCCAGGTCCATGACCTGGCGCCGGCCCTCATGGGCGACCTCGTCGAAGTCGGCCGGTCCGCCGACGAGGCGCCGGTAGACCTGCGACAGCGGCCGCTCGGAAGCGGCATCGACGAACAGGCCGTTGACCCGGTTGAGGAAATCGTAGCCGGTGGTGCCGGCCACCGGCCAGTCCTCGCGCAGGCGCTCGTGGCCGGCCAGGATCTTCTCGACGACGACGTAGAACGGCCGCCCGTCGGGCAGGCCGGCGGCGGCGCGCGCCCGCGCCTGCAAACGCTCCAGGTACCGGCGGGGGTCGAACAGGCCGTCGACGTGGTCGATGCGCAGGCCGTGGATGCGGCCTTCGGCGATCAGGCGCAGGACGAAGGCGTGGACGGCGTCGAACACCGCCGGCACCTCGACGCGCACCCCGGCCAGGTCGTTGATCTGGAAGAAGCGGCGATAATTGATCTCCTCGGCGGCGACCCGCCAGAAGGCGAGACGGTAGGACTGGCTTTCGAGCAGGCGGTGCAGGGGGCCGAAACTGGCGGCATCGCCGGGCGTGCCGTTAAGGCGCGCCACCGCCGCTTCGACGTGGCGGGCCAGGGCGGGGTGACGGGCGACGGCGGCGGCCAGGCGCTGCTGGAGCGAGCGGGCCTTCTCGCGGCGGGCGGCGCGACCGCGGGCCGAGCGGGCCGGACGCCGGAGATCGTGAAAGCCGGCGGCGATCGGTTCGATCTCGCGGCCGCCCGAATCGGCGTCGGCGGCGAGAGTCCGGACGGCGGCATCGAGAAGGCCGGCGTACTGGCGCGGCGAGATGGGAAAGCGATGCCCGTAATACCACACCGAGAACGAGCCCTCGCCGGCGTCGAAGGACAGCCGCAGTTCGCCGGCTTCCAGCACCCGGCCGTAGTGGTCGCCGAGGACGGGCAGCAGCACCTTGCCGCGCAGCGCCGCCTGGGCGGGCCGCCAGTCGATGTCGAAGACCTCGGCGTGGGGCGATTGGCGGCCCCATTCCAGGACGTCGAGCCACCACGCGTTGTCGGCCAGGCCCACCCCCATGTGGTTGGGCACGAAGTCGAGGATCTGGCCCATGCCGCGCTCCGTCAAAGCGTCGCAGAGGGCGGCAAAGGCCGCTTCGTCGCCGACCTCGGGGTTGAGCGCGTTGTGATCGACGATGTCGTAGCCGTGGGTGCTGCCGGCGCGCGCCTTGAGATAGGGCGAGGCATAAAGATGGCTGATGCCGAGCCGGTCCAGGTAATCGACCACGGCTTTCGCGTCGGCGAAGCCGAACCCGCCGTGGAACTGCAGGCGATAGGTGGCCCTGGGAATGGCGGGGATGTCGGCGGCGCTCATGCCGGCCCGGCCGTGGCGTCCGCGAGGAAGACGGCGGTCGACCACGCGGGAAGCGGCGTCCCCGGCTGGCCGATGTCGTCTTCTGTGGCGAACAGCCGCCGCCCGCTCGCACGCGGCGGGGTCTCGGGGGTCGGTTCGGCGGCAAGGTTGACCATCATGGTCAGCCGGGCGCCGTCGCCCAGCCGCCAAGCCACCATCAGGCCGGCCCCGGCCCGCCAGAGCACGCGCCCGGCGGCGGCGCCCGCCAACCGATGCGCGATCTCGTAGCGGCGGAGCGACAGCAACTGGCGGTGCAGGTCGAGCCACCCCAGGGCCGCGGCATCGTCGGCCGCCGGGCGCACCAGCACCGAGCGGCGGAAGGTTTCCTCGGCGGTGGGATCGGGAATGCGCTCGCGGGCCGCCTCGTCGCGGAAGGCGGGAAAGTCGGCGAACTCCCGCCGCCGGCCGTCGCGCACCGCCGCCTTCAGCGCGTCGCCGAGGTCGCAGAAGAAGAGGAACGGCTGCGCGGCGCCCCACTCCTGGCCCATGAACAGCAACGGCACCGCCGGGGCCAGCAGCAGCGCCACCGTGGCCGCCCGAAGCGCCTCCGGCGGCGCCAGCGTGCCCAGCCGGTCGCCCAGCGCCCGGTTGCCGATCTGGTCGTGGTTCTGCACGAAGCCGACGAAGGCGGTGGGGGGCAACTGCGCGCTGGCCTCGCCGCGCCTGCTTTTGAAATAGGGACTGGCCTCGCCCTGATAGGCGAAGCCCTCGGCCAGGCAGCGGCCGAGGTGGGCGGCGGCATCGTCGCCGAAGTCGGTGTAATAGCCGTGCGTTTCCCCGGTCAGCAGCACATGGAAGGCGTGGTGGATGTCGTCGTTCCATTGGGCGGCGTAATGGCGCGGCCGGCCGTCCCCCCCGCGCTCCAGGTAATGGGCCTGATTGAGGCCGTTCTCCAGCACCAGATGGACGTGCCGCCCGGCCCCCGGACCGGCCTTAACGGCGTCGGCCAGCTCCTCCAGGATGTCGGGGCGGGAGCGATCCTCGATGGCGTGCACGGCGTCCAGGCGCAGGCCGTCGAAGCGGTATTCCTCCAGCCAGTAGAGGGCGTTGTTGACGAAGAAGTCGCGCACCGGCCGGCTGTCTTCGGTATCGAAGGCGATGGCCGCGCCCCACGGGGTCTGGCGGGCGGGGTCGAAGAACCGCCCGGCATAGGCGGAGAGGTAATTTCCCTCGGGGCCGAAGTGGTTGTAGACGACGTCGAGGAAAACCATCAGGCCAAGCCCGTGGGCGGCATCGACAAGGGCCTTCAGGTCGTCGGGCCGGCCGTAGGCGGAATCGGGGGCGAACAGGCCGACGCCGTCGTAGCCCCAGTTGCGCCGTCCCGGGCAGTCGGCCACCGGCATCAGCTCGACGGCGGTGACGCCAAGCTCGGCCAGTTCCTCGAGGTGGCGGGCGGCGGCGGCAAACGTGCCCTCGGCGGTAAAGGCGCCGACGTGAAGCTCGTAGAAGACGCTCTCCTCCCACGGACGGCCGCGCCAGTCGGAATGCCGCCAGGGATAGGCCAGCGGATCGATGACCTCGCTGGGGCCGTGCACGTCGGCCGGCTGGAAGCGCGAGGCGGGATCGGGTACGGCCTGGCCGCCGTCGACGCGGAACCGGTAGTGGCTGCCGGGGCCGGCGTCGGGGAGCCGCGCCTCGCGCCAGCCGTCTTCGAAGGCGGCCATCGGCACCTCGATGGTCCCTTCCTCCGCGCTGCGCTCGATCAGCAGGGAAACCTCCTCGGCGTCCGGCGCCCACAGGCGAAAACGGGTTCCCCCGGCGCCGGTTTCGGCACCGAACGGCATACGATGGATGAAACGGCTCACGGCGAACCTCCCTCGAGGCGGTCGGACGGCGTCCCTTCTCAAATGGGCCGGTCGGGGAGCCTACGCGAGCGCAAATCCGTAGAGGGCGGCGGCATTATCCGTGAACAATCTGCGCTGCTGGGCGGCTTCCGCGAGGTGCTGGTCGACAATCCGGCGGCGTTGTATGGTTTCCCCGCCTGAACGGATGCCGGGCTGACGGCATCCGGCCGCACAAAGGAGCACGCCCATGGCGACGTCCATTCTTCTTCTGAACGGCCCCAACCTCAACCTGCTGGGAACCCGCCAGCCCGAAATCTATGGCCGCGAGACGCTGGCCGATGTCGAGAAGCGCTGCGTCGAGCACGGCCGCAAGCTCGGCCTCAAGGTCGTCTGCAGGCAGAGCAACAGCGAGGGCGAGCTGGTGACCTGGGTCCAGCAGGCGCGCGGCAAGTTCGCCGGCATCGTGCTCAACGCCGGGGCCTACACCCACACCTCGGTCGCCCTCATGGACGCCATCTCGTCGGCCGAGATGGCGGTCATCGAGGTTCACCTGTCGAACATCCACCAGCGCGAAACCTTCCGCCACCTGTCCTACATCTCCAAGGTCTCGGTCGGCATGATCTGCGGTTTGGGCTCGCAGGGCTACGATCTGGCGCTGGAGGCCTTCGCCAAGCGCCTGAAGGCGAAGCCGGCCAAGTAGGCTTTAGGCCGAGGGCTGGGCGGCTTCGCGCCGGCGGCGCGGCATGCGCGCGCCTTGCAGGCGGTCGAAGTAGAGGAAGATCACCGGCGTCAGGTAGAGCGTGAGGAGCTGGGAAACCACCAGGCCGCCGACCACGGCGAGGCCGAGCGCCCTTCTCGCCTCGGCGCCTTGGCCGAAGCCCACCGCGATGGGCAGCGTGCCGACGAAGGCCGCCATCGTCGTCATCATGATCGGGCGGAAGCGCACCAGGCAGGCCTCGTAGATGGCCTCGGCGGCGGCCATGCCGTCGCGCCGCTGCGCCTGCAAGGCGAAGTCGATCATCATGATGGCGTTCTTCTTGACGATGCCGATCAGCATGATGATGCCGACGAAGCCGTAAAGGTTGAGCTCCTCCCCGAACAGCAGCAGGGTCAAAAGCGCCCCCAGGCCGGCCGACGGCAAGCCCGACAGGATGGTCAGGGGGTGGACGTAGCTTTCATAGAGAATGCCCAGCACGATGTAGACCACCAGGATGGCCATCACCACCAGGATGCCGAGGCCGCGGAAGGAATCCTGGAAGGCCTGGGCGGTGCCCGAGAAGCTGCCGCTCAACGTCGCCGGTAATTTGAGGTCGCGCGTCACCTCGCCGATGCGATCCACCGCCTCGCCCAGCGAGACGCCCGGCGACAGGTCGAAGGATACCGTTACCGACGGCAGCTGGCCCTGGTGGTTGATGGCCAGCGGCGCGGAGCCGTGCTTCATGGTGGTGACGGCGGTGAGCGGCACCAGGACGTCCTTGCTGGAGCGGATGTAGAGGCGGGACAGCGCGCTGGCGTCGGTCTGGTAGGCCGGCTCCACCTCGAGGATCACCGCATACTGGTTCGACGCGGTGTAGATGGTCGATACCTGGCGCGACCCATAGGCGCTGCCCAGCGCGGTTTCGATCTGGGCCGGGGTGACGCCCAGCACGGCGGCCTTGTTGCGGTCGATGTGGACGTCGAGGCTGGGGCTGGTGATGTCCATGTCGCTGGTCACGCCCTGGAAGGTGGGCTCGCGGGACAGCGCCTCGACCAGCCGCCCGGCCGAGGCGTAGAGCTGCTCCTGATCCAGGTCCTGGAGCGTGTACTGGTATTGCGACTTGCTGAGCCGGCCGCCGATGCGGATGGAAGGCGGGTTCTGCAGGAAGACGTTGATGCCGGGCAGTCCGGCAAGCTTGCGGCGCAGCTGCTGCATGACCTCGTCGGCCGAAAGCTCGCGCTCGTGGCGGGGCTTCAGCGTCAGGAACAGGGTGCCGGAATTGCCGGCCGCGCGCGGGCCGCCGGACCCCACCGAGGACATGAAGGCGGCGACGTTGGGGTCCTTGGCGATGATCGCCGCCGCCTGCTGCTGGTTGCGGACCATGGCGTCGAACGAGATGTCGGTGGCCGCCTCGGTGTAGGCGATGATGCGCCCGGTGTCCTCGGACGGCAGGAATCCTTTGGGGACGATGACGTAAAGATAGCCGGCCCCGACGATGGTCATCAGGAACGTGGCGAACACGATGCGCCGGTGCTTAAGGCACCAACCGAGGCTGGCCGCATAGGCCGCGAGCATGACGTCGAAGCCCTTCTGGGTCAGCCAGTAGGCCCGCCCGTGGTGGGCGGTCTTCGAGGTGCCGATCATGCGGCTGCACAGCATCGGGGTGAGGGTGAGCGAGACGAACCCGGAGACGAAAATGGCCAGCACGATGGTGATGGCGAATTCGTTGAGCAGGCGCCCCAGGATGCCGCCCATGAACAGCACCGGAATGAAGACGGCGGCCAGCGACAGCGTCATGGAAATGATGGTGAACGAGATTTCCCGGGCCCCCTTGAAGGCGGCCTCGCGCCGGGTCTCGCCGCGCTCGGCGTGGCGGACGATGTTCTCCAGCATGACGATGGCGTCGTCGACCACGAAGCCGACCGAGAGCGTCAGCGCCATCAGGGACAGGTTGTCCAGGCTGAAGCCGAACATGTGCATGCCGCCGAAGGCCCCCACCACCGAGATGGGCAGCGCCAGGCTGGGGATGATGGTGGCCGGCAGGTTGCGCAGGAACAGGAAGATGACCAGCACCACCAGCCCGGCGGCCAGCACCAGGGTGAACTGCACGTCGGCGACCGAGTCACGAATGGTCTCGCTGCGGTCGTACAGGACGTCGAGTTCGACCGAGCCGGGAAGCTGGGCGCGGAAGGCCGGCAGCTCGCGCATCACCGCGTCGACGACGCGCACCGTGTTGGTGCCGGGCTGGCGCTGGATGGCCAGCACGGCGGCCCGGGCGTTGTTGTACCAGCCGGCGTTCTTGTTGTTCTCGACGCTGCCGATGACGGTGGCGATGTCGCTGAGCCGGACCGGGGCGCCCTCGCGGTAGGCGACGATCTGCTGGGCGAAGGCGGTGGCGTCCATCAGCTTGCCCGAGGCGCGGATGGTCAGCGTCTGGTAGGGGCCGCTGAGACTGCCGGTCGGCTGGTTGACGTTGCCGGCCTGGGCGGCGGCGGCGACCTCGTCGATGCCGATGCCGCGCGTCGCCAGCGCGTCCGGGTCGACCTGGATGCGCACCGCGAATTTCTGCGAGCCGAACACCTGCACCTGGGCGACGCCGCTGACGGTGGACAGCCGGCGGGCCAGGATGGTTTCCGCGTACTCGTTGACGGTGGTCAGCGGCAGCGTCGAGGAACTGAGCGCCAGATAGAGGATCGAGGCGTCGGCCGGGTTGACCTTGCGGAAGGTCGGCGGGTCGGTCATCTCGTCGGGCAGCTTACGCAACGTCGAGGAAATGGCGACCTGGACGTCCTGGGCGGCGGCGTCGATGTCGCGATCGAGCGCGAACTGCAGCGTGATCCGGGTCCGGCCGAGCGTGTTGGTCGAGGTGATGGAATCCAGCCCCGCGATGGTGGCGAACTCGTTTTCCAGCGGCGTGGCGACGGCGGAGGCCATGGTTTCCGGGTCGGCCCCCGGCAGCGAGGCGGAAACCGAAATGGTCGGGAAGTCGACCGTCGGCAGTTCGCTGACCGGCAGCGACACATAGGCGATGGAGCCGAACACCAGCAGCGCCACCATCAGAAGCGACGTCATCACCGGGCGGCGGATGCACAGTTCGGAAACGTTCATGGCCGGCGGCCTTCCGTATCAGCCCGTCCCGGGCGCGGCCGTTTTGACCGAAACCCGGGCGCCCGGCGTCAGGCGCATCTGTCCCTCGGTGACCACCGTTTCGCCGGCCTTAAGCCCGCTCTCGGCGATCATCCGCCCGTCGTCCAGCGTGCGCACGGCAAGCGGGCGCATCTCGACGGTCTGGTCGGGCTTGACGACGAAGGCATAGTTGCCGTTCTGTCCGTTCTGGACCGCCTGGGCCGGCACCACCAGGGCGTCGGATAGCACCGAAACGGTCAGCACCACGTCGACGAACTGGCCGGGAACCAGCCGCTCGTCGGCGTTCTTGAAGGTGGCCTTGAGCTCGATGGTGCCGGTCGCCACGTTCACCGCGTTGTTGATGAAGCTGAGCGTGCCCTTGGCCGGGGCCAGGTCGAGGTTGGGCAGCCGGGCCTCCACCGTCAGCGGCCCTTCGCGCATTCGCCGGCCGATTTCCGGCAGGTGGCGCTCGGGCAGCGAGAAGGCCACCGTGATCGGCCGGATCTGGTTGATGACCACCAGCGGCACGTCGTTGGCCTTCACCAGGTTGCCGGGGTCGACCAGAAGCTTGCCGGTCCGCCCCTCGAGGGGCGACGCGATCGAGGTGAACGACAGTTGCAGCCGGGCCGCCTCCACCGCCGCCAGGTCGGCCCGGATGGTGGCCTCCAGCGCGTGCACGGCGGCCCGCGTCTCGTCCAGCTTCTGCTGGGTGGCGATGCCCTTGGTGGCCAGCGTCAGATAGCGCTCCATCTCGATGCGGGCGTTGTCCAGCTGGGCGCGGTCGCGGGCCAGGAAGGCCTCGGCCTGGCGAAGCTGGGCTTCCAGCGGCGCCGGGTCGAGCGCGAACAGCATCTCGCCCCTCTTCACCGTCTGGCCCTCGGTGAAGAAGGCCTTGAGCAGCTGCCCGTCGACCCGCGAGCGGATGGCGACCGAGGCCCGGGCCTGCACCGTGCCGATGGTGCCCAGCGTGACGGGAACGGCCTGGCTGACCACCGGGGCGACGGTGACGGGCAGGGCCGGGCGCCCCGCCGGCTGCGCCGTCCTGGCGGCGCCGCCCGAGGCGGCCCACGGCAGGGCCGGCATGCCGTGGGTATAGACATAGCCGCCGGCGGCGGCCAGCAGCAGGACGGCGACAAGGACGAAGGATCGCTTCATGCCGGCCTCGCGGTGACGAGGAAGGCGGCGGCGCTCACGGATGGCGAGGGGGGATTCACATCGTCCCTTTCCCGCCCGCGGTTGAGACGAGGCATCGGCGTGTTCACGATCGTTCCAGAAATATCCGGCGCACCACCGCCGTCCGCCGCATGCGGCCGGCCCCGCGCGCGGCCTATTTTGTCGCACGTTTCGGGGAGTGCGGCAATTGACGTTTGAGTGAAGGAGTGGCGCCGGCGCCCCGTCGCGTCCGGACCTTTCCGGCCCCCGCCCATTACGGGGCGACGCCGGCGGCTATTCCCAGCGGTCGTCTGCTCCCTCGGGCTCCGCCGCGTCCGTTTCATCGAATATTTCCGCCAGATAGCGCGGCGGATTCGACAGGAAAGCCTTGGTGATGCGGTAATGCTCCGTCTGCTCGGCCGTCGTTTCGGCGATGCCCTGGCCATCGAACCAGAAGAGCGTGGCGTCGGGATAGCACATGATGATCGGCGAATGCGTGGCAACGATCACCTGAACGGTCCCCAGGCGGTCCCACTCGCGAAGGAGGCCCAGGAACGCCATCTGGCTCGACGGCGAAAGTGCCGCCTCGGGCTCGTCCATCAGGATGATCCCGCGGCCCATGCTGCGAAGCCGGTGCGCCAGCAAAGCCAGCACGGATTCGCCATGGCTTTGGGCGTGCATCTTCCGTCCCCCATAGAGGCCATCGATGTCGCCCACGTCATCGATGTAGGCGGCAAGATTGAAGAAGCTTTCCGCCCGCAGATAGAAGCCCGAGCGCACGCGCGGCAGCCACTCCGGCCGCAGCGCCTGGATCAGCCGGTTGGCGGACGGGTCCTCGTTTTCGATCCGCCAATGGTCCTGCGACCCGCCGCCGGCGGGAAAGTCGCACAGCGCGGCAATTGCCTCGAGCAGCGTCGATTTGCCGGCGCCATTCTCGCCCACCAGAAAGGTCACCCGCCGCGAAAAGCCGAGCGAGAAGTCGGGCCGCGCGAGATAGGGGAGACGATTGAACGGAAACGAATCCTTCTCGACCCGTTCTTCGACGACCGACAGCCGCCTGAGAAAAGGGGCGTTCAGCGAACTTCCACGTTTGGCCATGGCGCCCTCGACATCAAGCCTCCACCCTCGGCACCGGCGGCAGCGGCACGGTCCGGCCCTCGGCGTCGACGAGGCGGACGCCGTCTTCGCGCAGCCAGTTCTCGACGAATCGCCGCGACAGTTCCAGCGCCTGGTTTCCGTCCACGCCGTGAATGGTCAGCGGCCGGGGGCGCACGAACGGACAGATCAGGTGGCAGGCGGCGAGCATTTCGTCAATGGCCTCGGGCGTGGAGATCGCCATGGAAAACGGTTCCGGCGACCTCCCCTCCGCACACGTATAGGCTGAAAACTCATAAACGATCGGTTTCACTGGTTCCATGTGTCCAATGGGGGCCATCCCTCCCTGGGCCGTTTCAATTCCTCACAGTCCTCTTCAAAGGAAATTCCTCCCGCCGCCATTTGGGCGCATGGGATTCAACCTGTGAACGAATTTCTTTTTTAGCATCCTCCGAAAGGGAAAGCCACCCCGCATAGGCGGCGCGAGAGCGTGATGACCCAGGCGGTCCGGCAAATCCACTCGGGGACGTGATTGCCACGCTAAGTCGCAAAGGTTACCCTTCCGTGCACCCGCGGCGGGACGGGATAACGCTCGAAGGAAAAGAGGGCATGACCCCCGAGGCATTCATCGCCAAGTGGAGAGGCGCGACCCGCACGGAACGGTCCGCGGCCCAGGAGCATTTCCTCGATCTGTGCGACCTCCTGGACGTGAAGAAACCGCAGGAGGAAGACCCGCACGGCGAGTTCTATACCTTCGAGAAAAGCGTGCTCAAGCTGGACGGCCGGCCCGGCCGCGCCGACGTTTGGCGGAAGGACCGTTTCGCCTGGGAATACAAGGGGCCGCACAAGAACCTGGTGAAGGCCTACGCCCAGCTCAAGGAATACGCCGACGCGCTGGAAAACCCGCCGCTGTTGATCGTCTCCGACATGGAGGAGATCCGCATCCATACCAATTTCACCAGCGCCGTCTCCGTCCAGCACACATTCCATCTGCCCGAACTGATGAGTGTCGAGGCCCGGCGAACCCTTCGTTGGTGCTTTACCGACCCCGATAGGCTGAAGCCTTCCGTTACCCGCGAGGCAGTGACGCGCGACGCGGCCAAGAAATTTGGCGCCCTCGCCGGCCAGCTCCGCTCCCAGAAGCACGATCCGCAGAAGGTTGCCCACTTCCTCAACCGCCTGGTCTTCTGTCTGTTCGTCGAGGACATCGACCTTTTGCCCGGCCGCGTGTTCGCCGACATCCTGGAGGAATCGGCAAAATCGCCCGACGGCTTCCAGCCCATGCTGCGCGAGCTTTTCCGTTCGATGAAGGACAAGGGCGGGCGCTTCGGCACCGTTTCCATCCCCTGGTTCAACGGCGGCCTGTTCGACGACGACGAGGTGCTGCCGCTGGGCTACGTGGAGATCAGGGACCTTCACGATGCTTCGCGGCTCGATTGGAGCGCCATCGAACCTTCGATCTTCGGCACGCTGTTCGAGGCGGGCCTCGACCCCGAGAAGCGGGAAGTGATGGCCTCGCTGTTCGACCCAGCGGCCAAGCCGGGAAAGAGCCGGAAGACCGTGGCCAATCCGGCCGACAAGGGGGTAGGCATCCATTACACCGACCCGGCGACGATCATGAAGATCATCGAGCCGGTGGTGGTGGCGCCGCTGCGCCGCGAATGGCAGGCGGCGAAGGCCGAGATCGCCACCCACCGGGCGGCCCGCGACCGGGCGAAATCCGATGCGGCGCGCACGCGGGCCGAGAACGCGGCGCGCGAAACCTGGGCGGCCTTCCGGGCGCGCCTCGGCGCTTTTCGCGTGCTCGATCCCGCCAGCGGGTCGGGGAATTTCCTCTATCTCTCCCTTATCCACCTCAAGGACTTCGACCTGGAGGTGCTGAAGGAGGGACAGGCGCTCGGCCTGCCGCTCGACGACCAGCGGGTGACGCCCCAGGCGGTCAAGGGCATCGAGATCAACCCTTACGCCGCCGAACTGGCCCGCGTCACCATCTGGATCGGCGAGCTGCAATGGCAGATGCGCAACGCCTTCGACTACCTGGTCAAGCGCGCGCCGATCCTCGGACGCCTCGACCAGATCGAATGCCGCGACGCCCTGCTGACGCCCGAGGGGAAGGAGGCTGCTTGGCCGGAGGCCGACGTGGTGGTGGGCAATCCACCGTTCCTTGGGGGCAAGCGTCTAAGGGCGGCATTGAAGGATGACTATGTCGAACGCCTGTTCGCCGCCTATGAAGGGCGCGTTCCGGCCGAGGCCGATCTTGTCGCGTATTGGTTTGCCAAGGGCTGGGAACTGATCAAGGAGAACAGCCTGACTGCGGCTGGCCTCGTCTCCACAAACTCGATCCGGGGTGGCGCCAATCGCCGCGTTCTTGACCCGATTGCCGCGGAGGGGGGCATTTTCGAAGCGTGGGACGACGAGCCTTGGGTGGTGGACGGTGCGGCCGTGCGAGTGTCTTTGCTATGTTTCGCTGGGTTGCAACAGGGAATCCAGGCACGTCTTGATGGTCGAGTGGTGGAACGGATCAACGCCGACCTGACCGGCGGCCTGAACAACCTGACGACCGCCCGCCGTTTGGCGGAGAATGCTGGCGTCGCCTTCATGGGCGACACGAAGGGCGGGGCATTCGATGTACCGGGCGAGATCGCCCGCCGCTGGCTCTTGTTGCCGCTCAATCCGAACGGTCGCCCGAACGCGGACGTGTTGCGGCCATGGGTCAACGGCATGGATATATCCCGTCGCGCCGCCGACAAATGGATCGTGGACTTTGGCTGGACGATGGATGAAACCACAGCTTCCTTCTATGAGGCGCCGTTCACGTACATCCAGACAGCCGTAAAGCCCGTGCGACTGAAGAACAATAGGGAAGCGTATCGCAGATTATGGTGGAGGCATGTAGAGCCGCGCCCAGGGATGTGGCGCGCGTTGACCTCAGCGTATCGATTTATAGTGACACCGGAGGTTTCCAAGCACCGTATATTTGCTTGGTTGAAGCCCCCGACTGTGCCCGATCACAAACTACAGGTGATTGTCCGTAGCGATGACGTCTGTTTCGGTATTTTGTGCAGTCGTTTTCACAATGCATGGGCGCTCGCTGTTGGTTCGTGGCATGGGGTTGGGAATGATCCGCGGTACACAATCACGACATGCTTTGATACCTTCCCCTTTCCCGAAGGCATGACCCCGAACATTCCAGCTACAGCCTACGCCTCCGACCCGCGCGCCCAGGCCATCGCGGCGGCGGCCAAACGGCTAGACGAGCTGCGGCGGAACTGGCTGAACCCGCCCGACCTAATCAAGATCGTACCTGAGGTAGTTCCCGGTTTCCCCGACCGCATCCTGCCCGTCGGGCCGAAGGCCGAGGCGGAGTTGAAGATGCGAACGCTGACCAACCTCTACAACCAGCGTCCCGCCTGGCTGGATAACGCGCATCGCGATCTCGACGCGGCGGTCGCCGCCGCCTATGGCTGGCCGGCCGACATCGGCGAGGAGGATGCGCTGGCCCGACTGCTCGCCCTCAACCACGCCCGCGCCGAAACTCAAGCGGGCGTCCCCGAGGCGCCCGTGGAAGACGGGGAGGCGGAACCGCTCGATGCCGTCGGTTGAGCGGCCCTCGCGACGCGCGCGGCCTTACCGCAAGCGTTTCTTGGCCAATGCCTTGCCCGAGCTGGACCGTTCAAGTTCGCGGGCGATGGCGTCGGTTTCCACGGCCCCATAGGCCTTCACGGCGCCGCCCGCCGTCGCGTAGACGCCGCCGATGTCCTGGAAAGCCAGGCCGGATGCTCTCCGACATGCCGGACACCCTAGACCGTTGCGGTTGCGTCGCTAAATAAAGCTGTCTGGAGCCTTTTCCGGCCGGACGGAATCGCGGGGATTCCCGGATCGGTCCGTTTCCGATTCCAGATGCTGGCCGGGATGGAGGGCGGACGTTCGTTGATCCCTCCCTCGGCGGCAAACGGCAGCGGTGCGCCAGAGGCAGCGCCGCGGAAGCTTGATGAAGAGGGCGCGCCACCGCGCCAAAGCCAAAGGAGCCGAACATGCCGGTTGAACGCATCAATCCCGACGCCATGCACAAGAACCCCGCCTTCACGCAGATGGTGGTGTTGCCCGCCGACGCCCGGATCGCCCTCATCGGGGGGCAGAACGCGCTCGACAAGGACGGCAAGGTCGTCGGCAAGGGCGACCTCGCCAAGCAGACCGAACAGGCCCTCAAGAACCTTGTCACCTGCCTCGAAGCGGCGGATGCCGGCGTCGAGGACCTCATCCAGGTAAAAATCTATATTCTCGCCGGGCAGGACCTCCACGCGGCGTTTGGCGCCTGGGTGAAGGTGTGGGGCGAGCGCACCGACCCGCCGACGGTGACGGGCGTTTTCGTCTCGGGACTCGCCAACCCCGACTATCTCATCGAGATCGAAGCGACCGTCGCGCTTGCCGGTTAGGGTGCCGATGCGCAACGCCGCTGCGCGGCCTCGCCGGGCAGGTCCCGGCCCCTCGGCTTGACTTTCGCCCCTTATATAGGCATATATTCCATAAATATCTTTTTGGTCCTGAGCGGGGAGTCCGCGCCATGCCGCCGTCGGCCTTGGGGCTCGCCTTCCGACAGGGCGCCGCGGCTGTCCGGCGACAGAAATGATGACACGTGACGACAGGAGACGACAAAGGATGACAAGCCTATGGCGCCTTACCAGAGCCGGACTTGAGGTCTTGTTCACGTTCGCGGGCGATGGCCTCGGTTTCCGCGGCTGCATGGGACTTCAAGGAGACGGCAGAAACCCGAAGCCGAAGGGGGAAATACCGGGCGGAACCAGCCCTCCTGCGCCAAGGCTTCGGAGGGCACTCCTACGCCCAAACGCCTTCGGCTGTCAGCCCACGTCGTGGCCTGCCACCCGAAGCCGAAGGCGTAGGGTGGCGGAGGGAGTGGGATTCGAACCCACGATACCCTTTAGGGGTATACACACTTTCCAGGCGTGCGCCTTCGACCGCTCGGCCATCCCTCCCTGGAGGGGCGCCAACCTAGCCGAGGAAGGGGCCGTCTGCAACGGTTTTGCGCCGGGCCGCCCGCCACCGACGGAGTTGCCTTGGAACGCCCGAAAAGCGCACAATGGGCGCAGGGAGGTCCCGCGGCGAAGGCCGCGAGGCATCGGCCATCCGGGCCGGCCAGGCGTGGCCCGGGCAGGAGCGAGAACGATGTCGATCGACGCACAGGGCGTGGTGCGGGCGCTGGTCCGGGCGGCCGAGTCCGGCCACGAACGGCCGCCAGGCGAGGTCCGCCGGCCCACCATCATCGTGTCGCGGACCATGGGCAGCGGCGGCGACGCGGCGGCCCGCGCGCTGGGCGCCCGCCTGGGGCTCGAGGTCTACGGGTCCGAAATCCTCGACGCCGTGGCCCGCCAGGCCAAGGTCGACAAGAAGCTGATGTCCAGCCTCAACGAATACGCGGTCACCGCCGCCGACGCCTGGCTCTACGCCGCCTTCTTCGCCAAGAACGTCAGCCGCGACGACTATCTGGCCCAGCTGGCGGCCACCGTGCGCGCCCTGCACCGCCTGGGCGGCATCATCCTCGGGCGCGGCGCCTACGTCATTCTCGAAAACCGCCCGGCGTTGCGCGTGCGCATCACCGGCTCGGTCGAGGCCTGCGCCGTCCGGGTGGCGGCGGAGGACGGCATCGGCCTGGAGGAGGCCAAGGAGAAGGTGCGCGAAAGCAACCGCAAGCGCGGCAAGTTCGTGTGGGACATGTTCCACCGGCGCTTGAACGACCCCACCAACTTCGATCTCGTCGTCAACACCGACAAGCTGGTGTCGATGGACCCGGTGGTCGACATGATCGTCGCCATGCAGGGAGCGACCGGGCTTGCCGTTCCCAAGGCGACGGCGGCGGCCGGCTGAGCGGCCCGTCGCCGGGCTTGGCGCTATTCGGCCTCGCCGATGAAGGCGGCGCCCTCGGCGCCATGGAAGAAGCCGTTGGAAAAGGCCATGCCGTTGGCGAGTGCCGCCAGCCGGGCGTCGGCCTCGGCGGTTTCCAGGCGTCCGTCGGCGACGGCGCGGAAGACCTCGGCCACCGCCACCATGTCGATGGCGTGGGGCGACAGGCGCAGGCGGCGGATTCCCATGGCCAGCAGCCGGCCCACCTCGGCCGCCAGGTTGGCGCAGGTGGAAGACAGCGTCTGGGTGCCGTTGACGGCCAGGAAAGCGGCGCCGTCCAGCGTGTCGACGGCCAGCCCGTCGCCATCCTCGCGACAGACGATGCGGCAGTCGTCCTTGCTCCTGTCGCGGGCCCTGGCCGCGTAGCAGCGGGCCGAGAGGGCCAGCGGCACGCGGCCGAACACCTGCACCTCGAGTTCCACCGGCGAGGCCGCCGCCAGCGCCGCGAGGGAGGTTTCCGGCAGCTCGAACGGCAGGCAGGCGCGCACCGCGCCGCGTCCCGCCAGATAGGCCAGCGTGCCCTCGTTATAGACGTTGACGTAGGGCCCGATGGCGTGCGGCCGGCCGGCCAGCAGCGCGGCGGCCGCCATGTCGTTGGCCTCGATCAGCGCGCCGTCCTTCGCCGCCAGCGTCCGCACGGAGTCGAGCTCCGCCTCGTTCATGATCAGCGCCAGCGAGGACAACACCACCTCCTTGCCGGCCCGCGCCAGGCGCTCGCCCACCGCCTCCATCATCTGGGCGTGCAGGCCGGCGCGCTTGAAGCACACCACCTCGCCCAGGTGGACGCAATCGACGTCGGCCTCGTCGGCGATGCGGAAATAGAAGTCGCGCCACGCTTTGGCCGGCCACGGGAACAGCACGGGCCCAAGGCTGAGCAGGGCGGGGCGGGCGGCGCTCACGGGTTCCTCACTGCCAGCTTCGCCGGTAGGCGCCGGTGGTCTGCTTGCCGCCCTCGGTGATCGCGGCCAGTTCCTCGGCCGGCAGCGGGGCGCCGGCGGCGACCGCGTCGACGGCCCGGCGGAAGGCGGCCACGACTTGCGCCACATAGGCGCGGCCGCGCTGGCGGCCCTCGATCTTGAGCGCGGTGACGCCCGCCGCCGCCAGTTCGGGCAGCATGTGCATGGCGCTCAAGGAGGCCGGCTCCTCGAACAGGTAGCGCTCGGCCCCGGCCACCCGGTAGCGGCCCTTGCAGGTGGTAGGATAGGCGGCGCGCTCGCCGCCCTGAACGACGTTGAGGGTAAAGTCGCCCAGCTTGGTGACGGTGGCGTCCCCCTTCTCGACGTAGCGCACGTGGGCGGCCGGCGAGCATACGCCCTCGCGGTTGGGGGAACACGGCGTCGCGTAGGAGGACAGCGTGCAGCGGCCCTCGGCCATGACGCACAGGCCGCCGAACACGAAGACCTCGGTCTCGACCTCGATGGCGGCATTCAGTGCCGCGATCTCCTCGATGGTGAGGACCCGCGGCAGCACCACCCGGCGCACCCCCAGCTCCCGGCGATAGAAGCCGATCGCCGCCGGGTTGGAGGCCGAGGCCTGCACCGACAGGTGGCGGCCGAGTTGGGGATGGGTGCGGGCCGCGTAATCGGCAAGCCCGATGTCGGCCAGGATGACGGCGTCGGCCTTGAGGCGCGCCGCGTCGTCGACCGCCTGGCGCCACGGGCCGAGGTTGCCGGCCCGGGGATAGGTGTTGACGGCGACGAACACCTTGGCCCCGCGCTCGTGGGCGTAGGCGATGCCTTCCTTCAACTCGTCGCGGCTGAAGTTGAGGCCGGGGAAGTTGCGGGCGTTGGTTTCGTCGCGGAACCCCAGATAGACCGCATCGCCCCCGGCGTCGACGGCGGCGCGCAGGCTGGCCGGCGTGCCGGCCGGGCAGACCAGATCCAGGCGCCGGCTCATGAGGGAGAGCCGGCCCGGCGCGTCCGGCCGGGGGCGGCGCCGGCCCCTTCGATGCGCCGCTCGATCTCGCGCAGTTCGGCGGCCTGGGCGTCGGCGCGCCGCACGGCCGGCGCGATCACCGCCTCGCGCAGGGTTTCCAGATCGCGGGCCGCCCGCGACACCAGGGCGGCGGCGCCGTTGATGGCCAGGCGGGCCGGCCCGGCCAGGGGTCCCAGAAGCGACGCCAGATCGGCGGTCAGGTCGATCTCGGCGTCGTCGATGGCGTTCCTCAGTGCCACCACCGCCTCGGTGTCGCCTTCCACCGCCAGGTCGCGCGAGAAGAACAGGGCGTCGCCGTCGAGCCGTCCCTCCGCCAGGTCGATCAGCGTCATCAGCGGCCCGCGGACGGTGGCGCTGGCCGCCTGCACGGCGCCGTCGGCCTCCGACAGCGCGATCAGGCGCGGCCGTTCGGGGTCGGTCTCCAGCAGGAAGACGAAGGGCAGGTCGATGGGATCGATCAAAAAGCTCGGCGCGCCGACGCCTTTCAAGCGGTCGAACAGGCCGGGATGGCGCCGCCTTACGATGCGCACGGCCAGCGCCAGCGCGGGCTGCAAGGCCATCGGCGGCAGCGGTCGCGCAGCCAGGCCGGCCAGCAGGACGGGCGAGAAGGGCGGGGTCAGGCGGCGGGATCGGTCCATGCTCCAGCTATACCCCATCGCCCCCGACCGGGGCAACCGCGGGGCGACTTTGCTTTGGCGCGGGCGCGGTGGTTGCGGCTAAGATGGCGCATGCGCGCGCTCTTTCCGTTCGGCTGGCTGTTCCTGGTGGCCGCCCTGCTGGGCGCCGCCGCCGAAACGGCGGCCCGCCTGGGACCGCACGGGGCCGGCCTCGTGCTCACGGCCTACGACGTGTGGTATGCGCTGGCCCCGGGCAACCTGGTGGTGACCAAGATCCGGCTCGAGGCTCTGCTGGGGCCGTGGGCGTGGGACCCGCTGACGACGAGCGTTCTGGCGTTGCCTTTGTGGGCGCTGTTCGGCCTTCCCGGCGGGCTGATGCTGTGGTTCGGCCGGCCTCGTCGCGGGCAGCCCGATGCCACCCGCCAGCAGGAGGAGGACGCCCTTTTCCTCTACGATTCCCTGGCCGAGCAGGCCGAGGCCGAGGAGAAGGAGTTCCAGGCTTTCCGGGACCGGCTGGCGGCCGAGCGGGAGGAAGAGGCCAAGCCCTAGTTGTCGCCGCTTTTCAGCACCGCCAGGAAGGCGGACTGCGGGATCTCGACCTTGCCGAACTGGCGCATGCGCTTCTTGCCGGCCTTCTGCTTTTCCAGAAGCTTGCGCTTGCGGGTGATGTCGCCGCCGTAGCATTTGGCGGTGACGTCCTTGCGCAGCGGGCTGACGGTGGACCTGGCGATGACATTGCGCCCGATGGCGGCCTGAATGGCGATCTTGAACAGCTGGCGGGGGATGAGGTCGCGCAGGCGCTCGCAGATGGCCCGTCCGCGTTGCTCGGCATAGGCGGCGTGGCAGATGAAGGAGAGCGCGTCGACCGGCTCGCCGTTGACCAGGATCGAGACCTTTTCCAGCTTGCCTTCAAGGTAGCCGTCCATCTCGTAGTCGAAGCTGGCGTAGCCGCGCGATACCGACTTCAGGCGGTCGTAGAAATCGATCACCACCTCGTTCAGCGGCAGCCGGTAGACGGCCATCGCCCGGTTGCCGACGTAGGTGAGCTCGACCTGCACGCCGCGCCGCTCGGTACACAGTTGCAGGACCGCCCCCAGATAAGTGTCGGGCACCAGGATGGTGGCCTTGATCCACGGCTCCTCCATGTGGTCGATGCGCACCGGATCGGGCATGTCGACCGGATTGTGGAGGAGGACCAGCGAGCCGTCGGTCATGTGGATGCGATAGACGACGGAGGGCGAGGTGGCGATGAGGTCGAGGTCGAACTCGCGCTCCAGGCGCTCCTGGATGATCTCCAGGTGCAGCAGCCCCAGGAAGCCGCAGCGGAAGCCGAAGCCCAGTCCGGCCGAGGTCTCGGGCTCGAAATGGAAGCTGGCGTCGTTGAGGTGCAGCTTGTCCAGCGACATGCGCAGGTCTTCGAATTGTGCCGCATCCACCGGAAACAGGCCGCAGAACACCACCGGAATCGATGGCCTGAAACCGGGCAGCGCGTGGGCGGTGGGGCGGCGGTCCTCGGTGATGGTATCGCCGACCCGGGTGTCGGCCACTGTCTTGATCGAGGCGGTGAAATAGCCGACCTCGCCGGGGCCCAGTTGATCGACGGTCTTCGCCTTGGGGGTGAAGACGCCCACCTGTTCCAGTTGATAGACGGTGCCGGCCGCCATCATGCGGATCTTCATGCCGCGCTTGAGCACGCCATCATAGATGCGCACCAGGATCATGACGCCGAGATAGGGGTCGTACCAGGAATCGACCAGCAGCGCCTTGAGCGGGGCGGCATCGTCGCCCTTCGGGGCCGGCAGCCGCTTGACGATGGCTTCCAGCACGTCGGGCACGCCCAGGCCGGTCTTGGCCGAAATCATCAGGGCGTCGGAAGCGTCCAGGCCGATGACGTTGGCGATCTGGTCCTTGACCTGCTCGGGCTCGGCCGCCGGCAGGTCGATCTTGTTGAGGACGGGAACGATCTCGTGGTTGTTGTCGATGGCCATGTAGACGTTGGCCAGCGTCTGGGCCTCCACCCCCTGGGTGGCGTCGACCACCAGCAGCGATCCCTCGCAGGCGGCGAGGCTGCGGCTGACCTCGTAGGAGAAGTCGACGTGGCCGGGGGTATCGATGAGGTTGAGCTCGTAGATCTCGCCGCTTTTCGCGGTGTATTCCAGGCGCACCGTCTGCGCCTTGATGGTGATGCCGCGTTCGCGCTCGATGTCCATGGAATCGAGCACCTGCTCGCGCATCTCGCGCGCCGTCAGGCCGCCGCACAACTGGATCAGGCGATCGGCCAGGGTCGATTTCCCATGGTCGATATGGGCGATGATGGCAAAGGTGCGGATGTGCGCAAGATCGGTCATGGCCGCGCTTTTATCAGGTTGCCCGCCGTCTGTCATGACCCGGATGAAGGGGGGCGATCGCCGGGCCCGGTTTTGCGGCCGGCGAAGCCGAAGCGCCGTCCCTTTTCGCGCATCCACGCCCGCGCCCGCGCCTCGGCGGTGCGGAAGGCCGGGTATCGCGCGCCGACGCGCATCCTCATCAAGCGCATACGGGGCGAGGCCAGCGACAGCAGGGCGAGGCCGACGAACAGGAACAGGAAGCCCTGCAAAAAGGGGAGAAACAGCCCGGCGACGCCGAGAACGACGAACAGCCAGCCACCGATGAGGAGCGCCCAGCGGCGCCATTCAGGCGAACGCAAACCCATGGGATGTGAAGATGGCGGGGGTCGCCCGCCGGCGCAAGGGGCCGGGGCCTTCAGCCGTGGCCGGCCGATGGCGCCGCTGCCCATTCGTAGATTTCGTCGCAGCGGGTATGGCAGGCGGTGCAGCCGTCGCAATGGCCCTCGGGCGGGCGCAGCCGGACGGTGCCCTTGCCAACCCACACGTCGAGCATGCCGCGAAGCACCTCGGCGTCGGCCTCGAAATGGCGGGCCATGGCCGGCAGCGAGGCCTGCCCGTGGTCGCGCAGATAGGCCTTGAGGTCGGAAAGGATCATCGCCTCACCCCGCTTCGTTACCCAGCGCGCGGTGGCGTCTGGAAACTTGGCCGCCCACCCGCATCGCGGCGACGATCAGGCTGAAGACCAGCGCGACACCCCCGATCCACAGTGCCGAACTCAGGGGGTGGTCGGTCAGGGTGACGCTCTGGTAGGAAACGACCGCCGCCCCGTAGGCCAAGCCGAAGGTCCAGGCGGAGACGAACAAGGCCCAACGGCCGCCGGCCTCGCGGACGATGGTGCCGATGGCGGCGACGCACGGCGTATATAGCAGGATGAACAGCAGATAGGCGAAGGCCCCGGCCTGGCCGTGGAAGCGTTCGGCCATGGCGCCGAAGGTGCCGCCCGCGACGCCCTGGTCCTCGACCGTCGCCTGAAGGCTCTCGGCGCCGATGCCCAGCGGGTCGAGCAGAGCGCCGGCCAGCCCCGCCAGATTGGCCGGAATCGAGAGGAGGGCCTCGCCGATGCCGCCGACGAAGTCGTAACCGTCTTCGGCGCCTGCCTCGCCCTCTTCGGCGTCGGCTTCCGAGAGGCCGGAATAGAGGGTGTTCAGCGTGCCGACCACCGCTTCCTTGGCGAACACGCCGGTGAAGATGCCGACCGTGGCCGGCCAGTTGTCGTCGCCGATTCCCATCGGCTCGAAGACGGGCACGATGGCGCGCCCGACGGCGCTCAGGCTGGATTTCTCGCTGTCCTGGTTGCCGAAGGTGCCGTCGGTGCCGAGCGAATTGAAGAAGCTCAGGACCATGACCACCAGCACGATGACCTTGCCGGCGCCGAAGATGAAGACCTTGAGGCGGTTCCAGGTCTGGATCAGCACGTCTCGCGGTCGCGGGAGGTGATAGCCGGGCAGTTCCATGATGAAGGGCGTGCTCTCGCCCCGGAGCAGGGTGCGCTTGACGATCATGCCGGTGCCGACGGCGGCGGCGATGCCGATCAGGTAAAGGGCGAACACCACGTTCTGGCCGCCGGTCGGGAAGAAGGCGGCGGCGAACAGGGCATAGACGGCCAGCCGGGCGCCGCACGACATGAAGGGCGCCATCACCACGGTGACGATGCGGTCGCGGGCGTTGTCCAACGTACGGGCCGCCATGATCGCCGGCACGTTGCAGCCGAAGCCGACGATGAGGGGCACGAACGCCTTGCCGGGCAGGCCGACGGCGCGCATGAAGCGATCCGCCAGGAAGGCGGCCCGCGCCATGTAGCCCGAATCCTCAAGCGCCGAGAGGAACAGGTATAGGAAGCCGATGATCGGGATGAAGGTGGCGACGATCTGGATGCCGCCGCCCAGGCCGTCGGCCAGCAGCGCGGTCAGCCATTCCGGGGCGCCGATCATCGTCATCAGGGCGCGGGTGCCCTCGACGAAGACGGTGCCGAACGCGATGTCGAAGAAATCGATGAAGGCGCCGCCCAGGTTGATGGTGAACAGGAACATCGCGTAGATGACGGTGAAGAAGATCAGGGGGCCGGCCCAGCGGTGCAGCATCACCTGGTCGATGGCGTCCGACGTCGTGCGTGACACGTGGCCGCGCCGGCGCACCGATTCGGCGGCGACGCGGTGGGCGAACCCGAACCGGCTGTCGGCGATCAGCACGTCGGGGTCCTCGGCGCCGGCCTTCTTGAATTCCTCGGTCAGGCTGCCGACCATGAGGTCGGCGATGCCGCCGGTGACCCGCCGGGCGATGCCCTCGCCCTCCAGCAGCTTGACAGCCAGCCAGCGGGCATCCAGGCCGCGCTCCTTGGCAATGCCGCCGACCAGCTTGACGAGGCGGGCGACGGCGGGCTCCAGCACCGGCCCAAAGGCCACCGTCTGGGTCGGCGCATGGCCGGCCCGCACCGTCTCGTTGACGGCGGCCTTGAGCGCGTCGATGCCGCGGCCCAGCGCGGCGGCCATCGAGACCACCGGGCAGCCCAGGCGCTGCGAGAGCGCGTCGACGTCGACGTCGATGCCCAATTGCTCGGCGACGTCGGTCATGTTCAGCGCCACCACCATGGGCACCCGCATCTCCAGGATCTGCGCCGTCAGGTACAGGTGCCGCTCCAGGTTGGTGGCGTCGACGATGTTGACGATGACGTCGGGCTCGCCGGACAGGATGTAGTCCCGGGCGATGCGCTCGTCGATCGAGCCGCTGCCGGGCGCCACCGCCAGCGAATAGACGCCGGGCAGGTCGACGACCGATACCGTGGTGCCGTTCTCGACGAAGCGGCCGGCCTTGCGATCGACGGTGACGCCGGGCCAGTTGCCGACCTTCTGGCGGGCACCGGTCAGCGCGTTGAACAGCGTCGTCTTGCCGCAGTTGGGATTGCCGGCGATGGCGATGGAATAGGCGGCGACGCCCGGTTCGGCGGTCGGGCCGCTGCTGACCTCGCAGCATTTGCGGGCGGCGAAGCCGAAGGGCCGAAACAGATTCATTCAGCGGTTCCGTTCGTTCGTGTGACCATGATCTTGTCGGTCATGCCGGCGCCAAGCGCGACCCGCGACAGATCGCGGGCGACCACCATGCGGCCGCCGTGCTGGCGGTGGACCACCTCGATCTGGGCACCGATCGGCAGCCCGAGATCGGCCAGACGGCGGTTCATGTCCCTGCCGGCATGGAACGAGGCGATGATCAGGCGGTCTCCGGCTACGGCGTCCGCCAGCGGAAAGACGGGATTCCCGGAAGATTTAGAAGCGTCGTTTGACACGATCTTCACCAGCCACGTTTCTACCGCGAGTGTATTTAGCCGGGCAGAAACTGATAATCAATTTCGTTTTTCCCTATAGGCTTTACGGTCTTTGGAGTCAAGGAAAATGCGAATTGATCGCAACCGCAGACTTTCCTAAAAAGCGTCATAACCTTTTGTTTTTGAATGATTTTATGTGGCGATGGCGGAGATCCTCATGACCCACGGTTGGGGAGGTCGGATCGATATGGGGGATATTGCGTGGCGGCGATGCGGCCCGGCCCGATGCCCCGGCCGTTCCGCCGGGCTGCCGAGGCTCCGCAGGAAATAGAGCCCCCTGTACGACCGTTCGCCAAGGGCGGCGACCAAGGCGCGGCGGCGAGGACGGTGACGGTCAGCTCGGTCATGCCGCCGACCCCTCGACGGACGCTAGATCGCCGGCGCCGCCACGCCCTTCTGGTGGCAGGCGGCGATCAGCGTGTTGCGCAGCAGGCAGGCGATGGTCATCGGCCCGACGCCGCCGGGCACCGGGGTGATCGATCCGGCCACCGTGACGGCTCCTTCGAAGTCGACGTCGCCGACCAGACGGGTCTTGCCTTCGCCCTTCTCGGGGGCGGGAATGCGGTTGATGCCGACGTCGATGACGCAGGCGCCCGGCTTCACCCAGTCGCCCTTGACCATGCGCTCGCGCCCGACGGCGGCGACCAGGATGTCGGCGCGGCGGCATTCGGCGGCCAGATCGACGGTGCGCGAATGGGCCAGCGTCACCGTGCAGTGTTCGGCCAGCAGCAGGGCGGCCATCGGCTTGCCGACGATGTTGGAGCGGCCCAGCACCAGGGCGCGCTTGCCCTTGAGCTCGCCGAGCGCGTCCTTGATCAGCATCAGGCAGCCGACCGGCGTGCACGGCGCCATGGCGTCGGCGGCGCCGCTCCACAGCTTGCCGGTGTTGACGGGGTGGAAGCCGTCGACGTCCTTGGCGGGGTCGACGGCGGCCAGCACCGCCTCGGTGTCGATCTGCCGGGGCAGCGGCAGTTGGACCAGGATGCCGTGCACGGCGGGGTCGGCGTTGAGCCTGGCGACCAGGGCCAGCAGTTCGGCCTGGCCGGTCGCCGCCGGCAGCTTGTGTTCGAAGGAGGCCATGCCGGCCTCCACGGTCTGGGCGCCCTTGTTGCGCACATAGACCTGGCTGGCCGGGTCGTCGCCGACCAGCACCACCGCCAGTCCCGGAACCAGGCCGTGCCGGGTCTTCAACTCGGCCGCGGCGGCGGCGACGCGTAGCCTGAGGCCGGCCGCGAAGGCCTTGCCGTCGATGATCTTCGCTTCACTCATGGTCGTCTTCCACCCACTTCCTGATGCGGCGCGCCAGTTCGGTGGCGTCGCCCTCGATGAACAAGACCTTGCGCCGGGCGGCCGCCCCGGCGCGGATCGAAAAAGCGCCTTTCGGCAGATGCCAGATCTTGGCCAGCAGCTTGATCACCGCGGCGTTGGCCTTGCCGTCCTCGGGCGCCGCCGTCACCGCGACGCGCAGCACGGCACCGCCATCGGCCTCGCGGCGCACCCCCTCGACGCGGTTGCGCGACGCCTTGGGCGTCACCACCAGGCGCACGCCGACGCCCCCCGCCGCCGTCGCCAGAAAATCGTCGGTCTCAGCCAATGACCCGCAACGCCAATCTGATCAGGACCTCCTTGAGGAAGACCAGTCCCAGCAGCAGCACCAGGGGCGAGAGGTCGAGCCCGCCCAGGTTCGGCAGGACGCGGCGAATGGGTCGAAGCGCCGGCTCGGTCAGGCGATAGACGACCGTGCCGATCATGTAGACGAAACGGTTGTGGGTGTTGATCACGTTGAACGCGGTCAGCCAGCTCAGGATGACCGAGGCGATGACCACCCACATGTAAAGCTCGACGATGGTGATGACGATATTGAAGAGGGGACCCAAGAGTACGTCCATGAAACCGATTCCCGAACCTGGCACGCCGGCCGCTAACCTATCGTCCCGGCGACGGCGGCGCAAGGTTTGGGGGCGGCCGGGAAAAGGCTTGCGCCAAGCCTTGACAGAGGCCCTCGTGCGACACATTATCCGCGGGCCCGGCGGTCGCCGGGTTCTTCGGCGTGGGGCTGTAGCTCAGTTGGGAGAGCGCGACGTTCGCAATGTCGAGGTCAGGGGTTCGATCCCCCTCAGCTCCACCATTTTCCCAAACATCGATTGAGGCGGCGCATCGCGCCGCCTTCGGCGTCTAAAGGCCCAGGCGCTTCATCTGCCCGGCCGGGTAGCGGTCGCCGGCGGTGCCGCCCAAAGGAAACGCATCGGACAGCCGGTTAAGGGCGTCGGTGCCAAGCGTGAGGTCGACGGCGGCGATGTTGGCGTCAAGCCAGGTGCGCCGTTTGGTGCCGGGGATGGGGACGATGTCGTCGTCCTGTTGCAGCAGCCAGGCCAGCGCCACCTGGGCCGGGCTGGCTTGGGCTTCGCGGGCAACCGCTTCGAGGACTTCGATCTTTTTCAGGTTGCGGGCGATGTTTTCCTCGGCGAAGCGCGGGTGGGCGCGGCGGCGGTCGGCCTCGATCAGGTCGCCGGCCTTGCGGATGGCGCCGGTCAAAAAACCGCGGCCCAGCGGCGAATAGGCGACAAAGCCGATACCCAGTTCCCGGCAGGCCGGCAGGATGTCCGCCTCGACGTCGCGCGACCACAGCGAATACTCGGTTTCCAGGCAGGCCAGCGGATGGACGGCGTGGGCCCGGCGCAGCGTTTGTGGCCCGGCTTCCGAAAGCCCGATGTGGCGCACTTTGCCCGCGGCCACCAGGTCGGCCATGGCGCCGACGGTCTCCTCGATGGGGGTGGCGGGATCGACCCGGTGCAGGCAATAGAGATCGATGTAATCGGTGCCCAGCCGCTTCAGGCTGGCCTCGCAGGCCTCCTTGACGTGGGCCGGCTTGCCGTTGACGGCGGTCGAACCGTCGGGGTTGCGGATGTTGCCGAACTTGGTGGTGAGGATCGCCTTGTCGCGCCGTCCGCGCAGCGCCCGGCCGACCAGTTCCTCGTTGCGGCCCTGGCCATAGGCGTCGGCCGTGTTGATGAGGTCGATGCCGGCCTCCAGCGCGCGGTGGACGGTGGCCACCGATTCCTCGTCGTTGGGTTCGCCATAGCGGATGGTCATGCCCATGCAGCCAAGCCCGATGGCCGAGACCTCGGGTCCCCGTGTGCCCAAGCGGCGTCTTTTCATGGCATCCCCCAGCCTAACTCCCACCCGGCCAGTTAAGAACCGTTCGCAGATTTAGGCAAGCCCAAACGCCGGCCCGGCGTCACCGTTCGTGGAAGGCCTGGCCGGACAGCTTGTTGAAGGGCTTCATGAGGTACTGAAGGATGGTGCGCTTGCCGGTCTTGACGTCGACGCTGACCGTCATGCCGGGGATGATCGGCAGCGGGTTTCCCTGCTTGTCGAGCAGGCTGGTGGTCTTGGCCTTGAGGCGGACGACGTAGAAGCGCTCCTTCTTCTCCTCGTCGAGGATGGTGTCGGCGCTGATCTGGTCCAGCGTCGCCGCCAGCGAACCGAAGATGGTGTAGTCGTAGGCGGTGAAGCGCACCACGGCATCCAGCCCCGGGTGGATGAAGGCGATGTCGGCCGGTTTCAGCTTCGCCTCGACGATCAGGTTCTCCTCGGCGGGGACGATTTCCAGGAGATCCATGCCGGGACGCACGACGCCGCCGATGGTGTTGATGAACAACTGCTTGACGACGCCGGTGACGGGCGCGCGGATCACCGTGCGCCTCAGCTTGTCGTCGCGGGACGTGAGGGATTCACCCAGCGCCGCCATGTTGACCTGGGCCTCGTTCAGTTCCTTGAGTGCGCGGCTGCGGAACTGGGCGCGGACTTCCTTGATCCCCTCCTTGATCTCGTCGATCGAGGCCGACAGCTTGAGGATCGATTTCTTCGCCACCTCGAGGTCGCCCATGTTCTGGCTTTCCTCGCGCTTCAGCCGGATGACCTCGACCGGCGCGTTGATCCCCTTCGCCACCAGAGGCTCGATGATGGCCAGTTCGTCGCGGCCCAGTTTGATGGAGGTCTGCAACTGAGAGACCCTGGCCTTGGCCTCGTCGATCTCGTGCAGGCGCTGCTGGTGCTGGGAATCCAGCTTGGCCAGCGCGGCGGCCAGTTCGCGCGAACGCGAGAGATGAAGGTCGCGTTCGGTGCCGGCGACCTTGGGCAGCTGCTTTTCGATCTCCTCGGGAAACTTGAGCGGCGTGCCGTCGATTTCCGCCCGAAGCCGGGTCACCACCGCCTGCAGGCCCAGGAATTTCATCTGGTTTTCATTGAAGTCCGAGGAGAACTGCGTGGTGTCGAGCTGCATCAGGACCTGCCCGCTCTTCACCAGATCGCCTTCCCGGACGTGGAGTTCGGAGACGATGCCGCCTTCCAGGTTCTGGACCACCTGCACTTGGCGGGACGGCACGACGCGGCCCTCGCCGCTGCTTACCTGGTCGACCTCGGCCCATGCCGCCCACAGGATGGCCAGGGTGAAAAAGCCGACCACCGAGAGCAGGATCATGTTGGCCATCACGCTCGGCCGGCGGCTGACCGCGGCCCGAAGCTCTGACATGAATTCGGTATCGGAGGATTCCATGGCGCGCTACCGGCCGGCCTTCACGTCGCCCTTGGCGAGGGTGCCCAGTACGCTGTCCTTCGGCCCGTCGGCGACGATGCGGCCCTTGTCCAGCACGATCAGGCGGTTGACGAGCTTGAGCACCGAGGTGCGATGGGTGACCAGGATGATCGTCTTGCCGCCGGCGACGCGGGTCAGCACGTCGACCACCCGCTTCTCGGTCGCGGTGTCCATGGAGTTGGTCGGCTCGTCCAGCACCAGGATGGTGGGGTCCTTGAGCAGGGTGCGCGCCAGGGCGACGGATTGGCGCTGGCCGCCGGACAGCCCGCCGCCGCGCTCGCCGACCTGGAGGTCGTAGCCCAGGGGGTGGCGGGCGACGAAGTCGTGCAGGCCCAGCTCCTCGGAAACGCGGGCGATGTCGTCGTCGCTGGCCCGGGGCACGCTGATGGCGATGTTTTCCTTGATCGTGCCCTTGAACAGGAAGACGTCCTGGGGCACGAAGCCGATGCTGGCCCTGGCGTCGCTGGGCTCGATGTGGCGCAGGTCGGTACCGTCGAGCAGCACCGCCCCCGAGGTCGGCGCATAGAGGCCGCCCAGCAGCTTGGCGATGGTGCTTTTGCCGGAACCGACCCGCCCGGCGATGCCGACCCTTTCCCCGGGATTGATGGTGAAGGAAATGTCGTTCAGCACGTCGTAGTCGGTGCCGGGATAGCGGAACGTCACCCCCTTGAATTCGATGCGGCCCTGCAAGTCGGGACGGTGCAGGAAGGTGGCGTCGGCCGGCCGCTCGACCGGACCCTGCATGACGGCGTCGAGCGATTTCAGCGAGCTCCAGGTCTGGTGGAAGCGCATCATCAGCTGCGACACCTGGGCCATCGGCCCCAGCGCCCGGCCCGACAGGATGACCGCCGCCACCAGCCCGCCGGAGGTGACGCCGCCGTCGGCGACCAGGAACATGCCCATGACGACGATGCCGATCACGCTGGCCTGCTGGATGAACTGCACGAAGTTGACGCCCAGGTTGTTGAACAGCCGCATCCGCTGGCCGATGGCGGCGCTTTGGCCGACCACCGTTTCCCACTTGGCGCGCATGCGACCTTCGGCGCCGACCATCTTGATCGTTTCGTATCCGAAAAGGCTTTCCACAAGCACGCCGTGCTTGTGTTCGCCGTGCGTCATCAGGTGGCGCACGCTTCTGGCGATCGGGAACTGCACGAAGGCGCCCCAGAACACCACCAGGAACATCGCCGAGCCCAGCACCAGGCCGATCAGGGGGCTGAGCATCACGATGACGGCAAGGAACAGCAGCGAGAACGGCAGGTCGATGAAGGCGGCCAGCGTCGCCGAGGTGAAGAAGTCCCTGACCGTCTCGAACTCGCGCAGCATGCTGGCGAAGGCTCCCGACGAGGCCGGGCGGTGCGAGGCCTTGAGGTCGAGGACCTGATCGAAGATCCGGCAGGCCAGCATGACGTCGGCCCGGCGGCCGACGAAATCGATGAACCAGCCGCGCAGATTCCTGAGCAGGAAGTCGAAGAAAAGCGCGAGCCCGGCGCCGATGGCCAAGGCGATGCCCGATTGGACGGCGTTGTTGGGCAGAACGCGGTCATAGACGTTCATGGTGAACAGCGGATTGGCGAGCGCGAACAGGTTGATGACGACCGAGGCCAGCCCGACCTGAGCGTACGTCCAGCCGTTGCGGGCCAGCGTTCCCCAGAACCAGGCCCGCGGCCGATCCAGGTCGGCGCCGGTCCGCTCGCCGCCGAGATCGACCTCCGGCTTGACCAGGATGGCGAAGCCCGAATAGGCCTTCTCCAGTTCGCCATCGGCCAGTTCGGTGGTGCCCTCGCCGGCGTCGCCGGCGGTGATCTGGAAGCGCCCCTGCCTGGAGGTGCCGAGCAGGACGACGGCGCCGCCGTCCTTCGTCGTCAGGACGGCGGGCAGCGTCCACGAATGGATGCGCCCCAGGCTGCGCCGCACCACCCGCACCGACAGGCCGGCCCGTCCGGCGGCACGCCGGAAGAGGTCGAGCGAGATCCGGCCCTCCGGCCGCGGCAGGGCGGACAGCAGGACCGAAGTCGATTTCGCCTGCCCGTGATAGGCCACCAGAAACAGCAGGCAGGACAGCAGCGGGTCGTCGCCGTCGGCCGCCGCCTCGCCGACGGCGGCGTCCGGCCATCCGTTGTCCCTGCCGGCGAAGTCGCCGTCGAAGGACAGCGTCTCGGCCGGCTGGGCGGCCGGGGGAGTGGTCCCCTGGCGGGGCTTGGGGGTGCCGGTTTTCAGGACGTTCTCGGCGGTCATATCGCTATTCGTCGCAACTCAAGTTCCACGCCGGCATCCGGCGACCGGTCGGGAACGCGAATGATCGGGGATGTCGCCCGCGTCCTATTTTGGCGCCGAGGCGGCTTCCATATCGACTCGAACGCCCAAGTCCTGCAACAGCGTGCCCTTGACCGCCAGGAACTCGTAGGCGGCAAGGATCTGGTCGTATTCCCGCGACGCCAGTTCGGTGCGGGCGAGGAAAAGCTCGTTGCCGGAATCGAGAAGCTCGATCAGCGTGCGCTGGCCCAGCCGGAACTGTTCGCCGTAGGCGGTGGTGACTTCCTGGGCGGTCGCCACGCGGTCGCGCAGCAGGGCCACCTGGTCGCGGGTCACCTGATAGTCGTTGAGCGCGACGTCGAGTTCACGGCGGATCTGGCGGTCGATTTCATGGATCTTGTACATCGCCTCGCTGGCGCGTTCGAGCGCGCGGCGCACCGACGCCTGATCGGACCCGCCCTTGTAGAAGTTCCAGGACAGCTTGACCAATGCGGTCGAATCGGTTTCATGCCCGCTGGTGCCGTCCACGCCGTCGCGCCGCTCGTGAGCGAATTCGAGGTCGAGGTTGGGCAGGAAGGCGCTGCGTTCGGCCTCGGCGGTGAACTTGCTGGCTTTTTCCTCCTCGATCGAGGAAAGCAGCGTCGGGTTGTTCTTCATCGCCTCGGCGATGGCGGCATCCACCGTTGCCGGCGGCGCCGATTGCGGGAACGGGCGATCCTGGAGGTTGCCCGGCATCTGGCCGATGGCCTCGACATAGGCGCTGATCGAATTCTTGAGGTTGCCTTCGGCCCGTCGGCGCTGCGACTGGGCGTTGAACAGGCGGGTCTTGACCTGGGCGACGCGGGATTCCGAGCCGCCGCCGGTGCGGGCGGCTTCCGAGACGTCCCCCAGAATCCGGTTGTGCAGATCGATGTTGGCGCCGGCGAACTCGATCAGCTGGCGGTCGCGCGCGACATCGAGATAGGCCTTGATGGCGCGCTGGGCGATCCGTGTCGCCGCCGCCTGGACCTCGAACTGCGCGGCCTCGGCCGTCGCCCGCGAGGACTCGGCGCGATTGGTCGTTCCCTGGCCGTCGTAAAGCATTTGGGTGAGCGCCAGGCGCTGCTTGTTGCGCCACAGGTTCTGGTCGACCGACGAGCCGACCGGCCGGTGGGCGCGCTGATAGCCGGTATCGGCCGAGAGATCGAGCGAGGGCAGGAACTCGCCCTCGATCTCCTTGACGCCTTCGCCGGCCGCCCGGTATCCGGCGCGGGTGGAGGCCACCAGCGGGTGGGTGCGCACGGCCATGTCGACCGCCTCACGCAATTCCTGCGCCTGCGCGGAACGCCAGCCGTCAGCCCCGGCGAACGCGAGCAGGCCGACCACCACGCCGGCCAGCACGGGGTATCCCCAGCGGCCGACTCGGCAACCAGAAACCGGGGCGTGCGCGGTGCGCATCGCCTCGCTACCGACTTCAGCGAACGGAATCACGAGTTTCCCCCTCAACAGCTCCAACCCTCGATACCTTATACTCAAGCGAGAAAAAACAAGAGGCCCAACCCCTCGCCTTGTCTCTTTTTGCGCCCCCTTCCCGTGAGGCGAATGCCGCGCGGCAAAATCAACGGTTGAATCCCCCCGCGACGGCCGCACCTAGACTAATACAATTATTGAGGAAATCAAGCGCCAGCATCGCAGCCCGCGGTGCGCAGGCCCCTTCCGGACGGCCTGTTTTATGGCGGCGCGCCGCGTTTTACGGCCGCAAAACGGCGGCACGCCTCAAATTTGGTTAAAATTCAATTAAAAATCTCGCGACGGCATTGCTATCGGGAGCCTACCTTAAGTAAACTGGGGGGGTGGGAGCACAGCCATTCCGACATAGTCATTCGGGACGCGACGCCAAAAGTATGGAAAGACCATACAACCATAAGGGTAAATTTCTGAAAAAGTTATGTCGCCTCCAGATTGGGGGCTGGGAATCAGGAAGGCTGCATCCCTTATAGTATTACGGGAAGCATAATCGGTGCCCGCTCGGGGGAGCATATGGGCCTGAGGCCGGGAGTTCCGGCGCCGATGGGGATAGGGACATCGCGGACATGCCAGAACTGCGAATCGAACGCGCGTCGGGCGAGGTGATCGAGCTCGAGCTCACTCCGGGCGCCAAGGTCCCGGCCATCCAGGCCGGCGACAAGGTCCGGATCGTCACCCAGGCGGGCCAGCAGGTCCATGCCGAAGTGCGCGGCAACGACGTCGTCGTCACGACCAGCGGCGGCGCCGGCCAGGCCGGCCAGCCCATTGTCTTCCAGAACATGGCGCTCTACCTGGGCGACGATCAGACCGCGCTCGCGGTGGTCGACGCCCAGACCGGCGAGACCACGGTGGTCGCCGATGTGGCCGACCTCGCCGACCTCGGCGCGGCCGTGCCGTTGCAGGTGGCCTCGGGCGACGCCCCGCCTGCTCCGCCATCCTCCGGCGGAAGCTCCAGCCCATTCCAGAACTCCCAGGCCATCGACCAGCCGGCCGAGGGTGGCTTCGAAGATCCGCTGCAAGCCATCCTGGAGCGCCCGGAAGTGGGCGCCGGCGAACCGGGCCGCGGCGGCTCGGGCGGTATCGACGCCGATCCCAATCCCTTTCCCAATCCCGATCCCATCGTCACCCCCATCGTCATCACGCTGAACGGCAACGTCGTCGACGGCTACATCGTCGGCGCCACGGTGTTCGCCGACGCCAACGGCAACGGCGTGCAGGACACCGGCGAGGCCTTCGCGACCACGGGCGCCAACGGCGCCTTCACGCTGACCGGCGGCAGCGGCCAGTTGGTCATGACCGGCGGCATCGACGTGTCGACCGGCGAGTTCTTCAAGGGCACGCTCACCGCACCCGCCGGCTCGACGGTGGTCACCCCGCTGACCACCCTGATCCAGTCGCTGGTGGAAAGCGGCCAGACGGTGGCCGCCGCCGAATCGGCGGTCAAGTCGGCGTTCGGGCTGGCCAGCGACCTTGATCTCACGACCTTCGATCCGGTGAAGGGCGTCGAGGACGGCGTCACCGGCGCCGGCGATGCGCTGGCGGCGGCCATCCAGATCCAGAACACCGTTGTGCAGGCGGCATCGGTCCTGCAAGGCGCCGGCGGCTCTTCCGTCGCCCTGGGAACGGCGACCGACGCCGTGTACGCCCAGTTGGCGTCGGCGCTGACCACCACCCCCGGCAGCTCGCCGATTGACAGCGCGGCCGAGATCCAGTCCATCATCACCTCGGCGGCGAACGCCTCCTCGCTGGGGCTCAGCGCCACCGCCAAGACCCAGGTCTCCAACGCGGCGGCCGACGCCTCGACGATCATCCATGACATCGTCGCCGCCGTCGACGCGCTGGGAAGCAGCGGTACCACGCTGCTGACCGACCTGGCGCAAATCGCCTACGTCTCGCAGAACGGGTCGGCCGAGGCCCTCTACGACGCCCTCAACGCGGTCCAGGGGACCGCCAACAACGCCAATCTCACCACCGCCACGAGCGACTACTCGGCCGCCGGCGCGCTGAATACGGCCATCTCCAACGCCGCTTCCGAGATCGGCACGGTCGGTACCGCCAGCGACGCCGGCACCGCCGGCGACGACGTCATCACCGGGACGGCCGGCAACGACACCTTCGACGGCGGCGCCGGCAACGACACCATCAGCGGCGGCGGCGGCAACGACATGCTGATCGGCGGCGCGGGGAACGACGTCCTTTCCGGCGACGCCGGCAACGACACCCTGATCGGTGGCGCCGGCACCAATACGCTGAACGGCGGCGCCGGCATCGACACCGCCAAGTTCAGCGGCAACTTCGCCGACTTCACGATCACGGCGACCGGCGGCGGCACCGACGTCACCCTCACCATCGCCGGCGGCGGCAACAGCGATTCGGCGAAGACCGTCGAAATCCTCAAGTTCAACGATCTCACCGTGCGCATCGCCGGCGGCGGCAGCGACTACACCACCCTGACGGCCGCCATCGACGCGGCGACGGCCGGCGAGCGCATCCTGCTGACCGGCAGCACCACCTTCCCCTCCGGCACGCTGACCCTTTCCAAGAAGGTCAGCCTGCAGGCGGCGGGAAGCGATCCGGCCGTCACCATCGCCAGCGACGGCGCGCTGGTCGTCAACGGCGCCTTGATGTCGACCGTCAACGCCCTCGACATTTCCGGCATTCCCGGCACCACGGCGGTGCGCTTCACCGACCTCGGCAGCATCGCCAGCATCACCACCGCCTCGGGCCAGACCGTGACGCTGGCGGCGGCCGATCTCGACGGGCTCGCCGTTACCGGCGCCGGCACGGTCTCGGTTGCCGGCGGTACCGTGCCGGACGGCGACGACCTCAGCGGCATTTCCAGCAGCATCGCCGTGCCTTCCGGGACTCTCACTCTGTCCGCGGCGCAGGCCGACGGCCTGACCATCTCGGGCGCCGGCGCCGTCGCCGTCACCGCGCTGGGCAGCGCCCAGGTGGACCTTTCGGACATCACGGTGACGGGCGCCAAGACCGCCGCCGTGCCGACCACGGCGACCCTGGCGGCCGGTACCGATCTCGGCGATTTTGCCGTCACCGTTGCCGCCAACCAGACTCTGACTCTGTCCGCCGCGCAGGCCAGCGGCACCGCCATCGGCGGCGCCGGCGCCGTCGACGTCAGCGCGATCACCGCCACGACCGACCTTTCCGGCGTCACCGCGACCGGCGACCTCACCGTCACGGTGACGGCCACCGTCGACGTCAGCGCCAACGCCAACCTGGGCGCCGTCGACGTCTACGAAGTGACCGGCGCGCTGACCCTGCTGGCGGCGCAGGCCAGCGGCCTCGCCATCGCCGGCACCGGCGCCGTCACCGTCACCGGGCTTACGGCCGCCACCGACCTTTCGGACGTCACCACGACCGGCACCGTCACCGCGACGGTGACCGTCGACCTCGACGTTTCCGCCAACGCTAACCTGCTGCCCGTCGACACCTTCACGGTGGGCGTGGGCAAGACGCTCACCCTCACCGCCGCCCAGGCCAGCGACGCCACCATCACCGGCGGCGCCGTGGTGATCGCCGGCGACGTCGCGGCCAGCGCCGATCTCACCGACATCGCCTCGGCCGTCAGCTTCGACGGCGGCTCCATCGCGGTGGCCACCGGGGCCACCCTCACCCTTACCGTCGCCCAGGCGGCGGGCGCCACCATCACCAGCACCGGCGCCGGCACCGGCCGCGTGCTGCTCGACGGCGATGCCGCCGCCAGCGCCGACCTCACGGGCATCACGGCCACGCTCGACTTCACCGGCAATGCCGTCGCCGTAGCGGCCGGCCAGACCCTGACGCTGACCGCCGCCCAGGCCGGCGACACCGCCATCACCGGGGCCGGCACCGTCGCGCTTTCCGGCAATGCCGCGGGGGCCGACCTCAGCGCCATCACGGCGGACATCACGGTTCCCGCCAGCGCCACGCTGACGCTCACCACGGTTCAGTTGGCCGACCTCGACGGCGGCGCCATCCCCATCGGCGGCACCGGCACGGTGGCCCTCTCCGGCAACGCGACGTCCCTGGGCTCCCTCAGCACTTACGTGACGGCCGACCTGACGGTGCCGAACGGCGCCGAAGCCACCGACCTGACCCTGACGGCGGCGCAGGCCAACGGCCTGACGCTTACCGGCGCCGGCACCGTCGCCATCACCGGCCTCGGCTCGGGCGCCGTCGATCTGTCGGGCATTACGGCCCCGGCAACCGTTACAGCTACCGGCAACGCCATCCTCGACAGCGGCACCGACTTGGGTACCGCAACCCTTATCATCGCGGCCGGCCAGACGGTGTCGATGACGGCGGCGCAGGCCAGCGGTTTGACCATCAGCGGCGACGGCACATTGGTTATTACCTCCGGTACGCTGGACGACGCGGCGGACTTCGCAAACTGGAGCGTCGCGTCGATTGACCTGACCGATGCCACGCTCGACCTGCCCAGCGATGCCCTGAATCTGCCCAACACCTCGGAATTCCATCTGACCTATGCTCAGGTCGATGCGCTGACCGGCGGCATCACGGGTACCGCCGAGGCTAACACCCTCATTGTCGACGTAAGCGGCGCTTTTGGCGGAGGTGTGACCACCGCCACGATTGACGTGAAGATCTCGTCGCTGGGCGGTGGCAACGACCACGTCGTGTTCGACTTCGGGGCGAACGCTGGCAATACCCTCATTTTGGCCGACGGCAGCACAGTCGCCCTCGACGGCGGCAATGATACGCTGGAGGCCAGCAACGGCACCGTCGACATTTCGCGCGCGACCATTTCCGGCGTCGAGAACGTCGAGGTGAACTCCACTATCGCCATGTCGGCTAGCCAGTTCCTCGAACTCGGTGACGACTTGGCGGCCTTGGAGGGGGCTGGCGAGATCGTCATCACTCTCGACGCCGCCTTCTTCGCCAACAGCGTTGACGACACCCTTTCCCTGACAGAACTGACTTTCGAACCGGGTGGCAGCACTCCGCCGACAGTGCGCATCCTTGCCGATGGCTATACCGTCGGTAGCACCGTCGGCAACGTCGTCACGCTGGTCCACGACACGGAACCTGATCTGACGATCAATCTGCCAACGGCCGGCCCGGGCGAAACGGCGGTCATCGTGCTGCTCGGAGCGGATGACAGCGCTCCCCTTGGCGGTTTCGGCGCCGACCGGGTCGTTTACCAGCCAGAAACCACCGTTTTCAACGGGACCCAGTTCGCAGCACTTGCTGCTGCGGTCACCAATCCCGATACAGCTCCCGACGGCGTTATCGGCACGTTCGAGGCAGACGACGTCGTGACCATCCGGTTCGGCGGCAACATCTTGCTTGGTGCCGACATTGATCTGTCGACGGTCACGACCGGGGGTGACGAATCGGTTTGCGATGTCGACATCGAGTACGGCGCTTATTCGATCGATACCAGTGGCCATATCCTGACGCTGACCGCCGCTCAGGCCAATGGCGGTACCATCATCGGTACCGGGACTGTCGCGATTACCGACTTGGCGGATGCGCTGGATAATGGTCTGACGGATCTCAACCTGTCTGGCATCACGGCGGCCAGCGTAACGATCCAAGTTGCTACCGGGGAAAACCTGGATCTTACCGATCTGTCGGCCGTGGATCTCGGCAACGTCAGCCTCACCGTTGCCGCAGGCGCCACCCTTACCCTGACGGCCGCCCAGGCCGACGGTATGACCATCACCGGCACGGGTTCGGTGGAGATCACCGACCTCGGCACCGCCGCGGTCGATCTTTCCGGCATCGCCGGGACGCTGACCGCGAGCGCCACGGTTTCCGGCGCGTTCGCGCTCGACAGCCTCACCGATCTCGGGTCCGTCGACCTCGTCCTTGACGAGGGCGCCAACGTCAGCCTCAGCCGCGCCCAACTCGACGGGCGCGACGTCACCCTGGCGGACGGCGCCACCTCGGCGACGCTCACCTTCGGCGGCGACGCTTCGGCGATGACCTTCGGGGCCATCGACGCCGGCATCGCCTTCGCGGTTCCCGCCGGGCGCACGCTCACCCTGTCCGAAGCCCAGGCCGACGGCCGCGCCGTCGGCGGCGCCGGCAACCTTTACGTTGCCGGGCTGGCGGGCGACACCGACCTTTCCGGCGTCACCACCACCGGCACGCTGACCGCCACGGTCACGGGTACCGTCGACATCACCCTCAACACCGATCTCGACGCCGTCGATGCCTATCAGGTCGCCAGCACCGGCACGCTGACGCTTGGCGCCGCGCAGGCGGCCGGGCTGCCGATCACCGGCGCCGGCGCGGTCACCGTCGCCGGGCTGGCCGGCGACGCCCTCGACGTGAATCTTTCGACCATCGCGGTCACCGGCGCCAAGACCGCCCTGCTGGCGGACGATGCCACGCTGGCCGCCGGCGCCAACCTCGGCGGCTTCACCGTCGACACCGCCGCGCATACCCTGACCCTCAGCGCCGCGCAGGCCAGCGGCAAGACCATCGGCGGCACCGGTTCCGTCGTCGTCACCGACCTCGCCGCCGCCACGGCCGACCTTTCGGGCATCGCCGCCTCGGCCAGCGCCGCCGTCGCGGGCACCGTTACGCTTGCCGCCGGCACCATCCTGGGCGACGTCGCGGTCACGGTGACCGGCGCGCTGACCCTCGCCGCGACGCAGGCGGATGGCGCCACCATCGGCGGCGCCGGCGCGGTCACCGTCATCGGGCTTGCCGCCGCCACCGACCTTTCCGCCGTCGATCCCGCCGGCATCCTGACGGCGACAGTGACCGGCAGCGTCGACATTTCCGCCAACGCCAACCTCGACACGGTCGAGGCGTTCCAGGTCGCCACCGGCCAGACTCTCACTCTCACCGCCGCCCTGGCCTCCGGCACCCCGATCACCGGCGCCGGCGCCGTCGCCGTCACCGGCCTCGGCAGCGCGGCCGTCGACCTTTCCAAGGTCACGGTCACCGGCGGCCGCAGCATCGCCGTAACCGCCGACACCACGCTCCACGCCGACACCAACCTCGGCACCTTCGGCCTGGCGGTGGACGGCGGCCATGTCCTGACCCTGTCGGCGGCCCAGGCCGCCGGCCACGCGATTTCCGGCGCCGGCGGCGTCACCGTCACCGGCCTTGGCGCCACCGCGGTCGATCTTTCGACCGTCACGGCGACCGGCGCCCTCGAGGCGCACGTGGGCGGCTCGACGACCCTGGCTTCCGGCACCAAGCTCGGCGGCTTCGACATCGTTGTCGATGCCGGCACGCTGACCCTGACGGCGGCGCAGGCCAACGGCCTGGATATCAGCGGCGCCGGCGCCGTCACCGTCACCAACCTCGGCCTGACGGCGGTCGACCTTTCCGGGGTCGCCGTCGACGGCGCCAAGACCTTGCAGGTCGGCAGCTCGCTGACGCTGGCCGCCGGCACCGACCTCGGCGATTTCGACGTCACCGTCACTGGGGCGACGTTCACCCTGTCCGCGGCGCAGGCCGATACCCTGATCGTCACCGGCAACGGGGCCGTCATCGTTACCGGCCTCGGCGCCGCCGAGGTCGATCTTTCCGCCATCGCGGTGACCGGGACCAAGACCGTCCAGGTGACGGCGACGGCCGTGCTCGACGCCGGCACCGACCTCGGCGCCTTCGCCGTCACCGTCGCCTCCGGCCAGACTCTGACTCTGTCCGCCGGCCAGGCCGACGGCACCGCCATCGCGGGCGCCGGCAACGTCACCGTCGCCGGCCTGACCGCCGCGACGGTTCTGACGGGCGTCACGGCGGCCGGCACCGTCACCGCCACGGTGACGGCCAGCATCAATATCACGGCCGCCAACTTCGACGTCGTCGACGAATTCCAGGTCGCCTCCGGGCAGACCCTGACGCTGACCGCCGCCCAGGGCGACGGCCAGATCATCACCGGCGCCGGCAACGTCACCCTTACCGGGCTGGGCGAGACGGCGGTCGATTTGAGCGCGATCACCGCCACCGGCACGCTGACCGCGGCCATCGTCGGCGATATTACGCTCGCCGCCGCCACCGATCTCGGCCACGTCACCCTCACCGTCGCGGCCGGCAATACGCTGACGCTGACCGCCGCGCAGGCCGACGGCGTGACCATCACCGGCAACGGCGCCGTCGTCATCACCGGCGACAGCGTGGAAGGCATCGACCTCAGCGGCATCGACCCGGCGCTCGCCGTTACGCTGCCGCCGACCGACGAGATCCTGACTCTAGATGGTCCGAAGGAACTGACGGTTGCCGAGGCGATGGCTTATGACGAAATCACTGGCACCGGCACGCTGGTCCTCACCGGCAATGCGGAGGCGAGCTTCGACAGCCTGCTGTCCAAGATCACCGGCGACATAGACTTCGCCGTACAGGACGGCGGGATGCTGTACCTGACAGCCGAGCAGGCAAACGGCCGGGAAATCGGCGGCGGCGGCACGCTGGTCGTGACCGGCGCCTTCGAGGGCGAGGCCGACTTCTCGGGCATCACGTCCAGCCTGGATCTCAGCGGCGCCACGCTCGCGGGCGGCCTCTCGCTGCCCGCCGACGTCGAGGCCGGCAAGACCCTGACCCTGACCGCCGAGCAGGCCGACGGCCAGACCGTCGTCGGCGACGGCGCCGTGGCGATCACCGGCGAGGTGACCGGATCGGTCGATCTTACCGCCATCGCCACCACCCTGGAATTCGCGGAAGTCACCTTGACCGTCGCCGCCGGCGCCGAACTGAAGATGACCGCCGAGCAGGTCGACGGCGCCAACATCGACGTCGATCCCGATGCGACGCTTGTCGTCGACGTGGCGTTCGATGAGCTGGATTCGGACAACGAGGCGTTGCCGGTCTATGACCTCGCCGGCGTCACGGTCGGCGGCCACAATATTCTGAGCGACCTCGTCGATGTCTGGAATCATGTCGAAATCGCGTCCGGCAGCGACGCCGACAAGTTCAAGCTGTTCTGGACGAACCAGGACGCCGCCTATTACGCATCCGCTCCGCTCGGCCAGAATGCAGACGTCAACAGGGCGGGCGTCGAACTCGCCAACCTCTATGTCGACTATCTCGACGGAGCCGACAATGTCCTCGGCACCGCCGACGACAACCCGCCGATCCTCGACGTCGTGCAAACCAAGATCCTGGTGGGGGGCGAGGGCACTCCCGCCTTCGATTCCCGCCAGCAGAGCCTGCACGAGAACCTGCTCAACAACCTCAGCGACGCGGCGATCAACAGCCGGTTCCTCAACAAGGTGCCGCCGCTGGAAGACCCGCGCAGTCCCGAGGCCCAGGAATTCGGCGACCGGCCGGCCCTCCCCGGCTATCTGGAAGACGGCGTCTATCCGGACCTGACCGCGTCCGCCGTCATCGCCTGGGACATCGCCCACGGCATCGCCTATCCCGACACCCTGCCGGGGCCCTACGCCGGGCTGAACGGCGACAATACGCTGACCGGCACGGCCGCCGACAATTACCTCTACGGCGGTGGCGGCAACGATGTGATCGACGGCGGCGCCGGCACCGACACGGTGGCCTACAACGGCGAGCGCGGCGGCTTCGACCTTTCCTATGACAGCGAGGCCGGAACCTGGATCGTCGACGGCGACGAGGGAACCGATACGCTGGCCAACGTCGAAAAGATCGTCTTCGGCGACGGCTCGACGCTGGCCTTCAACGCCACCCTTGCCAACGGCTTCAACGTCGGTACCGGCAACGCCAGCACCGGCTTTGTCATCGATACCAACCCGGACGGCATCGAGGTTGGCCTGAAGGCCAAGGAAGCCTATCTGGGCAACGACCTGTCGCCTGACATGGGCTCCTACCACGCCGAGGCCGGGGCCGGCCAGCAAAGCGCCGTGCCCGGCAACATCGACCCGCTGCGCGCCAAGTGGAACATCGAGTACAGCATCGATCTGACCGACAGCGGCAAGACCATCGGTGATTTCGACGTCAAGCTGGCCCTCGACACGAATCCGGCGTCGGGTGAAGGCACTCCCTTCGTCCTCGATTTCAACGCCATCCCGGGCTACACCCCGGAACAGCAGGATGCGGTCTCCGACCTGACCGTCCTGCAGGATTCGCAGAACCTCGGCTTCGACTTCTGGGATGATTTCTTCAGCGGTTTCGGCTTCGACCCGCGCATGCCGGGCGAATACCGGTTCACCCTGACCGTCGCCGATCCCGTTTCCGGCGAACTGGTCGGCGAGACGACGATCGTGGTCGACGTCCAGCCGGGCGCCATCGTCGACGGGTCGCGTGAGGAGGAGGACGACGGCGAGGCGGACGCCCACGGCGTGGCGCAATACGCCACCCTCCAGGCGGCCATCGCCGCCGCCGCGGCCGGCGACGTGATCGTGGCGAACGACGCCGATGCGGAGACCCTGATTCTCGACAAGGCGCTGACCCTGCTTACTGGCAGTGAACCCGGCGAGTACGACTATGCCGGCATCGTCTACGATGACGACGGCGTGCTTCGCATCGACATGTCGGCGTTGCCGGCGGATACGCTGGATCTTTCGGGCCTGAATCCCACCGTCGCCCTCGAAGTGGCCGGACTCGGTGAAGACAACACCCTGATTCTGTCCGCGGCGCAGGCCGACGGCCTGACGGTCGATGGCGACGGCACCGTCGTGGTGACCGGCACGGTCGAAGACGGCGATTTCTCGGCCATCACGGCCAACCTCGATCTCAGCGGCGCTACCCTGACCGGCGACTTCATTCTGAATGAAGAGGTTGGCGCGGAAAGGACTCTGACCCTGACAGCTGCGCAGGCGAGCGGCCAGAACATTGGTGGCGAGGGTACGGTGACGATTGCCGGCGATGTCGCAGGAATCGTCAACCTTACCGGAATTGCTGCCTCCCTAACCTTCGGGGAGGCTCCTCTGAATATTGGGGACGGGGCCCAACTGACCCTGACAGCCGAGCAGGCAAACGGCCGGGAAATCGGCGGCGACGGCACGCTGGTCGTGACCGGCACCTTCGAGGACGACGCCGACTTCTCGGGCATCGCGTCCAGCCTGGATCTCAGCGGCGCCACGCTCGCGGGCGGCTTCTCGCTGCCCGACGAGGTCGAGGCCGGCAAGACCCTGACCCTGACCGCCGAGCAGGCGCATGAGCAGAGCGTCGGCGGCGACGGCACGGTCATCATCGGCGGCACCTTCGCCGACGGGTTCGACAACGAGGTGGTCCTGGACGAGGACGGCGGCTGGATCGTCGACCGCAGCGAGCCGGCGGGGTTCGAGGTCGACGACACGACCTTCGAGGGCAACCCGGTCCTCAAGCAGGGCATCAGCGAGGACGACAAGACTTCGCAGGCGTTCTACCAGACGCAGGGCCGCCAGTTCGATCTTCTCGACGGCGCCACCGAGATGTCGGTCGATCTCTACATCCCGTCGAACTGGTCGCCGAGCGAAGACGGCAGCTTCCGCTGGGCCGGTTTCTGGGGCGTGGCGACCGACGCCGCCGGAGAGATCGTCAACTATCCGATCATCGAGTTCTCGACGCTGAATGGCGTGGCCACCTTCCGGGCCTGGGAAAGCGACAGCGGCTGGCACGACTTCGGTCTGCCTTCCGACTTCGCCTACGATCAGTTCTACACCCTGACCGTCACGTTGCAGGCCGACGGCACCTTCCTCTATCAGGTCGGCGACGCCACCTACACCTCGGGCGTCTACGACGCGGTCGAGATCGATAAGGTCATCCTGCAGGGCTACAACCAGGTGCCCGACGACCCGGACGCGGGCCGCACCTACGACATCTACTGGGACAACCTCGAAGCCGGCCCGGCCGTCTATGTCGGCGAGGACACCGACCTTTCGGGCATCGAGGGCACGCTCGAGTTCGCCGACGACACCGTCTTCGTGGCCGAGGGCGCGACGCTGACGCTGACCGCCGAGCAGGCCGACGGCCAGACGGTCGTCGGCGACGGCACCGTGGCGATCACCGGCGACGTCACCGGATCGGTCGATCTCACCGGCATCGCCGCCACCCTGGAGTTCGCGGAAAGCCCCCTCGTCGTCGCCGCCGACGCCGAACTGAAGATGACCGCCGAGCAGGTCGACGGCGCCAGCATCGACGTCGATCCCGATGCGACGCTTGTCGTCGACGTGGCGTTCGACGCGCTGAGCACGGAAAATCAGGCGCTTCCGAACATCGACATTTCCAACATCACGGTCGATGGCAGCAACAGCCCCGAGGCGGTCTGGGACGTCGTCGATGTCACCGGCACCGAGGCCGACAAGTTCAAGCTGTTCTGGATCAGCCTGGACCAGAAGTACTACGCCACGAGCCCGCTTGGCAGCGACGTCGGCATCAACCAGGCCTTCGCCGAACTGGGCAACCTCTACGTCGCCTATCTGGAAGCGGGCGGGGCCCCCATCCTCGACGTTGTGCAGACCAAGACCGGCACCCCGAACTACGCCGGACGCCAGCAGTCGCTCCACGACAACATTCTCGGCAACCTGCAGGACGGCGTGATCGTCGGCCGCTTCGGCAGCGACCCGGCGAATGATCCACGCAGCGAGGCGGCCAAGGTATTCGGCAGCCGTCCCTATTTCGAAGGGACCGTCAATGCCTCGACCGGCCTCTACAGCAACGCCGCCGCGCTGGCCGCCGTCATCGGCTGGGATCTGGCGCACGGCTATGACTACACCGCCGATCTGGATGGGCCTTACGCGGTTCTGGACGAGGCCAACGCCTTCACCGGCACCGGTGTCGACAACTATTACTACGGCGGCGACGGGGCCGACACGCTCGTCGGTGCCGGCGGGACCGACACGCTCTACGGCGGCGACGGCGACGATACGCTGACCGGCGGCACCGGCGCCGATGTCCTGGACGGCGGTGCCGGCCTTGACACGGCGAGCTATGCCGACTCGGCGGAGGGCGTGACCGTGGACCTCGGCAGCACCGCCGCGCAGTCCGGCGGCGACGCCTTGGGCGACACCCTTTCCGGCATCGAGAACGTCACCGGTTCGGGGCTGGCCGACACGCTGACCGGCGATGCCGGCGACAACGTGCTGACCGGCGGCGCCGGCGACGACACGCTTTCGGGCGGGGCCGGCAACGACACGCTGCTCGGCGGCGACGGCGACGATACGCTGACCGGCGGGGCCGGCGACGACACCATCGACGGCGGGGCGGGCGACGACACGGCGGTTTACGAGACGGCGCTTACCACCAGCGATGTCAGCTACGACGCCGGCAGCGGCCAGTGGACGGTTTCGGCCGGCACCGAGGGCACCGACCACGTTTCGGCGGTCGAGGCCATCCAGCATGGCGGCGAGGGCCGCATCCTGCTGGTCGGCGGCAACAGCCACTACGCCACCATCCAGTCGGCCATCGACGCGGCGGCCGAGGGCGACACCATCCTGATCGCGCCCGGCACCTATGCCGAAAACCTCGCCATCGCGACGGATGGGATCAAACTCGTCGGCTCGGAAGGCACCGTCATCGCCGGCACCATCACCGGCACGCCGCCGGTGAGCGGCGACCTCGACGTCTGGCTGGAAACGGCGACCGGCTATTCCGGCACCGACGGCATCACGATTGCGGCGGACAACGTCACCCTCGAGGGGCTGACCCTCACCGGCTTCAAGAACGCCATCGTGCTCGGCACCACCGACGGCACGACGATTGCCGACGTCGACATCACCCAGTCGATCACCGGCATCACCAACGGCTATCCGACGATGAACGGCGTCGGCCCGACGATCACCAACCTCACCATCGAGGGCGGCTCGATCACCCACGGCTACCAGGGCATCACGATCAACGCCAGCAAGCAGGACGCCGATGGCGACGGTGACGGTACCACCTTCGTGGGCACCGGCGCGTTCGAGGACGTCACGATTTCCGGCCTCACCTTCGAGCACCTGAACGAGAAGGGCGTCTACCTGGAGCAGGCGCAGGATCTGCTGATCACCGGCGTCGAGATGACCGACGTCGGCGAATACGGCCGCAACACGCCCTTCGGCGGCAACGGCGTCTATGGCAACGGCATCGAGCTCAACGTCAAGTACGGCGACTACAGCAACATCACCATCACCGACTTCACGCTGACCGACGTCGGCCACAGCTATGGGGCCGACACCACGTCCGATCCGACCGGCGCCGCCATCGCCATCAAGGCGCGCGACGACGGCACGAACTATGGCAATCCGGCGGCGACGCTGACCGGCGTGACGATCAGTGACGGCACCATCGACGGCACCTACAACGGCATCAAGTTCACCGATGCCGGCGCCTCCGACGTGACCATCGAGGACGTGGCGGTCACCGACTACGGCAACGCGCCCTACTTCAACGCCTCGCCCATCGCGGTCACCCTGGTTATGACCGACGGCGCCGATACGTTCGACGGCGCGGCCTCCTCGCAGGCGGGATCGGCCGGCTTCATTATCGAGAGCGGCGCCGGCAACGACACCGTCACCGGCGGCGCCGGCACCGACACCCTCATCGGCGGCACCGGCGACGACACGCTGGACGGCGGCGACGCCGACGACGTCGCCAGTTTCGACGGCGATTGGGCGGGCTATGCCGTCACCGCCAACGAAAACGGCACCATCACCGTTACCGACACCGACGCGGCCAACGGCGACGAGGGGACCGACACGCTTTCCAACGTCGAGGTCCTGAAGTTCGCCGACGGCTTCCATGTGCTGCCCGGCATGTCGATCCAGGCGGCCATCGATGCGGCTTCCGACGGCGACACCATCTATGTCGCGGCCGGCACCTACGACCTCTCGGAAACCATCGTCATCGACAAGTCGATCACGCTTTTGGGCGCCCAGGCCGACGTCGATCCGCGCACGGCGGCGGGCCTGCGCACGGCGGGCGGCGCCGGGGAAAGCATCATCGACGGCGGCGGCACGCTGGCCAACCTCATCGTCATCGCCGCCGACGGCGTGACGGTCAGCGGCTTCGAGGTGCGCAACGGCACCGGCGACCTGATCCGTTCCAACGAGACGACGGACCTGATCGAGGACCCGGTCGTCAGCTACAACATCGTCCACGGCTCCACCGGCGACGAGGGCGTCCAGCTCAAGTCCACCGACGGCGCCAGGGTCGAGTTCAACGTCGTCTACGACACCGAGGGCGACGGCATCAACCTGTCTGGCAACGAGGAAACCCATTCGGTCGACGGCACCATCGCCAACAACGAGGTCCACGACCTCGGCTCGCCCGACGCCGGCATCTACGTTTATAACGCCGAAGGGACGACGATTTCCGGCAACCTCGTTTACAACATCGAGGCCAACGACGGCATCAAGGTCGGCGACAAGGGCGGCAGCGATGCCGCCACCACCGGCGCCACGGTGACCGGCAACACCGTCCACGACACCGCCCAGGACGGCATCACCGTCTACATGAGCGACGTCGTCGTCAGCGACAACGACGTGTCCGGCAGCAACAGCGAGAACGGCGCCATCTACGTTTCCTACAACGTCACCGGCGTCGACATCACCGGCAACACCATCCACGACAACGGCGCCGACGGCGACGGGCGCGACACCTATGCGATCCGCATCGGCAAGGACGGCTACGAGCCCTCCGACGTCACCATCGAGGGCAACACCTTCGACGACAACGAAGCGCAGGTGTTCGACAACAGCGGCGACATCGACCTCGCGGCCGTGCTGCTCAACAACACGTTCGTCGACGGCGAAGGCGCGCTTGTCGTCGGCGGCAACGTCATCTGGTCGAGCTACGAAGATGCCGTCGCCAACGCGGCGCCGGGCGCCGATATCGTGGTGGCCAGCGACTATGGCGTCACCAAATACGACGCCCAGATCGCCCACGCGGCGCCGGAAGTGGGCGGCGGCACCGACGGCTTCCACCCGGGCAGCGGCAATTCCGACATCAACTTCACCGTCACCGACAACCCGACCGCTGGCATCGAAGCGGCGTTGCGCGCCAAGCTGCGCTACAACGGCGATCTCGATCCCGACGGCAGCACGTATTACGCCGAGACCGGCATCACCACCAGTTCCGGCGGCGTGGTCGGCGCGTTGTGGAACCTCGACTACAGCGTCATTTCCTACGGCGAAGACGCGACCATCGCCGACTACGACGTCAAGATTACGGTGGAATTCGTCGGCCTTGACGGTACCCGCACGACGGTCCTCGCCGACTTCGACGTGAACGATTTCGAAGATAGGGTGAACGAGGACTACTACGACGGCACGGCCAACGGGACCAGCGGTCTCCAGAACTCGCAGAACCTGAAATGGCTGGCCGCCGACGGGGCGTTCGATCCCGATGCCGCGGGCACCTACGAATTGACGCTGACGGTCACCGACATCGCCTCCGGCGACGTCGTCGCCGAGACCCAGACGGCGGTCAAGACCGCCGACATCATCGTCGCCAACACGGCCGATCCCGACCACGACGTCAACCACGACTCGATCAGCGCCGCGGTGGCGGATGCCGAGGTGGGCGACGTCATCCTGGTGAAGGGCGGCTTCGCCACGACCGAAACCACGCTGACGCTCGACAAGGCCGTCACCATCATGGGGGCCGACGCCACCCTCGCCACCGAGGCTGCCGTCTATGTCGACGCCGACGGCGTGCTGCAAATCGACATGAGCAAGCTGCCGGCCTCCTACACTTCGGTCGACCTGTCCGGCCTGGGCGCCGACGCCGACGTGGCGTTCGTCAACCTCGGCAACCTGACGCAGATCACCACCGCCGAAGGCCAGGACATCACGCTGGACGCCACCCAGATCGACGTCATCTCGCAGGCCAACGGCACGCTGACCATCGTCGGCGACGGCGCCGTCGACGTCATCAACGCCGGGCTCACCCTGCCTGCCGACGGCGCGGCCGCCAGCGTCGAGAACCTGCTGGGCCTGGAATTCGCCGGCCTCGAGAAGTCGCTGATCCCCGACAATTTGACGGTGGACGGCAGCCACACGGACGCCTTTGCCGCCTTCTGGATCCAGCTTGACCAGCTCTACGTCGGTTCGGGCGACTACTACAACGTGGCGATCAACACCTCGTTCGTCTCTCTCGGCAACGACTATGCCGCCTATCTGCAAGCCGGCGGCCAGGCGCTGCTCGACATCGTCAAGGTGCCGAGTGGCCGCGCTCAGTCGCTGCACGACAACCTGCTCGGCAACCTCGGCGACGGGGCGATCGCCGGCCGGTTCGGCACCGATCCCGAAGATGATCCGCGCACGGAAGCGGGCGAGGATTTCGGCACGCGGCCCTATTTCGACGGCAAGGTCGACGCCGACGGCGAATACACCGCGATCAAGGTTTCCGCCGTCATCGGCTGGGACGTCGCCCACGATGTGACCTATCCCGACACCCTGCCCGATCCCTACGCCGTACTGGATGATGCCAACACCCTCAACGGCACCGCCGGCACCGACTACTTCTTCGGCGGCGGCGGCGACGATACGATCACCGGCGGCGCCGGCACCGATACCGCCAGCTTCCAGGGCGA